>CAZGDL010000001.1:0-4075 GCA_964525075.1 uncultured Treponema sp.
ATGCCCCAAACATACTTCTTAAAAATACGGAGGCTCTTATGGCAATGACAAAAGAAGAACAGGCAATAATCCATAGACTGGAAAAACTTGCAGTACACAACGACCCTATCGACCCAGCACTTTATACCAAATATGATGTCAAACGCGGCCTCCGCAATGCAAATGGAACTGGTGTTTTGGTAGGGCTTACCCGCATTGGTGATGTTGTTGGTTACGAAATCACAAAAGAGGGCGAAAAAGTTGCTGTTCCAGGCCGCCTTATTTACCGCGGTTATAATGTTGAAGATTTAATTGCGGATGCAGAAAAGCATCACCAGTATGGATATGAGCAGTGTGCTTATCTTTTGCTTTTTGGGGAACTTCCAACTGAAGATAAATTAAAGAGATTTTCTGAATATCTGGGGGAATGTCGTACTCTTCCGCCGAATTTTACGGAAGATATGATTATGAAAGCCCCTTCCAACGATATTATGAATAAAATGGCCCGCGGAGTTTTGGCTTCTTATTCTTATGATGATGATCCGGAAAATCGTTCAGTTGGAAATATCATCAAACAGTGTGTTCAGTTGATTGCTCGCTTTTCTACTCTGGCAGCTTACGGTTACCAGGCAAAACGTCGTTATTATGACAACAAATCTATGTTTATTCATAATCCAAAGCCTGAACTTTCCACTGCCGAAAATTTTCTCCGCCTGATTCGTTCAGATAAGCAGTATTCTCGTCTGGAAGCCGAAACTTTGGATTTGGCCCTTATCCTCCACGCCGAACATGGTGGTGGTAATAACTCTTCTTTGACAGTTCACGTTGTTTCATCTGCCGACACTGATACTTATTCTGCAATTGCGGCCGCAGTTGGTTCGCTCAAAGGTCGTCGCCATGGTGGTGCGAATATTCGCGTTGTAGAAATGATGGACGACATCAAGGCAAATGTAAAAGACTGGAGCAGTGAAAAAGAAGTTTCCGACTATATCCGCAAGATTGCTTCAAAAGAGGCTTTTGATAAAACTGGTCTTGTTTACGGTATGGGCCACGCTGTTTACACTGTAAGCGATCCTCGTGAATTGCTTCTTAAAGCAAAGGCAAAAGATTTGGCAAAAGAAAAAGGCTGCATGGAAGAATTTGAACTTTACAGTCTGATTGAAAAAGTTGCCCCAGAAATTATCCAGGACGTTCACCACTCAGACAAAAAAGTTTGCCCGAATGTAGACTTTTATTCTGGTTTTGTTTACACAATGTTGAACATTCCACGCGAACTTTTCACACCGATTTTCGCTATTGCCCGAATTGCAGGCTGGTCAGCCCACAGAATTGAGGAAGTTGTAAGTGGCGGAAGAATTTACCGCCCAGCTTACAAAAATGTTTCGTCAGAACGTCCTTACATTCCAATTGACAAGCGATAATCGCAATCAGACTCATCAGCATGGCTAAAGAAAGAATAGACAAACTTCTTGCCCACGAAGGTTTTGGTTCTAGAAAAGACATCAAAAAACTCCTGCGTTCCAGCCAGGTTTTTGTGAATGGAACCAGGATTTTTGATCCGGGAACTCAGATTGACAAGGAAAACGACCGCATTTCTATTGATGATGAAGAAATTGATTTGCATGAGCATATTTATCTGATGATGAATAAACCCATGCACACCGTTTCTACCAACAAAGATGGCGAGCACCAGACTGTTTTTGACCTTCTTGACGACTCTCTCCGCACTCCCTATTTGCAGGAAAAACTTCATCTGGTTGGTCGCCTGGACATGGACACGGAAGGGCTTTTACTTTTTACGACAGACGGCGAACTTACCCACCGACTTATTTCGCCAAAATCTCACATCAATAAAACTTATTTTTGCGTCCTCCTCCACCCCGAAAGCGAGGAAAACAAAGAAGAAATTGCAAGGCTTTTCAAACAGGGAATTGCTGTAGGGCCAGAAGATAACGAGCCGGGCTTTACTTGCCAGAGTGCCCAAATTTCATGGGCCACAAAAGAAATTTATGATTACCAGACGGCAAATTCTTCAATCCAAGAAGGACTGAAAAAAGCAGGACTTTGTGGCGACGCAATTGACGCAATCAACGCAATCGAAAATCCGGAAAACCAGGTTGCCATTCTCACAATCTGCGAAGGTAAATACCACCAGGTAAAGAGAATGTTTGCAGCGGTGGGCAACAAAGTGATTTTTCTAAAACGGATTTCCATGGGCGGGCTTCAGTTGGATTCTAGTCTCAAGCCAGGCCAGTATCTTTATCTTTCTGATGATGATTTGGAAAAATTGCAGTAAAGACAGAAACATTGTAAATCAAGCGGATTTTATATAAAATCTTTAGAAGGGAGTTGATGAACCGTCATTCCGGCCCTGAAACAAATTCAGGGTGACGTTCCGGAATCTTATGAGGAAAAAAAATGACTGATATTGAAATTGCACAAAAAAATGTAATGGAGCCAATCACAAAAGTTGCTTCTAAAATTGGCATTGACGAAAATGGACTTGAACTTTACGGTCCTTACAAAGCAAAACTTTCATTCAAAGAATTACAGACCTTACAGCAAAAAGCTACCACAAAACCTGGAAAATTAATTCTCGTTACAGCAGTTACTCCAACTCCAGCCGGGGAAGGAAAATCGACTGTTTCTATCGGCCTTGCTGATGGCTTAAATAAAATTGGCAAAAAAACCGTTGTCGCCCTGCGAGAACCAAGCTTGGGACCTTGTTTTGGGGTAAAAGGCGGAGCTTGTGGTGGCGGTTACGCACAAATTGTCCCGATGGAAGACATTAATCTTCACTTTACCGGCGATATTCACGCAATTTCTATTGCAAATAATCTGATTGCAGCCCTCATCGACAATCACATTCAGCAGGGAAACGCACTTGGAATTGACCCTAGAACTATTTCCTGGAAACGTTGCGTTGACCTAAATGACCGTGCCCTCCGCAACATTGTGATTGGACTTGGTGGCAGGATGCAGGGAGTTCCTCGCGAAGATCATTTTACAATCGCAGTTGCATCAGAAATTATGGCAATTGTCTGCCTTTCTAAAACAATTTCTGAACTTAAAGAAAGAATTGACCGCATTGTGATTGGTCAAAATTACAACAAAGAAAACGTTACTTTTGGTCAGCTCAAATGCACCGGCGCTATAGCAGCCCTCTTAAAAGATGTTATCAAACCAAACCTTGTTCAAACCCTGGAAAAAAATCCAGCTTTTGTTCACGGTGGACCTTTTGCCAACATTGCTCACGGCTGTAATTCTGTAAACGCAACTATGTGTGCTCTTGCGACCGGTGATTATGTCGTTACAGAAGCAGGATTTGCCGCCGACCTGGGTGCAGAAAAATTCCTGGATATAAAATGTCGTTCTGCAGGTTTAAAACCTTCTGCAGTGGTGATTGTCGCTACAATCAGAGCTTTAAAAATGCACGGCGGACTTGCAAAAACAGAATTGTCGGCTCCAAATTGCCAGGCCCTGGAAAAAGGTTTTGCAAATCTCAAAACTCACATAGAAAATATTGCAAAATTTGGCTTGCCGGCCGTAGTTGCTATCAACAAATTTATTACAGATTCTGATGATGAAATCAAACTTCTGGAAAAACTTTGTGCCGAAAATGGAGCAAAAGCCGTACTTTCGGAAGGTTGGGAAAAAGGCGGAGACGGAACTGCGGAACTCGCAAAAGCCGTAGTGGAAATTGCAGAAAGCGGGAAGGCTGATTACCACCCACTTTACGAATTGGATTTGCCACTTACAGAAAAAATCACAAAAATTGCAAAGGAAATTTACCGGGCAAAAGACGTAGAATTTGATCCAGCCGCCCTCAAAAAACTTAAATCTTTTGAAGAAAACGGCTACGGAAATCTTCCTGTTTGCATCGCAAAAACACAAAACTCTATCAGCCACGATCCAAAATTGATTGGGGCACCGAGCGGCTTTACATTCCCAGTTCGCGACGTTCAATTGTATGCCGGGGCAGGATTTGTTGTTGCCCTTGCCGGAGACATAATGACCATGCCAGGCCTTCCAAAAGCCCCAGCTGCATTAAACATTGATGTTGATGATAATGGTGTGATTTCGGGATTGTTCTAAG
>CAZGDL010000001.1:4175-33371 GCA_964525075.1 uncultured Treponema sp.
GGGGAGGTGGAAGATTTTTTCCGCCCTCCCACGAACGAAATTAATCTCCCAATTTTGCCTTTAAATCCGCAATTTTAGCCGAAAGTTCCAGTGTCTTTCGATTTTGTCGAACGACTCGCTGAGCTAAGAGCTTAGAAAGGAAAATTCCGTAGTGAGGATTTTTGCGAATCAGATTTACAAAAGATACCTTTGGAATGCGGATTAATTTTCCTTCATCGGCAGACATAATTGTAGCAGAGCGGCGGTCATTCAAAAGAAAGGCCATTTCACCAATAAACATATCGTTTGGTGTGAGAACAGAAATCAACTTGCCATTGGCATAAACGCCGTAACGCCCAGAAACAATAAAGTACAAATCGTTGGAAGGTTCGTTTTGTTTGCAAACAATTTCGTGGCGTTTAAATTCAATTGTTTTAAACGGAATCATAATTCCAGGAACGGTGTTAGACGTATTCTGAATATTTTTGATGTCAAAAGTAACTTCGTTTCCTTTTTCGTTGTAACGCAAATCAGAAACTAAATCAGAAGCAATGGAAATTCCTCGCCCGTGTGTTTCATCTTCGGCAGGAGCAGCGGAAGAAATTTGTGATTTCCAGTCAAAGCCAGGACCTTCATCTTTAATCGTAAAAGTAGATTTTTCTTTTCCAATCACATAGTTTATTCTGATTTTTTTATTTACGTTTTCAGGAAGATTCCTTTTTTCGTCAATCAATCTGATGATATTTCCACCAGTCATCAAAAAATCAGTTTTTTCTTTGTAAGAAATACCGCAATTTCCGTGTTCCAGGGCGTTTGTCAAAAGTTCCATCAAAGTTGTCTGCAGGGCGTAACGGCCATCATCATCAATACGGTTACAACAATACAGATAATTTACCAAAAAACTTGTGTAAAGGCGGATATCCATAGGGTCGTTATCACAAATAAAACCGCCGGTTTCATCACTTCCCATACGGTTTTGCATACCACGATTAAAAAGGAATTGCTGATTTCGCCACAAAACCTTCAGCAAACGGTCAAAATTATGCTTAAAATTACTTACAGTTTGAACAATTAAAATGTTAGGATTTTTTCGATTTTCAATTTCCTCGGCAGTTTTTTTATCACTGGCAATAGCAATAATTCCACCGTTGTGAAGCCAAGGGTCCGCATTAATTGCCGCAAGAATTCGGTCACAATCCACATCATCAGAAGAAAAATCCAAAACTTTGATTTCTGGCAGTTCATAATCAATAAAACTCAAAGCTTCGTCAGTGTCCGGACAAAAAATCGGGTCTAAGTCATCAGAATAAGCCTGGCAGGCATTTCTCACAAGTTCCAAAATCTCTGCATTGCTAGAAGTAACTAAAATCTTTTTCATAAAATCCTACTTTTTTCAGAATATAATTATGGGCATCTCCGAAAAATCACCATCAATGTTTTTTCAGAGATGCCCTGCTAAAAATATGGTCCAGATGCGATTCGAACGCACTACCTGTCGCTTAGGAGGCGACCGCTCTATCCAAGTGAGCTACAGGACCTAAAATACAATTTTACTATACCAAATATTCAAAAAAAAATCAGAAAAAAGTTTAAAAATCGTAATAAACCCCAGGTTTTGCAAGCCCTTTGAAGCCGTCAACCAAAGCGTCAATGCTGTTTACGCTATCACTATAATGGCAAAGATACATTTTTGCCCGGATTTCTGGTGGCAGGGTACAAAGCTGGTCATAAGAGGCGTGAACCCCGGAAGAATAGCCGGAAACATCACAATCCTGGAAAATATATTCGATATTTTTATATTTGGTCAAAAGAAAACGAAGTTGAGGTTCATTGAACTGGGTGTCGCCAGTAAAGAGGATTTTTTCGTCAATCAAAACCCCGTAAGAAAGTTGGGAATCTTTAAAAGAGTCCGGCTTTGTTGTAACGTGGCGGGTTCGGAAAAGCTTTAAATCAATATTCCCCAGTTCTGCATGATACATTTCAAAAGGCTTTTTCAAAATCCGCTCACTTGGGATTTCCGTAAAATAATCCTCAAACTTCATTTTGCCGATTTCGCTAAACTGAATTCCACCTCGCAAAGATTCATTCCACAACTTTTTTTTGAAAGGTTTTGGGATAATGATATTAACCTTTTGCTTTGTGATGTAACGGCCAATCAAAACCATTTCCTCAACCCCTCCAATATGGTCTGCGTGAGGGTGGGTCAAAATCACATTACGAATTTGCGAAATCTTGGTATTGTAAAGTTTTTCGAGAATATAAGGACACAGAGTTCCGCAGTCAATTAAAATATGCTCCTGCCCTTTTATGATTAAGAGATTATTTTGATAATGCGTTTTGGAAAAGGCTGTCCCTGTTCCTATAAAGAAAAGTGATAGTTGACCATCATTTGTCAGTTCTATTGTCTTTTTAAATTGCCTTTCTGTCATTTCTTCCTATTATAACACACATTTATGTATTTGGTATACTTCCTCCACCCCAGAAACAAGAATACCGCCCATTCCCATTTCCAAGGGGAGGGCTATATCCATATCATAACGGTCACCAAGGGCCAGACATTCTTCTACTTTTACGCCAAGCCTTTCTACAGCCGTCATAAAAGGTTCGATGGCAGGTTTAGATTTAAAACAAGTATCCAGGCCGACAATTTCCGGAAAAAAATCAGATACCCCAATTGCATCCAGAGTTTTTCGGGCCGGCAAAACCGGATTATTTGTAACACATATCATTTTAAAGGATTTTTGCAAAATGGTCATTTCATCTACGAGTTTTGCGTCATAACCCAGAAAATTTTTGGGTTCTAAAAGAGATTTTCGCCATTCCACGCTCTGTTCGATTGGAACTCCAAAGGCAAGCAGGGTATTTCCTAGGCTCACCTTGCTACCATTGTGTTCAGCCGCAAATTTTTTCCGATAATCAGCCACCATCTTTCTAGCTTCGTCCGCCCCAATCCCTCTGACGCGGGCAAATTCCCGCACCTGACAATCCACCTGCTCAAAAGCATAAGCAGGATTTGTATACAAAGTCGAATCAATATCAAAAATAAGGGCCTTAAGATTTTGTGGAATTTTATAAATTTTCATAGATTTTTTCCTCACGGACAATATTTTCGGCCGCTTCCTGCAAGGTCTGATATTTTCCCAAAGCCGTAAAAGCCAGACAGGCGTCTCCCAAAAGCTCCGCATGGGCACTCTGACAAACTGCAAGTTTTAGCCCAAGATAGCGGGCTTTATCTGCCATCAAAATATCGTCTTTTGCCTGGCCTCCAGTCACAATCATTTTGTCTGGAAATTGAGTATTGTTTTTTTGAGCAAGATTTCGCAGAGTAGCCAGGGCATTTTTTGCAAAATCCAGGCGGGCTTTTTCGCTGAGTTTTGAACTGTCGGGCAAAAGAAGTGAAACATTCCAAAGCCCCGGAATTACAGATGGCAGCGAGCGAACGCCAGGAAAATCGCTAAGGTCGAGGCCGTTTGCTGCGGTGGTGGCGGGGCCTTCGGTGGTGGACGAACCTCCGTCGAGGGCTACCGCTTCACCTTCCGCCTGCCCACCCGCAAAAGCTGGCAGACAAAAATTAAAGCCTTCAGAAGAACCACATCTGTCACAAAGCCTGCCAGCTTTCAAAGTTTTCGTTCCAATTAAAGCCGCAACAAAATCCGGCCCTGCAGAAAAAACTGGAAGCCCAGAAGGCAAATTGTAATTTTTTGCCACTTCGTCAGTCAGATAGCCACAAACCTGGACAAGATTAACGTAAGGTGGCATTTTTTCAAGGGGAAGTCCACAGCAAGTCAAAACTTCACTATCCCAGTAAGCCGGAATAAAACGTTTTTCGGGAAGCAAAGTCACCGCCTGATTAGTCAACTTATAAATGACAAATTCCGGTCCGGAAAAAATATATTTTGATTGGGCAAAATTCTTCGGGTATTTTTTTTGAAACAAGAGGATTCTGGGAATAAAAAGGGAAGTTCCAGTTTTTTGGTGTAGGGAAGCCTCCCCGGAAGGTGATTTTTTAGTGGAAGGTGATTTTTCAGCCTCATTCCACCTCACAGTTAGCCCCGACATCGAAACAAGGGTCGGCCCGTTGCCAGAAATGGATAGAGCTTTTATCAAAAACTGGCTGCCAACCCCACCTCCAATTCCATTTCCCCGACCTGCAATTCCAATTCCGCTGGCACCCCCAGAAATCTCCCCCTCAATTTTCCTTTGTATTTCTGTGATGACAATTTTTAATCCCAATTCCCATTGCCTTGAAACAAAAGGGTCTTGAGGATTTGGAAAATCGTATGATGAAAAAGAAACGACTTCCCCATCGGCAGTAATTAAACCTGCTTTTAAGGAAGTCGTCCCAATGTCCACACAGAGAACAGTTTCAGTCATTATTTTTTCTATTTTTTCTGAGCTTCGCTGTTTTCTGCAGGTGTATCTTTAACTTTTACAACTTTTTCAATGATGTTGCGGTTATCAAGCAGTTCGCTCAAAGACTGATTGTAGTGAATGCGAGTGATTACATTTGCAAAAAGACCACTTACGTCTGTAGAAATATACCATTCGCGGTTCAACAATTCTTCGTGATAAACAGCATTTGTACCAATAATTCGGTAGAACAAGCCCTGTTTATAAGCCTCGTCGAACAATTCTATAGCGTTTCCTGTAAAGAAAGGAAGACTGATTGCACAAATAACTTTTGTAGCCCCCTGTTCTTTCAAAAAGCCCATAGCCTTGAGTAAAGTTCCCCCAGTTCCCAGCATATCATCAGCCAGGAAGGCAACTTTGCCCTTTACATCACCAAGAAGTTTTACAGATTTGATGTTTGTAGAATGTGCATCTTGAGTAACAATCGAATAATCACGCTCCTTGTAAATCATAGCAAGCGGAAGTTTTAAGCCAGAAGCGTAGAACTTGTTTCGGTCAATGGCCCCTGTATCTGGCGATACAATAACCATATCCTCGGATTTACCCGAAAGATCAACGATTTTTGAAAGTTCGCGGATAATCTGGTAACTTGCGTGTAAGTTATCAAGATTGCAACAAGAAAATGCGTTAGGAATTTCGCGGGAATGCAAATCAAGAGTGATGATTCTGGAAACGCCCTGCATTTCGTAAATATGGCCCAAAAGACTTGCAGTAAGCCCTTCACGCCCCTTTCGTTTGTGCTGACGAGCGTAAGGATAAGCCGGAACAACCAAAGTGATTTTTCCTGCCCCTGCCATACGAACAGCATCAATTGTAACCAGCAATGACATAACGTGATCATTTACCGTCATACGAATCTGGTTTTTACCATCGTTCATGCTAAGAACTTCATGGTTTTCAACATCCTGGAAAATAAAAACATCTTTTCCACGGACAGTGTCTAAAAGTTCGGTCTTAACCTCACCGTTAGCAAAATAAGTAAACCGTGCATCAACCTTGAATACAGGCGGTCTGTACTTATCTGTAGCACCTCTTATACAAAGATCACTAGTTTGCAAATCATTTTGCAAATTAATTCTTTGCACAAGCTCTTCTTTACTCAGTCCATAACGCTTAGATATAACATCGTTCTTCAATGTGAAGCGGTGTTTATACATGTGTTTAAGGTGCGTTATGACCTCATTGGCGAAAGCTTCGCCACCTGGACACGCAACAATCGCTAGACTTGTTGGCTCGGTATAAGGCATATTAGACCTCTTTTATAGTGGGATTTGATGATGAATATTACCACTTTTCAAAGATTACTACAATATTTTTGATTTTTTTGCATTTTTTGGGCGCCACCCCTAAAGGGGTCGGCCCTTCCGCAGTTCGGTAACCCTCAAACAAAAAAGCCCCGCAAATAGCGGGGCTTTTTTGTTCAGCTTCGGCTGTTGCAACAGCCTTCGCTGCTGCTACACGGCCTGGCGCGAACCTTACTTATTCAACAACTTAGCCAGTTCTGCTGGTGTAAAGCCCATATCTTCAGCAACTTTATTTGCAGGACCAGACTCACCAAAACGGTCAATACAGAAACAATTTTCTTTGTCTGTAAACTGCAGCCATTCCATAGAAATTCCAGCTTCAGTACAAACAATGCGTTTTGCATTTCCAGTAATTTTATTCTGTTCAGCTTTAGAAAGTCCTGAGAATTTCTTCAAATCTGGAACAGAAACTACACGAATCGATTTTCCGCTAACAAGCTTAACTGCAGCCAAAGCCATATTAACTTCAGAACCGCTAGCCAAAATTGTAATATCAGGATTTGCAGCTCCTTCGAGTACAACGTAAGCACCCTTAGAAGCCATATTTTCTTTCCAGTTTTTATCAGCCTTTTCGTAAACTGCAAGTGCCTGGCGGGTAAAGGCCATACAAACAGGGTGATCTTTTGAAGCGTAAGCAATTTTCCAAGCTTCCATAGATTCTTCTGGGTCACCAGGGCGAAGAGCCTGAACACCAGGAATTGCACGGAGTGAAGTCATTGTTTCAATTGGCTGATGAGTTGGACCATCTTCACCAACGTAAATAGAATCGTGAGTGAAAACGTAAATTACAGGCTGTTTCATCAAAGAAACAACACGCAAAGAACCACGCAAATAATCAGCAAATACAAGGAATGTAGCACAGAATGGTCGCAAACCGCCGTGCAAAGCAATTCCGGCAGCAACTGCAGACATTGCAAATTCACGAATACCGTACTCAATTGTACGACCTTTGCGGTTTGCTGGGCTGAATGTTCCGTTATCAGTATCTTTGAAAGCAGTTTTGTTTGGTCCCATAAGGTCTGCTGAACCACCAACCAGGTTACCGTAGCGGGCTGCAATTACGTTCAAAGCCTTTCCAGAAGCATCGCGAGTAGCACAAGCATCGCCAACCTTATATTCAACGTCTTTTACATCAGGATTTGTTACGCCATCAGCATGGAAAGCATCCCATTCTTTTTTAAGTTCAGGATTTTCTTTTGCCCAGGCAGCAAATTCTGCATTCCAATCAGCTTCAGCTTTTGCAAAACCAGCTTTTTTATCTTCAAAATATTTGTAAGCCTCTGGAACAACGTAGAAATCTTTATCAGTTGGAAGTCCCAGATTTTTCTTTGCTTCGATAATTCCTTCAGCACCAAGAGGAGCACCGTGAACATCAGCTTTACCCTGTTTTGGAGCACCTTTTCCGATGATAGATTTAAGCATGATTAAAGAAGGCTGATCTTTGTTTGCTTTAGCTTCATTTACCAGTTTTACAATGCCTTCAACATCATACATATCACCTTTCAAAACCTGCCAGCCATAAGCTTCATAGCGTTTTGCAATGTCATCTGTAAAAGTAATATCTGTACAACCATCAATAGAAATCTTGTTTTCATCATAGAAAACAATTAATTTTCCAAGTTTAAGATTTCCAGCCAAAGAAGATGCTTCTGAAGCAACGCCTTCCTGCAAACAACCTTCGCCCACCAATGAATATGTGTAGTGGTCAACGATAGTGTGCTTTGGAGTGTTGAATTTAGCTGCCAACATAGATTCTGCAACAGCCATACCAACAGCCATTGAAACGCCCTGTCCCAAAGGACCTGCTGTACATTCAACGCCGTCTGTTTCACCATATTCTGGATGACCTGGACATTTTGAACCAACCTGGCGGAAATTTTTAATGTCGTCCATAGAAACTTTATATCCAGCCAAATGGAGGATTGAATAAAGTAACATAGAACCATGACCTGCAGAAAGAACAAAACGGTCTCTATCAGCCCATTTTGAATCAGCAGGATTGTGCTTCATTACTTCGCCGTAAAGAACTGCAGCGGCTTCTGCTGCACCAAGTGGAAGGCCAGGGTGACCTGAATTTGCCTTCTGAATAGCGTCCATTGACAAGCTGCGGATAGAAAGTGCAACTGCCTCAACACCTTTTTTGTCCATAAATATACCTCGAGGATAAAATTTAAGCTAATTCTTTTATAAGAGATGAAAGAACGGCTTCATCAGCTTGTTCTTCCAAAGCTTTTCTAAATCTAGCACTTCTGAATAAGCCTGCCAAAGTAGAAAGAACTTTTAAGTGGATTTGAGAATTGTGCGTAAGCAAAATAAACATTGCAAACACGGAACGCTCATCAGGAGCTTTCATATCAATAGGCTTTTTAAGATATACAACACAAATTCTCTGATCTTTTTCGTTCTTCATAATTGGAGCACGAGCATGAGGCAATGCAATTCCATTTCCTACTGCAGTGCTAAGAACTTCTTCACGAGCACACAAAGCATTATACACTTGGTCAGATGTCATTCCATCGGGTAAATCTATCATTTTGCAGATTTTGGCATAAATTTCCTGAGGGGTATTTCCTTCAACATTTTTAAAAATTCCACCACGATGAATTAGCTGTGCAATATCAACTTCGTTTTCCATAGTTTTTTCCATCCTAATTTTTTTATATCCTAATTTTATATTCTACTTTTTCTGTCATGCTGCCTCTGAAACAAGTTCAGGGTTCAGCATCTCATGAGATTCCGGGTCAAGCCCGGAATGACGGTTCTAAAAAAAATCACATTTCTTACTAAAAGTTTAATCCTTTTTTACAATTCCATAACCTTTATATCTATTACTGTTTAGTGCAAATTCTAGATTTCCTCTTATATCTTCAAAAGTTTCTACCATACCATCCAAAGATAAAGAAATATCATCTATAGGGATTTGCTCTCTAGTAAAAATATTTTCTACTTCATCCAAAAGACGAACCAGATGACCGTATAATTGCGAAAGAACGACTAATTCCTGTTGTGGAAAAAGACTTACGTTAAGGCCCGAGCAGGCAATATCGCAAAACAAAGTGTTTACCTGGCTAAATAAGTCCAAAATACGTTTTCTAAGTTCTGCAATTGAAAAATCAGAAAAGCGGTTATAATTTTTCTTGAGTATATCATTTCGTTTTTCTATATTCAATAAAACTTCTTTTTGCTCTGCCCCACCCATTTTTATGATTTGAGGAAAAATCTCTGAAACTAAAAATTCCAGAGACTGAGGTTTTCCAGTTTTGTATGATTCATAAATACTATTTTCAAGATAAGCGTCCAAAACCTGAGGAGAAAAAGTAAGGGCCATATCAGAAAAAATCAAATCAGCAGATGACATTGTAGAATTCCACTTACCAGAAAAAGGAATTTCTTCGTTTTTACGCCAAATTCTAGATTCCACCCCATAATGTTCAAAGCCGATTTTTGTAGTATGGCCTAAAAATTCTTCAACAGAACCACAATTTTTTATACAAAGTTCTTTCTGATTTTCCAAAAACAAAAGTGCAAGTTGTTCTTCGATAGATTCAGTAGGCCCATGTTTATCAAAACCCGCCAAAAGTCCTTCTTCAAAATAGGAATACCATTCTTCCCGCTGAACAGCCGAACTTGAAACAACAAATTTTTCTGACCGGTCTTTTAATTTTGTCACTTCGATTACAGAATTTTCCCAATCCACAACCCTGCAAAGAAGCCTGTCTCCATATTCAAAATCTTTAATATTTTTTATATCAGACAATTTCCATGAAGTAAGATTGATTTCGGTTGGCAGAGAATATTGAATAGATTTTAAGTGAACTGTTCCATTTCCTTTATCACCAATAATATAAGGAATAATGTAACCTTCCCCGTAAAGCGAAAAAGTGTCCAGAGCAAGGTTCATTGAAAAAGTTTGTGATGATGCTTCCAAAAGTTTATCATTTGTCATCACAATAATGCTGTCTGGTGATGTTTCTGGATTTATAAAAGGCATACAGCGGTGGCCCAGCAAAAAATAGCCTTTATCGACTTCCTCTTTACTCGGCTTAAAACTAAACCAACGACCGGTAAAAACGCCGGCCCTTGTAATGTACTCATCGTGTACCAGAGAAAAAACTAAATTTGAAGACTGTAAAATATCTTCAGCATCTGTTTTTGAAAGACGAACACCCTTACTTCGTAAATACCTGTAGAAACTCTCTAAGGTAAAAATCTCATCCTGACTTCTTAAAAAAGATGATATTACAGTCACTGCTTCAAAATTCACACTTCAATTTTAACGGAAATGACAAAAACTGTAAATTACTGGACTCTTTTTGGACTCTTTTACGAAGTTTTCTTCAATTTGTCATTCCCATAAAAAAATACTATAATCGGCAAAATGAAACTTACATTTTTAGGAACCGGCACTAGTCACGGAATTCCAGTTATAGCTTGTGATTGTCCAGTCTGCCACTCAACAGATCCGCATGATAAAAGATACAGATCGTCTGCACATATAGAAACAAACGACGGTCTGCATATTCAGATTGATGTTGGCCCGGAATTTAGGCTGCAGGCAATTGAACACAAAATAAAACAGATTGACGCCGTTCTTTTGACCCACGCCCACGCCGACCATGTTTTTGGGATTGATGATTTGAGGATTTTTTCCTGTGACTTTAAAAATAAGCCGGCAGATGAAAATAGTCGAAAAATTCTGGCAGCTCCCCCAATCCCTATTTACACAAACAAAACTTGCATAAACGACGTAAAAACCAGATTTAATTACATTTTTGCCCCGGTAAAAGAAGGCGGTGGCCACGCTAAAATTGATTTACAGGAAGCTACAAAGCCATTTTTCCTTGGCAAAACAGAAATTGTCCCAATCCCAATGATGCACGGATATTTGGAAACGACAGGCTGGCTACTGGTAGAAAAAAATCCTCAGGGCGAAAAACAATCGCTTGCATATTTGACGGACTGTAATTTTATGAGCCAGGATTCCATTAATCTGATAAAAAATAAATGCGGAAATTTAAAGCACCTGATTATTGATGGTTTAAGGGTTCGGGAACATTCCACCCACTTCAATTTTTTGCAGGCTATGGAAGTGTGCCAGCAGATTGGTGGGGAACATATCTGGTTTATCCACATGACCCACAACGAATCTCATGAACAAATTAAAGAATATATAAAAGCCCATTTAGGTGAATTTCCAGGCCTGGCGAAGGCAAAATCTGTGCTACCGTCTTATGATGGGCTGATTTTGGAGATGTAAGAAAAAGCCACCACCCCTAGACGTACGCTTTTAATCCCAGAACAAAAAAATAACCCCGAGAACTAATCTCGGGGTCATCAGTTTAACTGAGCAATTTACTAAAATTAGTTGTTAGCTTCAGCTGTCTTTGGAACTCTTACCTTCTTATCAACAAATCCGCGGCTGAGGCAGTTTGAACAAACTTTAAGTGTTCTAACTTCTCCGTTAGGAAGTGTTGCTTTTACACTGTGAAGATTTGGTCTCCAAGTTCTGCGTGTATGGTTATAAGATTTACTTACTTTATTTCCAGACATAACGCCTTTTCCACAAACATCACACATTCTAGACATTTTCTTATCCTTCCTTATATAAACAATTTTCCCACACAATAAACAATAGTTTTAGAAATATACACAAAATCCAAAAATAAGTCAATTGCAGGAACCCGCTGTTTTGCAAATTTTTTAAGAGAGTCCCTAAAATATTGGTCTACTTTACATAGCCAAATGCAAGAATTGTAAAGGATTTTTCTTCATCACCCTTTGCCATTCTCACTTCAACGATATGTCTTGCACAGGTTTTATTATCAATCACAGAATCAATAACGCAGTTGTTCCAGCCACCAGATTTTCCACCGTCCAGAGTTTTCACAACTTTGCCATCAACCAGGACTTCTGCCTTGCCAAAAGTTTTTGAGTTGCTGTTTTTGTAAACAATCATCAGATTTTTACATTCAAGGAACATAGTGAAATTCTTTTCACTTTTTGAAGAACCTTTTTTCCAGTTTTCTGGGAAAGATTTTCCGCCTTTTGAATATCCCTGAATCTGGCTGTCTTTTTGATTAAAATCACCAGCATCAATAACTACTTTAGAATTCTTTGAATTACCAAAATAAGCAGTAAAATTCGTAAAAGGATTTGCATTTTTGTAGCCGTCAGGAATTTTTACAGGTTTATCTTCCGGATCTTCAGCAATTGTATCCAAAAGATATAACAAACAATCTGCCATAAAACCATGGCCTTCACTTGTCGGATGAACTGTGTCTGTATAATAAACTTTTGAATTTGCAGTTTGATTTACGCCAGAACCTTTCAATCCGTCCAAAACGCTTACTTCCTGAATTTTGTAGAACTGGGCAACTGGAGTCATAGAATATTGCTGATTTCCGTAAGTTGCGGCAGCGTAAAGTGCGATTACGGCAGTATTATTTTCCAGAGCATTGCGAATCAAATATTCAAAAGCCCTTGTTTTAGAACATTCCTGATAGTCATTTACAGAAAATTCAATAACGAGGAGGTCTGGATTTCGCCCCAAAACATCAACAACATCTTTCTGATAGCGAACCAGGCCAAGTGGAGAAGGAGTTCCACTCAAACCAGCGCCCACAAAGTGAACTTTTTCAGCATCCTTTGCATAATAATTTTTGAGGGCATTATAAAACTGATAGGCGTAACCTTCCCCATAACTTGCAGGGCCAGCCCCTTCTGTAACAGAACCACCAATGCAGGCAATATAAACATCCTGGTCATTGTCCAACTTTTTTAGGAAGGATTTCATCAAATAGTTGTTACCCTTGTTCAAAAGGCTGGCATCAACAGCTTCCCAATAAGCATCTTCTGAAATACCAAGTGCATATTCAGCTTCATCAGCTACAAGTCCACTTTTACACCCCATTAAAACTCCTAAACACAATAAAAGTTTTGCTAGTTTTTTCATTTTTTTTACTCCTGTGCAGTCAAGGAACGCTAGGCGATACAGAGCGTTTCCCTGCTTTCTTATTAAATTTTATTGAATATTTAACTTTACCACTACTTTCCAAATTGTGCTTCAATTTCTTTGATTTGATCGCGGAAAACAGCTGCCTGTTCGTATTCCATTCGTTCGGCACAAGCAGACATTTCTTCGGTAAGTCTTTTGATAAGTTTTTTTCTGTCTGATGATTTAAACAGATTAAGACCTTTTTTCAAAACTTCAAGGTCAATTGTTGCGACATCCTGGGCTTCTTCTTTCTGATGTTCCAGAATATCCGAAATAGCTTTTTTGACAGTGGTCGGGGTAATTCCATGTTCCTTGTTGTAGGCTTCCTGCACCTGGCGACGGCGACTAGTTTCTTTGATTGCCGCTTCCATTGCCGGTGACATATGATCCGCATACATCACAACCTGGCCTTCTGCATTGCGGGCTGCACGACCAATTATCTGGATAAGAGAAGTTTCAGACCGCAAAAAACCGATTTTGTCTGCGTCCAAAAGGGCAATAAAACTTACTTCCGGCAGGTCAATTCCTTCGCGAAGGAGGTTGATTCCAATTAAAACGTCAATTTCGCCAGTTCTCAGCGATTTTAGGATTTCGACCCGTTCAAAAGTGTCAATTTCGGAGTGGATATATTTTACCTTGAGTTTGAGTTCCGTAAGATAATCCGTCAAATCTTCTGCCATTTTTTTTGTCAAAGTGAGGATTAAGCTACGTTCATTTTTGGCGATTCTGGCTTTAACTTCGCGGTAAATATCTTCCATCTGGCCTTCGCTAGGGCGAACTTCGACAAGGGGATCCAAAAGCCCGGTAGGGCGAATAATCTGCTCCACAACCTGAGAGCTCTGTTTGATTTCGTCGGGGCGCGGAGTTGCCGTCACATAAATAATCTGGTTCATTTTCGCGTCGAACTCTGCTTTTTTGAGGGGGCGGTTGTCGGCGGCTGATGGCAGGCGGAAGCCAAAATTTATGAGGTTTTGTTTACGGCTACGGTCGCCTTCGTACATTGCCCCAATTTGTGGAACTGTGACGTGGGCTTCGTCTATCATGCAAAGAAAATCGTCCGGGAAGTAGTGGAGCAGAGTTGCAGGGGGTTCGCCAGGGGCTCGGCCGGAAATCGGGCCGGAATAATTTTCGATACCGGGGCAGGTTCCCATTTCTTTGAGCATTTCAATGTCATAAGTGGTGCGGGTTTTGAGCCTGTCGGCTTCCAGAATTTTCCCCTGCCGCTGAAATTCTTCCACCCGCTCTTCCATTTCCTTTTGGATTCTGTCACAAGAGGCCAGCAGTTGGTCTTTTGGAACAACAAAGTGCTTTGCCGGGTAAAAAACAGTTTCGTCAATTTCGCCGGTAATATTCCGGTTCAAAACATCAAATCTTCGGATTTTGACAACTTCGTCCCAATCCAATTCAATCCGGTAGGCTTCGTCCGTTTCCATGTAAGGAGGAAAAACTTCTATCACATCACCTTTTATGCGGAAATTTCCTCGGTCAAGAACATCATCATTTCTGGAATATTGCAGAGAAATAAGCTGGTCGGCAAGTTTTTTGGGATCCAGAGTCTGGCCTTTTTCAACATGGACTCTCATTCCCTTGTAAACATCTGGCATACCAAGACCGTAAATACAGCTGACAGTAGCGACAACAATTACATCTCGCCGCTCCATCAAACTGTAAGTGGCCTTTAACCTCAGCTGATCAATTTCGCGATTTATATCGCAATCTTTTTCTATGTACAAGTCGCGAGCGGCCACGTAGGCTTCCGGCTGGTAATAATCGTAATACGAAACAAAATATTCTACGGCATTATTTGGAAAAAATGATTTAAATTCGCGGTAAAGTTGGGCAGAAAGAGTTTTGTTGTGGCTGATAATCAAGGTTGGCCGCTGAACCTTTTCGATGATTTTTGCCATCGTGAAAGTTTTTCCAGAACCGGTGACGCCTTTCAAAGTCTGAAATTTATCCCCCCGGAGAAAGCCCTGGCTCAGTTTTTCGATTGCCTGCCCCTGGTCGCCACTTGGCTGATAAGGGGACACTACTTCAAAAGGTCGCATTTTTTAATCCGCCTTTTGATTTATTCGCTCAGAGTCAATTTGACGGTCAAATCTTTTTTATTTCGGTGAATTACCACAGTAATTACGTCACCAGGTCGTTTAGATTCAAGGGCCGAATAATAATCAGCCAGGGAAGTAATGGCAATATCATCTATTTTTGTAATTACATCCCCACCAATATAAATAATGTCACGGCGAGAACCGTAATATGCGGCTTCTGTACCACCTTTAATTCCGGCTTTTTCGGCATTTCCGCCTTTTTCAACTTCTGAAACAAGGATTCCTTCCGAAATATCAAGTCCGGCGTACTGGGCAATTCGTCTGCTCAACTGAACGATTGTAGCGTCCACCTGACCCCGCTGAACTTTTCCGTATTTCAGCAAATCGGCAACAACCCTGACCGCTGTTTCCGAAGGAACGGCAAATCCAACTCCGGCAGAAGAACCCGAACTTGATTTTATCATGGTATTAATACCAATCATTTTTCCAGAAGAATCCAAAAGAGGGCCACCAGAATTTCCCGGGTTGATTGCGGCATCAGTTTGAACCATATTTCTGATTATGCGGTTATTTGAATTCTGAATTGGGCGGCCAAGTCCAGAAACAATTCCGATTGTCATCGTTCTTTCCAGACCAAAAGGATTTCCGATTGCAATTACTTTTTGACCAACTTTCAGGGCGGTAGAATCACCAAAAGAAATTGTTTTGAGGGTCATTCCTTCCGGCGGTGTAAATTTAATTACAGCCAAGTCGCTATCCAAATCCTGGCCAACAACTTCCGCCTCATACTGGGTTCCATCAAAAAGTGAAACGTAAATTTTTGTTGCGTCCTGGATAACGTGAACGTTTGTAAGAATATAGCCCCGCTTATCAATAATAGAGCCAGAACCGCTACCCCCGTCCTGAACATAAGGTTCCAAAAACCAGTCATAAGCCGTAACTTTTGTGTTGATATTGACTACGGCTTCGTTGCAAAGATTGTAAACATTGATATTCTGGCTTTCGTCCTGAGTGTAAGTTGTGTTTGACACAGGAATAATTGCGGCTGGATTTTTTTCGAGGAAATCATCATCAACCTGAACTATGTTATTTTGTGTGTTTTGCCCAACTTGCTCAGAATTTTCCCCGGAATTTTGCACAGAGACCAGGTTAGAATCTGGAGTTTCAGTAGGATTTTTATTTGCGTTAGATTTTTTTCCAATTTTGACAAAAATGACAGAAGTAATAGCAACTGCGACCAAAACTGCAATTGCAGAAGTTTTAAATAATTGACTACGAGAATAAAGTTTCATACCTATAATTTAATGAAAGGCAATAAAGAAAACAAGAAAAAACTGAATATGAATGGGATTGCGTCACTCCAAAACAACCCTATAAGTAAAAGCGTAGCCTGCCTTGGCCGTAACGTAATATTTTTTTGTGGCAAAACCTTTTTTTCGGACTTCCAGAATATAATCCGCTGGCAAAAGTTTGTTTATGGTCAATTTTGTTTTTCCCTGATAAATTGAATTTATGTAAACTTCTGCGGATTTTTGGTTGCAGTCTATAACCAATGTCGCGGTATTTTTATTTTCGGACAAGTCTTTTTTTGAGATGGGGGAAAGTTCCTGGGGTTCGAGGTTGAAGTCATAATCGGGTTCGAGGGGATTTTCTTTCTCAGATGCTACTACCGTTTTTGCGGACGCCGCCGAGTCATCCTCCGCCACTTGTGGCTTCAAAACCTGATTTTCACCTGCAAACAGAGCCACCACCTGAAAAATCAAAAAAATCCCAAATAAAAACGGCCTTTTTTTCATATTTTTGATTTTATCTTAGTCATCACACGAAAACAAGATGTGATTTTCCAGAAAACTGAAATAATCCTCCAGCCCAATAATCACGTGGTCCAGCAGCTCAATTCCGATAATCATCGAAGCTTTTTGCAGAATTTTCGTTGTTTCAATGTCTTCTTCGGAAGGCTGGCAATTCCCCGACGGATGATTGTGGCACACAATGATTGCAGCCGCATTTTCCTTGATAGCCTGGCTGAAAACCTCGCGGGGGTGAATCAAAGTCCGGTTCAGCGTCCCCACAGAAACGCAGTGAATTTTGATGATTTCGTGACCACCGCTCAGAGTAATCACCAGAAAATGTTCCTTGTCCGAGACTGCATAATTTTTCACAAAGGGAACGACGTCCCGAGGGGTGCGGATTTGGGCTTTTACGTGGGCATTTCGCCGCCGCCCCAACTCCAGAGCCGCCGCTACCGCCAGAGCCTTACTAGTCCCAACCCCTTTCAGTTTGAGCAGATTTTCCACCACCTGGTCGTCTTCCGAACAGTCCAAGGTGTCCATAATTTTACAGGCCATGGCTTCGACTGGCATATCTTTAGTGCCGGAACCCAAAATCAGCATTACCAGTTCTTCGTCAAAAGGAAAAGACATTCCGTGTTCCAAAGCCCTTTCCCTCACATCGGGTTTTACAATTCTTTTATTTTTCATCATATATATAATTTCCACGAAATGTTAAAAACGGAAATGAAAATGCAAAAAAAATGAAAAAAATGCAAAAAATTTGCGAAATTTTGGAAAATTGGAGATTTTATAAAGTGATAATTTTTTTAAGCCGAAAATTAAGACATTAGAAGGGAAACTACTTAAAACAGACATTCCGAACTAGGTTCGAAATCTCAGATTTTCCGTCATTCTGGGCTTGACCCGGAATCTCTTGAGATGCTGAAACGAGTTCAGCATGACGCCCTGAAAACAAACAAAAATGAGGATTACCCCGATGACTAAAAAAACTGGCTACCTAGGCCACATTCTTTTTGCTCTTGCGATTTTTTTAACTGCAATTACTGCTTTTTCTTGTAAAACTTTGCCAAAAATCCAGAAAATTTCTATTTCGCGAAAAATATTGGATAAGGGGATTTTAAGTCCAAGGCAACTGGCAGATTTTTTTAAACAAAATAATCCGGAAATTGATGATGATTATATTTTGCAATTTGCAACTTATTATGTTGATGAAGCCCTTGCCGAAGGGATAAATTCAGATGTTGCTTTTGCTCAAATGTGCCTTGAAACCGGCTATTTGTGCTTTGGGGGCCTGGTTCAGCCTGATTTTCATAATTACTGTGGATTGGGAGCAATGGACGCTGACCACCCTGGCGAAAAATTTGAAACAGAAGAACTTGGCGTCCGAGCGCATATCCAGCATTTGCAGGCCTATGCAACCCACGAGGACGTCAAATTGAACAAGGAACTTGTTGATCCCCGCTACGGCTGGGTTCACAAAACTAAGTTTGTGGAAGACATCTGGGGTCTGGCAGGCACTTGGGCTACCGACCCCAACTACGGGTCAAAAATTGACTCTATTTTGCAGAGGATGGAAGAATTATCTACCTTATAGTAGTTCCGACATATTCCTTGTCATTCAAAATGGCTTCGATATTCGGAATATTTTTTCCACCGGCACAAATAACTGTCATACCGTTTGCTTCTGCTTTTTTGGAAGCGATTGGGTCAAAAGGACAGTTTTTGCCAGGAGTCCATTCATCACCAACCATTTTGCGGAAATCTGCCCAGGAAATTTCGTCAATCGGAGTTGCATCCGGATTTTTTCTAGGGTCATCAGTGTAAACTTTTTCAATATTTGAAAGATTTACGATTGTTTTTGCCTCAAATTTTTCACCAAGATAAACGGCATCTGTATCTGTAGAAAATCCTGGTTTCCAGCCAGAAGCAACCAAAACCTGACCATCAAACTTCACATCATCAGCTGTAGGATTATAAACTACATCATTTTTGCAATAATCCCCAAAAGCAGCCTTCAAAAGCTGGGCATTGATACGAGTCGCCATAATTCCAATCCAGTCAGCGGCATTTGCATCAAAATTTGCCCCAGTTTTTTCGCAAACTTCTTTGTAGCCATTCTGATAAACGCGGGCAGGTGCTCCACCCCCAGCTACCAAAATCAGACGACGGCTTTTATCTTCATCAAGCCAAGCACTACACATTTTTACAAATTTTCCCAAAAAATCAGTATCTGGTTTGTCGGGAACAATAATTGAACCACCAACGCTCAAAACTTTTGTTGTCATATTAACTCCTGTATTTTTTCAGCCTTTAGTATACACCTTTTACGACCGGTGTACTCCAATAACTGCTGTATTTTACTGTATTTGCACTTGCCTCTTCCCAAATTGACTGGAGGGCAAAAGATCTCGGCTGCTGAACAATTTTGCTGTCGGCACTAAAAGGCTTAAGCTGATTCCAGCCCCGCGAAAATGAAACGTGATGGGAATCCAAATTGCCAAAATAAAAATCAGCCTCGTTTCCAACATCACTTTCAGACCATTTTTTATATTCAAGGCCATCTCCCAGAGCAGGGTCGGCAGGCAGCCAGCCTACCCGGTCAATGTAAAATTCCACCCACCAATGGGCCTGACTTGTCAAATCTGAAGAAATCAAAATACCGCCATTTGGCAAAGCCGGAATTCCAGCCGCCCGCAAAAGGGCCGTAAAAATAACCGCATAATCGTAGGCGTCCCCTTTTTCCTTTTTGATTAAATCCATGGGGTCGGCGTCGTTTTTGCGGAGTTTTTTTGTAAGCTCAAAATTTTCAATCATGTAACTGTAAATCAGCTTTGCTTTTCTGTATGAATTTGTTTCTTTGCCAACAATTTTTGTCACAAGATTTTTTACATTCTCATTTTCGGACGGAATCAAATTATCCTGTCGCAAGGCCCTAGAAAGCAGATTTTTATTTGTATTTTTGTAATTTCCGATTTTCCCGGCGTTTACTTCCGAATGAACTTCATAAACCGGCAAAACAAAAGTCTGGCTAAAAACTTTTTTAGGACTATTATTTTTTGCTTTTGTGATTTGATGGATTAAATCATTTTGATAATTCATCAAAATTGGGGTCGGAGAAGTTTCTGTGATTTCCACACTTGGCTGGGCCGAACTTGTAGCTGGTAGTGGACATCTCAAAGTGATGGTAGAAGTATCACTTGTCACTAAATCAGCAATATCAGCAGAATACTGGATAAGGTAGATTTTTTTGTTGGTGAAAGTTTTTTTGCCCGCATCCCGACTGATTGTTAACTCTTTTGGAGCGGATTTTTCTCGGCCGGTATCGACCATCACAACACCGGAACAAGCCCCGTCTGGCACTCTAACTTTAATTTCTGTATTCGACCAGGAAATATAATCAAAATCATCATCACTACAGGCAATCATATTTTCGGTAAGGAGGATTATGCTTTTTATATCCGCAGTTTCCAGTTTATTTGCATAATCAATGGTAAAAAGAACTTTTGACTGGCCCCTTGCATCCCCAAAATTGTTACCCAAAATCACAAGTTCATCACCAATATTTACTTTTTCTGATGACAGACTGGTGATAACAGGCTTGGTAACCTGCTGAACTTCGGGAACAGGAACTGGAATATCCACCTCGTTCGCAAACAAGGCCGGTTCAGACCTCATATCCTTTGTCCCCACATAAACAAGACCGTCCTGAACATTTGCCGGCAAAACTATTTTAATCTGATTGTCACTCCAGGAGATATAAGAACTGGCGGTCAACTTTGAACCCGCAATTTCGACATAACTCATATCTCGGACGTCGCCAAAATTTTTTCCAGAGATTAAAACGACATCGCCAGGAGAACCAACCGGCGGATTTACAGATTCGATTACGGGTATAGGCTTATTTTTTTTATTGATAAGAAAAATTGCTCCTAGAACGAGAGCAATAATCAAAATGACGATACCGGCTCTAAAAAGTGGGTATCGTCTGATTGAGTAATTAATTTTTCCAGATGAATTCACTAAAATTTACCTGACATTATGCCCATTGGAACGTTAATTTCTGTTACAACAGGAATTTCGCCAACCCCTGGGACACTAATCCTTATAGAAATTTTTTCATCCTCAAGTTCTGGGCGTAACACTTCAATCTCTTTTGTATTTTTCATAAGAGCTGAATTTTCTTTCATGCCAGTTCCAGGATGATTTACTGTTCCTTGTATATTACCCGAAACAAGCACATTTCTTCCACTATTTATAGCCACATTATTTGCAGCAATTGCAGAAGAAGAGCCAGAAATTGCAGGAACAGACGCAACTGAAGTTGTACCTAATCCAGAAGTAGTGATTGGGTTCGAGGTAGATGTTGCAGATGAATTTAAACGAATTGGAATGATAAGGGCAAAAACAGCCGCAGCTGCTGCAGCCGTTGCAATATATCCCAAATGTATTTTATTTGATTTTTTTGACTTTCCAGAATTTTTACTGTAAGCCATTTTAATTTGCAGGCGTTCATAACTTTTATCCAGAAAATCATCACTAAGGCTGATAGAGTCTGAATCTGAACGCAAGGCTGACCGAAGAGCCTTTATTTTGTTCAGTTCGTTTTGGCAGGCTGGGCAATTTTTTACATGAGATTCATATTCCTCTTTGTAAATTTCCGGCAATTCGTTATCTAAATAAATAGAATGAATATCTTTACTCGGGCAAAAAGACATTATCTTCTCCTATTAACTTAACAAGCTGCTCCCTGGCTCTAAAAATTCTGACTTTTACGTTTCCTTCCGTAATTCCCAAAACCTTTCCGATTTCCTTGTAGTTGAGATCTGCATATTCACGCAACATAAGGACTTCCTGCAGGTTTTTAGGCAGTTTTTTTAAAGCTTCCCTAGCTTTATTAATTGAATCCTGTTTCAATAAATCAGTTTCACCAGATTCTGATTTCCTATGATCTTCATAAAGCACTTTTTCGTAGGCTTTACGTTCGCGATCCTTTCGTTTGACGTAATTTAATGACGCATTTTTGACAACGCGGATAAGCCAATATTTTGCATCATTTAGTGATGGAAAAACTAAAGCCTTTTCATTTGCCTTAATCAGCGAATCATGGGCTAAATCTTCGGCAACCTCTTCATCATTCACAATTTTGTATGAAATTTTGAAGAGCATCTGCATTGAAGCGTCATAAATTTTTTTAAAGTCAACAGGAGAAGAAGCGTCAAGCTTTTCCATTGTTCCTGTCTGACCCTCATCATTATTATAAAACACAGAAAGATCCTAAAAGTTACGTTATTTTTTTAGATATGACTAAACTACGAGCGCTTCCATGTTGGACCGTTCGGTGTATCTATTATAATAACACCGCGACCAGACAAAAGGTTACGGATTTCATCGGCTCGGGCAAAATCTTTTGCTTTTTTGGCGGCAGTTCTTTCTGCAACCAAAGCGTCTATTTCTGCAGCTTCCGGGTCATCAGAATGGTCTTGCTGACTCTGGGCATTGGCATTTTTTTCCTGTTCTGCAAGAACTTCAAAAGCATTTTTGATAACGTCCAGGCTCAAAACTTTGTCCATTTTGAAAATTGCAGACAAAGCATCAGAAGCTTTTCCCCCACCCTTGCCATTTGATTCTTTTTGCATGGCTGCCATGGCGATTGGAGTAGCAAGGTCATTTGAAAGTCCTTCGCGGAATTTTGCAAGATTTTCGTCTTCAAAATCGATTTTTTCAAGGATTTGGGCAAAATTGCCTGGGGTAAGGCCAAGTTTTTCTTCGGTATTTGCCCGAGAAATCAATTTGGCAACTCTCTGATTTAATGCAGAACGAGAAGATTTCGCAGAGTTCAAAGCATCAAAAGAAAAAACCAACTGCTTTCTGTAATGGCCACCCAAAAGGAAAAAGCGGTAATCCAAAGGTTCATAGCCTTTATCTTTAAGAGAAAAGCCTTTTTCGGCAGGGAGGCTCGTCTGCAGGGTAATAAAATGGCCCGAAGATTTGGACATTTTGCCACCTTCCAAAATCAAAAATTCGTTGTGAAGCCAATAATTTACCCAAGGGCCTTCTTTTCGGTCTTCCTCGGTAAAAGAACCTTCCGACTGGGCAATTTCGTTTGTATGATGAACTGGAACGTGGTCAATTCCGCCGGTGTGAATATCAAAATGCTTACCAAGATATTTCATACTCATAGCAGAACATTCGATATGCCAGCCAGGATAGCCCCGCCCCCAAGGTGAATCCCAAGTCATAGCTTGGTCTTCAAATTTTGATTTTGTAAACCAGAGGACAAAATCACCAGGATTGCGTTTATTATCATCAACAACGACAACCTTACGCTTGCCGGCTCCAGCCTTCAGTTCGTCAAGATTTAAGTTGGCAAGTTTTCCATAATCCGGGTAGGTTGAAATATCATAATAAAGGTTACCGCCGGCCATGTAAGTATGTCCGTTAGCCTCGATTTTTTTGATGAGTTCAATCATAACATCAATATGTTCGGTAGCCTTACAAATTACATCAGGATGGCGGATATTGAGGGCGTCAATATCTTTCATAAAAGCGTCAGTGTAAAATTGGGCAACTTCCAGAACAGACTGGTGACGTTCGGCGGCGGATTTTTTCATTTTGTCCTCGCCTTCATCATTATCGCCGGTAAGGTGGCCAACATCAGTGATATTCATAACGTGCTTGATTTTGTATCCAAGCATTGTCAGGGTTTTATCAAGAATATCCAGAAAAACGTAAGCTCGCAGATTTCCGATATGAGCGTAGTTGTAAACTGTAGGACCACAGCCGTAAAATCCAACAAAACCTTCGTGGATTGGCTTAAATTCTTCCATTTTGTGTCCCATGGTGTTGTACAGTTTTAGACTCATTTTCTACCTCGTTTATTTTGTGATTAGGATTAAGGCATCTCTAAAAAAAACATTTTAGGTGCGGGGGAAATATTAGCACTTTTTTGGGATTGTGGGAATGTAACATCGTTTGCAGGGACGTGGGGACATCGCTTGTCGACGTCTCGGCCCCACAAAATCACACTAGCCTAGCTAGCCACACTAGTCCAACAAATTTTTCTTTCCCCAGGTCTGAATAAAATCAGCAGGATTTTTGCTGAGCAGGGCTTTTACCAGCAGAAGATTCGTCTGACTAAAAACATTTTGCATAAGTAACTGTTGGTCGTCTGAAAATTTGCTCAAAACCCAGTCTGCCACTCCAATTTTGTCATTTTCCGGCCGGCCAATTCCAAAACGGAGCCGCCAGAAATCTGGGGTGTTCAAAACTGATTTTGTAGAACGGAGGCCGTTGTGACCGCCAAGCCCGCCAGACCATTTCCAGCTTACAAAACCAAGTGGCAATTCCAGTTCATCGTGAACTACGAGAATTTCTTCCGGCTTAATTTTGTAAAAATTTGCCACTTCAATGATACTTTCGCCACTCAAATTCATATAGGTTTGAGGTTTTAGAAAGTAGATGTGGGCAGGGGCTTCTTCCGGGACTAAAACTGGACTTCCGTCTTTTTTGGAACAGATTTTTGTATCACAAGCCCACTGAGCCAGTTCCTGGGGAGTAAAATTTGCAATTTCCCCTTTAAATTTGGACTGCCAGGATAATTTATTTGCAAATGGTAAAGAATCTTCAAAGAACCAGGCAACATTGTGCCTGGTTTTGTCGTATTCTCTTCCATAATTTCCTAAGAATGCGACTAATTTTATCATTTTACTAAATCTTCCGCATTTTTATTAAATTTTTCTACGGCGTAAGATGCAAGTTCAAAGACGTAAGGACTTTCGCTACAAGTTGCGTAGTATTTTGTTTCGCCTGATGATGAATTATCAGCAGTATCTGCAGAATCCCCATCACCAGAATCCTCAGTTTTTGGAAGAATCTGATAAATTTCTATGCTTGCACTTTCGTAATCATGACCAATTTTTGCAGAAAGCAGAAATTCTCCGCCCAAATCATCAGCTTTAACATCATCACCATACCAAGAAGTAGTAGTGAGAGTTGCAGCATTTTGCAAAACGGTAGAAGCTTTTTCTGAGTCAACTTCGGCATCAGGAATTGAAATTGTCCAAGAAGTTGAATCCCCTTCCCCCATGCGACTGAGCGACCAGGTTGTGCCATCAGCTTTTGTAACACTCAAAGAATTTACAGTCTCTTTGTCAAATCCCCAAATAACTCGAGAACGCAGAGATTTTAAACTCGTGTTAAAAGTTGCACGAAGACTGCCAGAAGCAAGGTAGATGTCGTTTCCACCATCAACAGTGATGTAAGCTTGAGAACTGGAAGCTGGTTCCTTACCAATTTCCAGACTACGAAGAAGTTTTCCGCCCTTTTTGATTTCGACAGAAATTTCCTTAGTTTCTACAAGTTCATATTTTGAACGAGAGTTATCATTTACAGAAGCAACTTTATCCAAAGCTCGGATTTCTTTTGTAGCTTCGATAAAATTATCGATAACTGTTCCATTAGCAGGATATTTTTGCTCAGTAACGAACCAATCATCCCCATCTTTTGTAAGAAGAAGATTTTCTGATGGAGTCACAATCGTGATTTCGTCAGGGCTATCATCATACTTAAAATATTTTGCACCATCACGGGCGGCTGCAATTCCCTGAATAAGACAAAGAGCAAGGAGCAGCAGATCAGCAATAATCAATACTAATTTTCTAGTTTTCATACGAGCCTCCTTATTTTGTTATTGTTCTTGAATCATTAGGATTGTACTTTTTGTTGATAGCACGACGGCGAATTGAACGTCCCCGCAAAACAAGAAGTCCCACAATAATCAAAATTACAACAAGACCATACTGGTTAAAGTATTTCCAGAAATTAGCCGCAGCTGGAGATTTGATTGTCAAAGTATTTACAGAAAGACTCTTTGAACGCATTGTACACAAATCTTCATTGCCATTCATATAATCAATTGTGTTCATAAGGAACATGGCAATTGGGGTTGTACCGTTTTCGTCAATTACCTGGCGAGAAGTTACGGTTGATGATCCCACAACAAATATTTTGCCAGCCATTACACTTGAAGAAATGTGGCTCGAAGTTGAAAGATTTCCTTCTGGGAGAGGATTTCCCTCATCATCAGTCTGTTTAGTTTCAGGGGCTTTTTCAAAAGCTGATTTGAACTTACCTTCCAGCAAAACAGCCAAATCATAAGACTGCAACTGGCTCTTATCAGTTGGAGGAGTTAAAACCATAGGATTGAGCATAATATTTTCTGATTTTGTCCAAGCCTGGTCGGAAGATTTAGCCAAAACCGTCACTTTTACGTCTTTATTTTCTTTGGCGGCAGAAGCGTCCAAAGCAGAAGCCTGAATCATAAATACATAACCCAAATTATTTGTGATTACGTTCTTTTTAGCCAGCTGATTTTTCTGCAAAGAAGGAACCCAGTAAAGATTCAGCGTACCAAAGTTTGAATTCTGACTTACGTAACAATTTGTATCCATAACGAGGTTGTTTTCAACTTTCACCCCGTAAGAATCCAAAAGTCTACTGATATTCAACTGATTAGGATTAAACTGCTGACCGCCAGTGTATTGTGCATTTGGATCTTGAACCATTCCGTCTATAAAGAAGAGGACATTTCCACCCCTCATCACAAATTGGTCAACTTTGTACAATTCTTCTTCGGTAAAATCATTTTCTGGGCCGTTTATGATGATAGAATTCATACCAGCAGGAATATTTTCCTTGTTCAAGTCAATTTCGACAAGTTCGTACATTCCCGAAACCATGGTGTTGAAATACTGGGCTGCATTTTCGTCCGACAAAGCTTTTTCACCATGCCCTGTGATATAGCCGACAGAAGTTACGTTTGAAAGAAGACTCTGTAAACCTTCGCGAACAGACTGTTCTACATTTTCAAGACCAGTAATCATATAGCCAAATAAAGATTGCTGAATCTGCAATGGCAACTGGTAGAATTTATCACCATTTTCAAGGACAAGTCCCAGAGCCGCTTTGCTGACATTTCCACTTTCATCCTGATACTGAATAACCTGAAGTCCATATTTTTCTGCAAGAATTACTGCTTCAGAAGCATTAGGACTTACAACCTGGTATTCAAGACGGTTCATATTTTCCTGGTTCAATTTATCAAAAGAATTTTTGATGATTGAATCAGCCTGATCCAAGCCTGAAATTCCGAATTTTTTGAGAGAATCACTCAAATAAAGGGTCAATGTGATTTTTTCACCATTTTTCAAACCGGCCAGGGCGTCCGCCATATTTACCATTTTTGAAATTTTCGAGGTAAGTTTGTATTCAAATCCGTCTGTCGAAGTGATTGGATTGAGGGTTTCGATGTTATCACCATAAGTGATGGCAAGTCCCATGTAGCCCTGCTTAAAACCAACTTCGTTATTTTTTACTTCCTGAATCTGAATCTGCTGGAGGCCCAAATCGCGAGCCAGGTCAATATTTTCCTGTTTAGACATATCCATGTAGGCTACAGAAAAATTCTTATTTCCAGCACCCTTGTATTCCACCAAAATATCTTTTACATACTGTGAAACGCTACTGTAAGGGGATGGAAGATTATCATCAAAGAAAACTTTGATAGAAAGTGGTTGTTCCAGATTTTTTACAAGTGACTTACTTCCTGCCGAAAGGGAATAAGACTTTGGACCTGTAAGATCAAAACGAACAAAAAGATTGTGACTGACAATATTCACCAAAATCAAAAGTACGATAAACAAAGCAAAATCTGATTTTGGACTTTTACACCAATTTAAGAATTTTTTCATTTTATCCCTCCCCTAGTTTTTTTCTGCCTGTTCAATTTTTACGGTAATTGTAAAGAACAGGGCGGTCAAAGAAATGAAGTAAATCAAATCTCGTGTATCAATAATTCCGCGGGCAATAGAAGTAAAGTGAGAATTTGCGGAAAGGAAGCTGAAAAAACTTACCAGCGAAGATGGGAGGAAAATCATAAATGTATCGAGCATGGTGAGGACAATACAAATGATAAAGCCTGTGAAAAATGCAATAATCTGATTTTTTGTAACTGATGTAGCAAAAAGTCCGATTGCAGTGTAGCTGGCACAAAGGAAAATTGCTCCAAGGTAACCGCCCACGATTGGACCGTAATCTGGCTGGCCAAAAATTTCGGCTGGAAGGATGTAAAGCAAAGTTGGGGCTATCATGACCAGGGTGCTGATAAAGGAAGCTAAATATTTCCCAGTAACAACCTGAACTTCTGTAACCGGCAAAGTCATCAGCGTTTCGATTGAGCCAACGCGTTTTTCCTCGGCGAAAATCCTCATTGTCAAAGCTGGAACAAAAAATGAAAGCAGAAGTGGCAGATATGTGAACAACTGGCGGAGTTCTGCCCGGTTATAAATAAAAAATGTTGTATAAAAAAGGATTCCTGTGATGATTAAAAAAAGGCCTGTTACGATGTAGGCAATCGGGCTGGTAAAATAAGCAGCCAATTCCCTTTTCATAATTATAAAAGCAGGATTTTTTATTTTTGCTGTAGTAGTTTTTTCGCTCATTTATTTTTCCTCCTGAACTGCCTGGGCTGGAGATTCTGGGCCATCTGCCTGGCCGGCGTTCGCTACCCGTCCAGTGCCATTTCCCTGGCCGGCATTTGACTGACCTTCCGCAGGGCTTTCTGTCAAAGCGTGGAATACATCTTCCAAAGAATTTCGCTGAATTGCCATTTCGTAGAGGTCAAAACCTTTTTCGGCAAGTTTTTTGAAAACTGCCGGGCGGATTTCACAAGCCCCTTTTACAGAAACCAAAACTCCGTAAACTTCCGCACTTCCCGAAACAAGAGAATCGGCAGAAGTCTGAGTAACAGAATCGACATTTTCGACAGTTTTCAGAGCCGTAGAAATATCATCAAAAGAAGCCCCACCAACAGTCATTTTAATTGCGATTTCGTGGCCAAAACGTTCCTTGAGCTCGTCAATCGGGCTGTCGGCAACAAGTTTTCCGCCAGAAATGATGATGGCACGGCTACAAAGTGTTTCAACTTCGCTCAAAATATGAGTAGAAACAATTACAGTTCTAGTTTTTCCGATTTCGCGGATTATTGCACGGACGTCTTCAACCTGGTTCGGGTCCAAGCCAGAAGTCGGCTCGTCCAAAATTAGGATTTCGGGGTCGTTCATGAGAGCATGAGCAAGCGAAACACGCTGACGGTTACCACGAGAAAGTTCGGCAATATTTTTGCTCATAACTTCTTTTAATCCACATTCCTGACAAAGAAGGGGAACTTTTTCATCAGGATTTTGACCATGCATTTGGGCAATGTATTTCAGATAATCTTCAACAATCATATCTCCGTACAAAGGAGCTGATTCAGGCATATAGCCAATTTTTCTTTTTGCTGCAACAGGATTTTCGGAAATATCGATTCCGTCAATTGTGATTTTTCCGTCTGATGGCGAAAGAAATCCAGTTATCATTCGCATTGTTGTGGTTTTGCCAGCGCCGTTAGGTCCAAGAAGTCCTACAATCTGACCAGTTGGAATGGAAAAGCTGACATCATTTACCGCACGAAAAGCCCCGAAATTACGGGATACGTGGGAAACTTCAATCATTTTTGAGTCCTCCAAAAAATTTCTATAATATTAAAATATAATATAAAAACAATCGTAAGGGAAATTTTGTTACAAGAGAGATGCTGAAACAAGTTCAGCATGACGCGTAGAACTCGT
>CAZGDL010000001.1:33471-36248 GCA_964525075.1 uncultured Treponema sp.
CATGACGCGTAGAACTCGTTCCGGAATCTCAGAAGCAACGTCATTCCGAGCTTGACCCGGAATCTCATCATCAGAATGTCGAAACAAAACTGAAATTAAAAACAAAACCTTGACTTCTAGGATAAAAGGCCGCTTTTAATTCAAAACTAAGAATTTCTGACGAAAGGAATCCCACCGACGACGATGCATCCACATTCACAAGCAGATAAATATTATCGTTAATGTACGACTGGCTGAAAATGTCCATAAAATAATTTTCGCGGCGGACGTCCGGGAGTTTTACCTGGCGGGTATCGTAATCCAGCTTAAAATCGTAGCCGGCTTTTATCCCAATCCTGCTAAAATACAAAAGCAAAGGCGAAAGTCCGTCGTGAATTTCCCAGCCCAGCAAGAGGATTTCAGGATTAATTTTAAGGGCCGTACCTGCGTTATTCAAAAGTTCTGCAGAAATGGAAGCCGGCAAACTCAGAACAAAGCCATTTTTCATTTGCAGGGGAGTTAATCTTGGAATTTCAATTTTTCCAATCAGGCCAACATTCATTTGGCTCACACGCAAAAGCAAAAAATTGTAATCCTTTTCGGCCGCTTCTTGGCTATAAAGCTGGCCGTCAACATTCGTCCCAATTTTGCTATAAATGACCTCTTTTTCGGGCTTAATCTGGCGGTAGGAATACAAATCCCAAAAAGCATAAAATCTTGCCCCTGCAGAAAATCCGCATTTTTCGTAAGGAGAAATTCCGTACTGATGTATATTTGAATAAGTCCCAGTCGCATCCACCTCAAACAAATCATAAGAATTTTCAAAAGATGGCCAATCAGACAGGCTTTTATAATCATCAAAATACTGGGCATCATAATAATCGGTTGAAGCAGAATAATAAGTTTGCAGGTCAACTGTAACCTTGCCAACATTCAAATCTTGGGGCAAAGTCCACGAAGTTCCTGCCATGGCCTCAAAATTGTACTGGCCGTCCAGATTAAACTTAAACAAAGAACCAACTTTTATATCTACCGGGGTGGAAGTATTTTCAAAAAAAGCGGCAAAAGATTTGTCTTTTTGAAAATTTCTAGCTTCCAATTCCTGCTGATACTGAAAACTCGTCGGGGCGTTTATAGCCGTCGTAAAAGTCAAAGGAAGATATGTCCAGCCAGCCGAAATCGTAAATTTATTATTCATAAAAGGATCAGAATGACTTGTCAAAGAAAGACCCAGCCCCGGCCATTTACTCGCCCCATTTTCCAGAGAAAGTTTTCTAATCGGCCAAAATGGAATGACATTCAGCGGAAACATGTATTTTAGAGGATAATATTTTGAAAGTTCGTGGCCATTTAAATCATTTTTAGAAAAATTGATAATAGGCTGACTGTAGGAATAATCGACTGGAGGAATTTTCTGCAAAATTCCTTCTTCAAATTGCAAATTTTCGGTAGAAATACAGCACAAATCATTATGATTAAGTTTTTTGGAAGCGTAATATAAATTTTCACCCTTCAGATAAGGAGAATTTGCCCCACCATACAAATTATTTTTTTGCAAAAAGACTTTTTCCATCTGGAAATTTTGATTTAGGGTAATATAGCCCATTTTTGTAAAATCGCCAGGCTGATTTGTGACATATTCAAAGACGTAAAGAAAATCAGAAGGGGTGTTTTTTTTGGCTTTTGAAGTAGAATGATTTACAAGTCGAAGTGATGAAAAATTGATTTCCTGCCCAGCTTCGGATTTTATGGTCCAGAAGATTTCGCCGCCCTGGAGGGCAATTTCCTGCCCCTGAGGTGATTGCCCGCCCTGGTGGATAATTTCGCCATCTAGGTGGACATTTTCCCCCTGGGCTGCACTTTCCCCGCCAAAATCCCACTGGGCCAGCCTTTTTTTACCATTTTTTGTGATTATGTATGATAATTTTCCGTCACCAGCTGCACAAAGTGCCGACGGAATGGCATTTTTTTCAAAACATTTTTCAAAAAGCAAAACGCTGTCATCATCAGCAGCCAGCGAAAAAATCTGAATTTTGGGATATTTTTCGTCAACATTCACCCCGGCCAGCAAATTTTCGCCATCAGCTGACAAAATAATGGCCGCATCCCGCAAACTAAAGTCGTAATCTAAAAACTCCCGCTCCCTCAAATCATAAATTCTACAACAATCCTGATTAAATTCTTCCCGGCTTTTGGACATTTTGTAAGAAATAACAAGAAATTGCCCGTCCGGAGAAAGTTTTATTTTATCAATCTTATCAGCCAAAAATAAAAGCTGGCGTAATTTTGATTTACTGTTGGGGTCAAAAAGCGAAACTTCGTGGCGGTGGCCGTCATACCAGATAATTCCATAATCAGAATACAAAACCTGCTGATAAAGCCCCTCCTGGTCGTTAGAAAAAATTGCAGTGACATATTTTTCCTTTTCAAGCATTTGGTCCAAATCGGAAGGAAGGGGGACAGAATCCTTAAAATCTTCCCAGAGAGAAAAAAGGGATTTTCCGTAAACCAAGTAAATAATTCCTGGCTGAAAAAACAAATGAAGGGAAGCCGATTTTTGCCAGTATTCTTCAAATTTCTTGTAACCGTAGGATTGAATCAGATAAGCCGTAAAGGCCGATGTCGCGGCGTAAAGTAAGTCGTTTCCAGGGTAATTTTCGTAAGTGACAGAACATTCAAAATATGATGGGAAAGATTTTTCGAGTTTAGCTTGGGACAAAATCTGGAGAAAATAGCCGTCATTAAAACGCCCCTGAGGAAAATTTTCGCCCCCCAAGGTGGACTCCCCGCCCTGGTGG
>CAZGDL010000001.1:36348-38241 GCA_964525075.1 uncultured Treponema sp.
CAAAATCCCCATCATCAGAAAAACCTTCCGCCCAAAAAGCTCTGCCTTCTATAAACGAAAACGGCACATTCAAAAGTGAAACCGGAGCATACTGTTCGCCCACAATCGTAGAAATAAACTGATTAAAAGGACTTCTAATTGCCCCAGCCACCGCCTTATAAACTTCGTGATAAAAAAGCCCCAAAAGCCCATCATCATAATAAGTCTGCTTATCAGCCGGGACAGAATCAAAAATCACAATTCTATTATATGGAGATGGCGTGTAAGTAACCGAAAGAGTGTCAGAATCCGGCGAAATCACAACCGGCATTCTAAAATCATTTTTAAGACCACAGGATTGCTTGGCTTTTTCAAACAAATCATCAGCATGATTTACCAAAAAATCAGCCGTCACCTTGCTTTCCTGGGGAAAAAGAATATCAAAATATTTAGTCTGAACTACGTAAACTTTTCTAGGACGCGACATAACACTCTCTGCCCCATTTAAAACAAAGAGTGTTACAAAAGAAAAAATCCAAAAAATACAGATTTTTTTAAGCGTCACTATTTACTATTTATTTGTCGCAAAATTCCATCAGAACAGACTTGTAGATTGCAAGACCTTCTTCTATTTCTTTATCCGAAATTACCAAAGGTGGCAAAAATCTTACAACATCGGAACCGGCAGTTGTTGTACAAAGACCTTCTTCCAAACAGCGGACTTCAATATCAAAAGGTTTAATTTTCGCATCAATCTGAGTTCCAATCATCAAACCTTTTCCGCGAACATCTTTTACAATCGGCAAATTCCAACTGGAAATTTGACCGCGGATATAGTCGCCAGCGTGATTTACCCTGTCCAAAAAATCAGGATCGGAAACAGTTTCTACCACAACCTTGCCGGCTGCACAAACAAGAGGATTTCCTGCAAAAGTTGACTGATGGTCACCTGCCACAAAAACATCTTTAGCCTTGCCTCGGAAAAGACAAGCCCCCATAGGAAGCCCACCAGCAATTCCCTTTGCCAAAGTTACAACTTCAGGCTTAATTCCCAGCCAATCGCTGGCAAGGAAAGTTCCCGTTCGGCCAATTCCAGTTTGAACTTCATCGCAAATGACAATCGCACCAGCAGCACGAGCAGCATCTGCAGCCGCCTTGGCCCAGGCTGGATCCAAAAGATTTACGCCGCCTTCGCCTTGAATACATTCAAGCATAAGGGCCGCGGTGGTGTCGTCAAAAGCAGTTTTGAGGGCTTCGTAGTCACCCACTTTAATTGTTTTAAAACCCTGAGGATAAGGGGCAAAACATTCCGGGTGAAATTTTTCCTGGCCGGTAGCAGTCAAAGTTGCCAAAGTTCTGCCGTGGAAAGAAGATTCCAGAGTGACAATCGTTTTTCGTTTATCGCCACCATTGAGCTGGCCATATTTTCTAGCCAGTTTGATAGCGGCTTCGTTAGCTTCTGCCCCGGAATTTCCAAAATATCCACGTTCAAAACCTGTGACTTCCAGCAGTTCTTTTGCAAATTCCAGACCAACATCAGAAAAATAGTAATTTGAAATATGAATTTGACGGCTAGCCTGATGGGAAATTGCTTTTACCAGGGGCTTATAAGCGTGACCCAAACAGTTAACGCCAATTCCGGCAATAAAATCAATGTATTTTTTGCCGTTTACATCCCACATTGTTGCACCTTTCGCCTTAGCAAAAGTCACATCAAAAGAACCATAGTTGTTTAAAATCAATTTTTCCATAGTAAAACTCCGTCAAAAAGTTGTAGGGAGATGGCGTTCGCCAGGGAAAAGCCCCGCCCGGTGGAAAAACGCCCGCCCCCCAAGGCCAAATCATCGCCCTGGAGTACCAAGTCGCCCACCCCGGAAGCAAAATCCACGCCCCGGTGTGCCAAGTCGCCCGCCC
>CAZGDL010000001.1:38341-39978 GCA_964525075.1 uncultured Treponema sp.
AAAAATCCCCTTAATCCTTAAACATTCCAGGCTTAGCCAGAACCTTAGCAAGATTAGGTCTCTTAACCAAATCCCCCTTAAGACCTTCTTCGCGAGCCTTGTTTACATAATCCGGAGACTGGAAAGAATAAGTAAACTTTGTATGAACATCATAAGTACCCTTCATCAAAGCATAAGCATCTTCAGTCATAACCAGCTCTTCATCAGTAGGAATTACAAAAATCTTAGTTTTAGAATCATCAGCATGAATAAATGTTTCCGCATTACCAGTGAAAGACCATTCATTACGCTCGCTGTCAATCTTAATACCGTAATTTTCAAGCCCAGAACAAGCCTTACCACGAGTAATAGGCCCACGCTCGCCAACCCCGGCAGTCCATACAATAGCATCAACATGACCAAGTTCAGCCATATACTGACCAATATATTTTTTAATGCGGAGAGCTTCCATCTCAATAGAAAGCTGACAAAGCTTATCACCCTTTGCAGCCTCAATTTCAATATCACGACGATCAGAAAAACGACCAGTAATACCCAAACAACCACATTTTTTGTTCAAAGCCTTATCCATCTCATCAGCAGACATACCAGTTTTACGCATAATGTAGAAAGGCAGAGCCGGGTCCAAATCTCCACAACGAGTTCCCATAACCAGCCCTTCCAGCGGAGTAATACCCATAGAAGTATCATAACACTGACCATTTTTTACAGCACACATAGAAGAACCATTACCGATATGACAGATAATCAGATTTGTATCTTTAGGATCTTTTCCAAGCAAAACAGCCGCACGCTTTGCAGTGTAGAGGAAAGAAGTACCGTGGAAACCATAACGGCGGGCAGCATATTTTTCATACCATTCACGAGGAATAGCATACTGGAAAGTTTCTTCCGGCATAGTCTGATGCCAAGCAGTATCCATAATTGCAGCATGAGGAATATTAGGCATAACCTTCTGAGCAGCCTCAATACCCATAATATTCGCAGGCATATGCAAAGGCCCCAGGTCAATAACCTCGCGGAACCCATCCAAAACCTCAGGAGTAATCAAAACAGACTTTGTGAACTTTTCGCCACCATGCAAAACGCGGTGACCAACAGCCCCAATTTCGTCCATAGACTTAATAACGCCAACTTCCGCGTCAGTAATTTCTTTGATAATTAATTCAATAGCCTCTTTGTGAGTAGGACAAGGAGATTCAATTACAGTCTTGTTGCCCTTTGCCTTGTGAGTAATTACAGAACCGTCAATGCCAATACGCTCAACAACGCCATTAGCCATAACTTCTTTGTTGTCCCAATCATAAACCTGATACTTTGCAGACGATGACCCGCAGTTTAGAGTTAAAATAACCATTTTTTGTGCCTCTTATAAAAAATTTGAAAAAAATCGGGCCAAACAAAAGTCCGTGGTAAAGCAACTGGGCTTTTTGAAATACCCTAAGAATGATTTTTTGAGTATATTCCTATTTAATGTGATTTTCAATTAGTGAAAAGTTTTTGCCGAAAGTTTTTATGAGAGATTTTATGGGAGTTTTTAAGTTGGGCGGTCCGGCAACCTCCGGTTGCCGTCGGCAGTTCCGCACTTCGCTAACGCTCTAAGTCCTCGGGGCACAAATAGTGCCCCTGCGGTCTTC
>CAZGDL010000002.1:0-32053 GCA_964525075.1 uncultured Treponema sp.
GCGGACGGCTTAAAAAATACTGCCGGCCTTCAGTTGCGAGTTTATAAATAAATTCAGTTTTATCAACATACAGATAATCATCTTTTCGTAAGATTTCAAAACTCTGTACGCCGATTGGAAGTTTTCGGATATTCATAGGTAGGATTATAACATATCTACGAAATTTTTGCATTAAGGCGACTAGGTGGCAAAGTCTCCCCAAGTTTTTATAACCAATTTTTTATAATCTCTGCCACTTTTGCAATGGCCTGGTCGCTTCCATCAAAATCAATAATTTTACTGCCGGGAATGTCGCGAATGTAGGTGTATTGTTTTTTTGCATATTTGCAGGAATGATGTTTTATTTCTTCGCGGATTTTCTCTTCATCATCGTACAAAAACCATTCGCTGTAACCAATGGCTTTTAGCCCCGGACTGTCTTTTGTATAGCCCATTTTCACCAGATTTTGAACTTCATTTTTCAGGCCCTGGTCGAACATCAAATCTACCCTATCTCTGATTCTCTGATAAAGGATTTGGCGATCTGGCTGCAAAACTATAAAAAGAAAATCGTAAATCTCGCGGAATTTTTCTTCGATTTTAAAACTTGTCCTGGTTTTGCCAGAAAGATAATAAACTTCCAGGGCCCGGCAAATTCTGTAGGCGTCATTGGGATGGATTTTTTTGCCACTTTCGGGGTCAACTTTGCAAAGTTCCTGGTAAAGTTTTTCATTACCTTCGTCTAAAATCCTCTGTTTGAGTTCGTTTCTAAGTTTTTCATCAGAAACTGGGGTCGATGGCACTCCATACAAAAAGTTTCGGATATAAAAACCTGTTCCTCCGCAAAAAACAGGAATATTTCCCCGCTGGTAAATTTCTTTGCAGGCAAGGTCGGCCGTATCAATAAAATCGGAAACATTGCACTGCTGATCTGGCGTCAAAATATCTATCAGATGGTGAGGAAGTTCTTTGCAAAATTCTTTGTCTGGCTTTGCTGTACCAATGTCCATGCCTTTATACACTGCCTGGGAATCTGCACTCACAACTTCTGCTTTAAAAATAAAATGACTGCCCTTTGGAGAAAAAAGTTCTCTTGTCAAGGCAGTCTTTCCTGACGCAGTTGGTGCAAAAATCACTATAACAGGTATTTTTGACTTATGCTTCTGTATGTCCAATACGAACCTTATTTGTAAAAAGCTGTCTTGCAGCTACAGAAACAACCTTATCATGATTTGCTTCGATTTCCGGGTCATTTACTTTTGCCATCTGGTAAGCACGAAGACTTGCGGCAACTGTAATTTCGTAGATATTGTCTTTATATTCAACAAGTTGTTCCAATGGGAAAATCATTAACTTATTACCCCCTAAATTATTCTAGTATTTTAACAATTATGGGGGAGGTTGTCTAGTGGGGGATTTGAGGGGGTTTGGGAGGGGATTTTTCCCCCGCCCTGCCCTTATAAACTAGCACTAATAATATTCTTACACTTTCTAGTCACTTCCCAGGTTCCGGCCCCTGTTTTTTGCATCAGCATTACGATGACAAGTTTATTTTTCAAGTCGACAGAAAGATAAGGGCCCAGCCAGCCGTCCCAGCCGAACTCCCCTTCCTCGGTGATGTATTTACAGCGGCCAGGTTCAAAGGCTACTCGCAAAAAATTGCAGTATGTGTAGCCGGAAAAATGTTCCATGTTTTGATTAAAACATTGCTGGAGATTTTCGCGTAATCTTGCTTTTGTAAAATATTCTACGGTTTTTTGCTGGAGGATTCTTTTGCCGTTATATTGGCCACCGTTTACCAGCATGAGGGCGAATTTTAAATAATCGTCCAAAGTAGAACAAAGGCCTGCCCCTCCACTTTCAAAAGATGGTGCGTGCTCCATTTTATTTTGAATGCCCAGGTGGGCGTTTTGGAACAAAATCATATCTTTTTGATTATCGCAGGCGTAAACTTTTGCCAGCCGGTCTTGTTTTTCTGATGGAACGTAAAAATCGGTGTCTTTCATTCCTAGCGGTTCAAAAATATTTTTTTTCAAAAAGTCTGAATATTTCATTCCGGAAACCACTTCTATCACTGCTGCCATAATATCTGCGGAAAGTCCGTAAGCGTAATTTGTTCCAGGTTCAAATGAAACTGGAATTTTTGCTAAACGGCGGGCAACTTCCATAGTTGTGATTTTGCATGGGCCGACGCAATCTTTATTTAATTCGCTTAAAAGGTTGGATGTAAGATGTTCGCCGTAGAGGGAATCTTCGCACCAAGCTCCGTATGTGTAGCCGCTTGTCATATTCAGTAAATCCTGGATTGTTACATTTCTTTGACTTTTGCGAGATTTTCCACTCCTGCCCCTATCATCAGAAATCTGCAAATTCCAAAACTCTGGGATATATTTTCCAACTTCATCGGCAATATCAATTTTGCCTTTTTCTATCAAAATCCAGGCAGCAACGCAAGTTACCGGTTTGGACATTGAAAAAAGCCTGCAAATTGTGTCGCGGGAAAATGGCTTGGACTTTTCCAGGTCAGCAAATCCTGCCTGCCAGTAGCCTACTTCGTTTCCATCTTTATAAACTGCACAGTTCAAACCTGCGACTTTGTGGGCCGCAACTGCATCATCAAAAACTGTCTGAATATTTTGTAAATGTTTTAAATCCATAATATCACCCATTTCTTAAACTGTATCTTTTATAGTAACGTCTTTCGGGAAGTTTTTACAATATGACAACAACATTATCAAACATTCAACTCTAACAGAATATGCTCCCGAAAAAGCGCGTCAATTCGGCAGGCTGAACGTAAGAGGAATCGGACTGCGAATAACTTGTACTTGGCATTTTTTTAAACTTTTTTCCGTAAATTTCTCTATTTAATTTGCCAGGCAAAGGCTTTATAATTGTACAAAAGGAATAAAAATATGACTAATAAAGAAATTATTGCTGATGGAAAAGCGGTTTTGGGTATTGAATTTGGTTCAACTAGAATTAAAGCTGTACTGATAAATGAAAATTATGAGCCGATTGCCAGTGGTTCCTACACTTGGGAAAATTCTCTGGAAAATGGTGTGTGGACTTATCCGCTAAGTCAAATTCATGAAGGCTTGCAGGCCTGTTATGCGGATTTGAAAAAAGATGTTCAGGAAAAATACGGTCTCAAACTGACAAAATTCCGCTCTGGTGGCATTTCTGCTATGATGCACGGCTATCTTGCTTTTGATAAGGATGATAATCTTTTGGTTCCTTTTAGAACTTGGCGAAACACAATTACAGGTCAGGCTTCTAAGGAATTGTCCGATTTATTTAATTTTCCTGTTCCGGAGCGATGGTCTGTTTCTCACCTTTATCAGGCTATTTTGAATAATGAAGAGCATATCCAAAAAATCAATAAAGTTTACACTTTGGCTGCCTACATTCACTACAAGCTTACCTGCCAGAATGTGATTGGGGTTGGTGATGCTTCGGGAATGTTCCCAATCAAAACTTCTGATGGAAAATCTCAATATAATTCTGATTTTGTCAAAAAATTTGAAGAAATTCCTTGCGTGGCAAAACTTGGCTTAAAAATTAATGAAGTTTTCCCTAAAATTCTGATGGCTGGGGAAAATGGCGGTAATCTTTCTGATGATGGAGCTAAATTTTTAGACCCGACTGGGGATTTGGAAAGTGGAATTCCATTCTGTCCTCCAGAAGGTGATGCCGGCACTGGAATGGCCGCTACTAATTCTGTTCAAGTTGCTACAGGAAATATTTCTGCCGGGACTTCGGTTTTTAGCATGGTAGTTTTGGAAAAAGACTTAAAAAATGCTTATCCTGGAAAAATTGATATGGTTACGACCCCGGACGGAAATCCTGTTGCCATGGTTCACGCAAATAACTGCACCGGCGAACATAATTACTGGATTAATCTTTTTTATGAAGTTGCAAAAACCATGTGTGGGGATAATATTCCTCCAATTGGTAATTTTTTTGATAATTTAATCGAAAAATCTCTGCAAGCTGATAAAGATTGTGGTGGACTTTTGGCCTACAACTATCTTTCTGGCGAAACAATCACAGGTTTTAATTCCGGGCGTCCGCTTTTTGCCCGCTCCGAAAATGCGAATTTTAATATTGCAAACTTTATGCGGGTTCAAATGTTCACTTCTCTTGGAGCATTGCGAGCTGGTATGAATATTCTTTATGATGATGAAAAAGTTCCAGTAAAATCTATGACTGGAGCCGGCGGATATTTTAAAACCCAGGCGGGCTTAAAATATATGGCAGCTGCAATGAAAACTCCTGTAAGTGCTATGGAAACTGCCGGGGAAGGCGGTCCATGGGGAATGGCACTTTTGGCAGCCTACGCGGCAAATTGCTCGACGGGGACAAAAGAAAATCTTGCGGATTTCCTGGATAAAAAAGTTTTTGCTACCTGCAAAAAAACTACAGCTGCCCCAGAAAAAGACCTAGAAGATTCATTCAATATCTTCTTTGAAAGATATATGAAAGGCCTTGCCATAGAAAAAGCCGCAGTAGAAAATCTGTAAATGAAGCCCTAAAAAATCGAGGAAAATCGAGGAAAAAAAATGAAATACGAAGAAATAAGACAAGAAGCTTACAAAGCCAATATGCTGATTCCAGAAAATGGACTTGCCCTCTACACCTGGGGCAATGTTTCTGCTTTTGATAAAAAGGCCGGAGTTTTTGCCATCAAGCCATCTGGAGTTCCTTACCCAGATTTAACTCCTGAATCTATGGTGATTGTTGATATAGACGGAAAAAAAGTTGATGGAGATTTGAATCCTTCATCAGACACGCCAACTCATGCAGTTTTGTACAAGGAATTTGCCGTAAAACGAAACGCAGAAATGGGGGGAATTATCCACACTCATTCCACTTATGCAGTAAGCTGGGCCCAGGCTGTGTCTGATGTTCCACTTTTTGGAACAACCCACGCCGACCATATCCAAACGGCAGTTCCCTGCACGCCTTACCTTTCAAAGCAGGCTGTAGAAAGTGATTATGAATACGAGACCGGAACTTCTATAGTAAAGATGTTTGAAGAACGAGGATTGAATTCTTCGGAAGTAAATATGGTTCTTTGTGGTGGCCACGGACCTTTCTGCTGGGGAAAAAATGCTGATAAGGCAGTCTACAACGCAACTGTCCTGGAAGAAATCTGCAAAATGGCCCTAAACACTTTGACCATCCGGCCAGACCAGACTCCACTTCCAGACTATATTGTAAACAAGCATTATATGAGAAAGCACGGTCCAAATGCCTATTATGGGCAGGGAAAATAAGAGATAAAAGTTCTACTTTGGAGGGGGCATTACGGGGGGCCTCGCCCCCCGTTAGAAGGGGTAGCGGAAGACCGCGTAGCGGGCTGGAGCGAGGGGAAGGTACGTTCGCTTCGCTCACTCACGAGTTTTGTCTTCGATTATAGAAAATCGGAAGACAAAACGTCGCTTTCCCCTCCTGAAAAAGGTTCTTTTGTTAGCCTAATCTAACTCTCTATCTCTTTTGTAAACTTTTATTTTCTGTTATATTTTAGCGGAGAAAATTTTTTTGGAGAAAAAATATGGGATTTTTGAAAGACAAAGTTGCCATCATCACTGGTGGCGGCAAAGCTGTTTTGAATAACGGCGACTGTGGTTCAATTGGTTATGGTATTGCGACTGCTTATGCAAAGGAAGGTGCAAATCTTGTTTTGACTGGCCGCAATGTTCAGAAACTTGAAGATGCAAAGGCTGATTTGGAAGCAAAATATGGCATCAAAGTTCTGGCAATTCAGGCTGATGTAAACGCAGGTGCTGATAATGAGGCTGTTGTTGCAAATGTAATCAAACAGACTATCGATACTTTTGGTAGAATTGATGTTTTGGTTAACAATGCTCAGGCTTCGGCTTCTGGTGTTAAGATTGCAGACCAAACAACTGAACAGTTTGACCTGGCTCTTTATTCTGGTCTTTATGCGACTTTCTACTATATGAAACACTGTTATCCTTATTTGAAAGAAACTAAGGGTTCTGTTATCAATTTTGCTTCTGGTGCTGGACTTTTTGGAAATTATGGTCAGTGTTCTTATGCGGCTGCAAAAGAAGGAATTCGTGGACTTACTCGTGTTGCTGCAACAGAATGGGCTGCAGACGGCATTAATGTAAATGTTGTTTGTCCTCTTGCTTGGACAGCTCAACTCGAAAAGTTCAAGGAAGCATATCCTGATGCTTTCAAGGCAAATGTAAAAGCTCCTCCAATGGGACATTTTGGTGATTCTGAAAAAGAAATTGGCCGAGTTTGTGTTCAGTTGGCAAGCCCAGACTTCAAGTACATGAGTGGCGAAACTCTTACTCTTGAAGGTGCTATGGGCCAAAGACCGTAAGGTATTTGGGGGAGCCTAAACAGACCGCTGATGCGGTCTGTTTTTTTTAACGGTTCTCCAATTATAGGCTTCTCACTTGCTATCGAATTAAAATTAGGTTAAAATTGCGAAATTATGAGAGTCTTAGAGCTACAGAATTTGGCACGAGAGGAAGGACAAATCTTTTATATCAGAAGATACAAATGCGATGCCGTCCTGCAACTGCCAACATGCCAGGAAACTATGCCAATCAGATTTACGATTGAAACAAGTCCTCTCGGCAAAAAGATTATCGAACTGACTTTTACGCAACCAGTAAATTATCCTCTTATACCTGTAAAAAGAGCCTTACTGGAATTTATCTATACGGAAGAAATTGAAGGTCGCCTACCTTGTTAACTTTTATTACGCATTCAGCAGAAGAAACTATCGCTTTGGGTGAAAAAATTGGTGCAAAACTTGTAAAAGGTGATGTTATTGCCATGCAGGGAACTCTTGCAGCCGGCAAAACTACAATCACAAAGGGAATTGCAAAAGCCCTGGATATTAAAGACACAATTACCAGCCCTACTTTTTGTTTAATCAGTGAATATTATGGAAAAATGCCGCTTTACCACATGGACGTCTACCGTTTGGAGGGTGGAGAGGATTTTGTAAATCTTGGAACTGATGATATGATTTATGGGGACGGGGTCAGCATTATTGAATGGTCCGAAAAAATTATGGAAGAACTTCCAAAACGTACTATTATCTTAAAAATTACGCCACAAGATGATGGCAGCCGAAAAATAGAAATTGATAACTGGAGGGTTGAACTATAATGAATTTACTTTTACTTGATTGTGCGGTAACAAAATTTTCAATTGCTGTAAGAACTGAGGAGAAATTTGTTTGCCATACTTACGATGTTGGGATGAAACAGTCAGAAATCCTTGTTCCTGCTATTGACGATGTTCTGTCAGAAGCCGGAATAAAAGTTGGTGATTTAAATTATTCTGCCCTTACAATCGGTCCTGGCTCTTTTACAGGGCTTAGACTTGGAATTTCTGCTTTAAAAGCTATTGAATTGGCCTACAATGTGCCAGTTTACGGGGTCTCTTCCCTCAAAACTTATGCTTGTGCCTATGAAAACAAAGGAATGCCAGTTTTAACTTGCATTGACGCAAATAAAGATAAATTTTATGCAAGACTTACCGATGGCGAAAAAGTTTTGCTAGAAGATGGGGATTACGAAGTCACCAATATTGCAGAAAAATTGCAAGGACTGCCAGAAGTTTTAATTGCAGGCCCTGACGCTAAAAAACTTGCTGATAATCTGCTTGAAATTTTCAAAAATGATGTCAAAAAAAATCCATCTGATACAAAAATTTTTCTCCCAACTGACCCAGACGAGCCGACAATATCTTTGTGCAAGTTAGCACTTGAAATGATTGAACAAGGCCAGCCTGCCCTGCAAGATTATGATGGCCCTGTTTATTTGAGAGCTAGTGAAGCGGAATTAGCATTAAAAAACAAGGCTGAAAAATAAGGGGATACCGGCCCGAAATTGCCCGAAATTCCCAGAATGCTTGCCCTGCCGAATGTGGAATTTATTTTTTATTTAAAAGTTTACTCAAAGCACTTACTGCAGACAAAACATTTTGATCTGGAAGCTGAGTTTCTGGGATAGCGGCGGCTTTATTTTCTGACTGAATGGCGTCAAAAACTTCCTGGCGAAAAACTTTTACGTTTTTTGGGGCTTCCACACCAATTTTTACCTGGTCTCCGTGAACGTCGATCAAAGTGATTGTAATGTCGTTACCTATTTTGATTTTTTCATCAATTTTTCTGGAAAGTATAAGCATTAGCGAGCTCCTTTTGAATTAAGAGCTTTGACAATATCAACTTTGGTAGACCATCTGTTATCACTCAAAATTGCCTGCATACATTTGTGATTTTGCTTATTTATGACCAAAGGTCCCTGGAAATTCGCTGTAATGGAAGAACCGTCATGAGGAACTGTGACAATTGTCATGATGATAATATCCTCAGGCTTTTTTATGTCAATTTTTGCGAGAGCATCATCATCAATATCCGTTTCATATTCCGGGCAAATTAAAAACGGATCAACAATCAAAAAAGCAAGATTTGGATCCTGGCAAGACTGCAACCAAATAAATGGTTCGTAATCAGAATCTACCAGGGCATATTCTGTATAATCTTCAAAGCCAAAAAGCCCCTCCGGAATTGTAAGCAGATGATCTTCAGTAATTTCTATTTTTCCCCGAGCCTTAGTCAAAAGTTCCATAATTTGTACCCCAGAAAGCGATTATTATTTTAGTAAAAACCATGCGACATGCAGCCCCTGAATCAAGTTCATAGTTCAGCATCTCATCAGCACGTCATGCTGAACTTGTTTCAGCATCTCTTGTTCATGAGATTCCGAAACGAGTTCGGAATGACGGTTCTGCATAGTTACTTTATTTCATGTAATTTAAAAGTGTTGAACTGTACATTTTTCCAGCCTGGCTCAATGTTGCCTGGTTGGTGTAATCCAACATCTTCATATCGGTGACAGCTTTTGTAAAATCCAAATCACCTTCCCTGCTGACCATGTTTGTGACGTCCAGAGCAAGTTTTGATGACCTTGTCGCATTCAACTGGGCCCTTTCATATTCCGAACCAGATTTTGCAATGCGGGTTACAAGGCTGTCAATTCCCTGATCCAAAGCACCAAGCACGCGTCCACCAATTGATTCCTGGTCCCCAGCCAATAATGCGTTACGGAAGGCGATTACTGTATCAAACATAGAACCGCCACTTACCCTAGTTCCGTCGCCAAGGTTGTAAGGTGGCTGCTGGGAAGAATCTTTTACAATTCCCAGTTCCTGCAAGGTAGAACCGTCCACATCTTTGAGCCAAAGTTGGCGGGCGTCGGTTGTGGCAAGGTTCAGGGCATTTCTGATTGGGTCAACGCTGGCTTTTACGGCAGCACCGGAATCATTAATTTTTGCAACCAGGGCGTACAAATTGTCCCCCTGTTTAACCTGAATTTCCACTCCATCAACAGAAATCACATTATCAGAAGAAGCCTGCCAGGCAGAAGCATCACGACCACCAAAAATCTGTTGATTTTCTGCCCAGAAAGTTTTTACTCCGGCATTATCATTTACAAGATATTTTCCTTCATCAACTTCAACAAGGTTTGCATCAATATTCCCGTTATAGCGGACATTTTGGATTAAAGGAACGCCAGAACCTTCCACGTTTCCCATTTCTACGTCAAAAGCCGTAGCCTTTGTGTTTGTTCCAGCAAAAATCGAATTTCCATCAGCAGAAACGGCATTTGCATTTTGGATTAAGGCTTTAAGAAGTTCATCAACTTCGGTGGCCATATTTGACATATCTTCTTTTGTGTAAATTCCGTTTGCACCGGTAACGGCAAGTTCGCGAACTCTCTGCATAATATCCAAAGAATCTGACATATAGCCTTCGCGGAGCTGGAACTGGTCACTCAAGGTCAGAGCATTTTTTTCAAACTGATTTACCCGACCAAGATAAGACTGATAGCGAACCAGGTGACCAGCCGCAATCGGGTCATCACGGAGTTGCTGAATACGCTGTTGAGATGAAAGCTGATTATTAGCCCTGTTCAAGCGACTTTCCTGCAATCTTAAACTAGACTGAGTATTGTTATTATTCATTTGACTGCTGATTCTCTGCATAATCTATCAAGCCTCCTTTTCTATACGACTACAAAACTATACGTCTACACGCCCAAGCGATTTATAACGGTATCCAAAAGATTATCCCAAACCGTAATAAATTTTGCTGCCGCATTATAACCATGCTGAAATTTCATGATTTCAGACAATTCTTCATCAATATTTACCCCAGAAATTGAATCACGCATATTACGCAAATCGTCCATAATCGAATTCTGGCTCAACAAATTGGTTTCGGCTTGTTCCCCTTTTAGACCAACATTTGTGACAGAATCCGCAAAGTAATCATCAAAAGTCTTCATACTTCCGACCATTACCGAAGAATTACGGATTGAAGCAATTTCGACCGCTGCCCTACCGTCTCCTGTTGGTGCAGTACCGGTAGCGTCCATGTAGCCGGCAGCAACGCTCATTACGTCATTTCTGATAGCAGCATTAACTTCGATATATGCTGATGGATTGAAAACCGGAGAAACGGCAAACTGTGCATTCGTAGCAAGAGCATTTACCGCATCAGCCTGGGCAAAATCATAAGCCCCAGCCTGGCCATTTGCAGCAAGAACTCCAGAATATCCGCTCAAAAAATAACCAGAATCTTCAACATGGCGAATTACAAAATCAGGATTGTCGATATTCTGTGATGTTGTAGACTTCAAAACCAGCTGATTATTTTTATCAAGATAAGCTTTTACTTCGCTGGTAGAATTATTGATTCTAGCGATAACAGTTTCTACAGTATCTGTGTGAAAATACGGAACCTGGACATTGCCATTTGCCCCATTGAAAGTCATAACGCCTTCAATTCCAACCTGCTGCTGTAAATCCAGTTCATTAGTTCCAGTCATTCGGAAAACATAAGATGTATCGAGCTGACCATCTCCGTCTCGGTCAAAATTTCCGTTAGCATTTTCTACAAAAGAATGCTGGGTAAAAAAGTCCAGTCCTGTAGTTTTATTTGCACCAACCGCATTTCGGTGAACGTCGTTTACCAGGTCGGCAAAATTCATTGTCATTGTATTAAGATTTTGGATTTCGGAACGAACATCAACATCACGAAGTTCTACCAAAGCCCCAAGTTTTCCGCCAGAAAAAACAGCATCGTTTCTGGTATCTGCCCAAACAAGTTTTACATAACCAGAATCATCATTACGGTCTTCCATGGCAATTTCGCGGGCAACAGAACCTTGAACCAGGACTTTTCCATCAACATGAACCATAAATTCATCAGAATCTCTCTGATCGGTAGAAACATTTACGAGTTCAGAAAGTTTATCAACAAGAAGGTCACGACGGTCAAGAAGGTCATTAGGATTATCACCCATAGCCTTAGAACGGACAATTTCACCGTTTACAGCCGCAATCTGGCGGGCATAAGAATTAACCTGCTTTACAGTAGCTTCAATATCGCCGTCAAGAAGATTTGCAATCCCCTCCAGGCTTTCCCACCTCTGTTTAATTGAGTCTGTAAGAGTTTCGCCCCGAGTAACTACAGCCTGGCGGGCAGCCTTATCTTCCGGATTTACAGAAAGTTCCTGCCAAGAAGTCCAAAATTGATCCATATTTGACCGGATTGAAACATCGTAAGGTTCGTTGTAAATCTGTTCAATCATCGTGTAATAATCTGATCGAGTTTGCCAGTAAGATTCAAGATTTGCCTGACCAACAATTCTCTGGTCCAACAATTCATCACGAATACGGTTTACAGACTGAAGATCAACCCCCTGTCCAATCATTCCTGCCCTTTCTGCACGTTCCAAATCAGCTCGATAAAGAGGATCAAATTCTTTTATCTGAACTTTCTGACGAGAATAACCTTCGGTATTTGCATTTGAAATATTGTGACCTGCAGTAGTGATGGCATCTGTGTTAGCCATAATGCTGCGTTTACCAAGTTCAATTCCAGAAAAAGTTGAGCCCATAATTAACCTCTTACATCAACTAAAACACTGGCCGTTTGAGGCTGTGTGATAGTACCATTTCTTGTATAGTTTTGATTACGAGTCTGAGGAAGTGCTTTATTCACTACTTCAGCAATAAATTCGCGAGTTACGGTTACGTAATTTGATAAAACCTGATTTTCAAGTTTACATTTAAGGAGTTTTGATCTGAGACGAGAAAGTCTTTCAAGATAAGGTTTTAATTCAGTAGTTTTAAGCTGATTTTGGATTTCGTCTCGGCGGAGATCAAAATGCTGAAAAGAATCAGAAATTTTATTAATTTCAGAAATCAAATCCAGCATAATATTCCAGTCTTTTTCTACAACAGATTTACGCAAAACAAGCTGTTTTTCAGAAAGCAAATCAAGAAGATTTTCTTCTTCTGCCAGGATTGATGAAAATTCTTTTAACATTTCTTCCATAAGTCTAAACTCCATTTAAAATTCGGGTCTATCTTTATTAGTATCGGAATGTAAAAAAAAAGGATTAGAAAAAAGTGAAAAAAAATTATGTCATGGGACGGTGAAGTGCTATTGTGCAACGGGCATAAAAAAAAGGAATTGACTTGCAATTCCCTTTTTCATTTGCGTCTGACAGGATTCGAACCTGCTACCCTCGGTTTCGAAGACCGACGCTCTATCCAAGTGAGCTACAGGCGCATTTTTTTATAAAAAACCTATAAAAAAAATGGTGCAAAGAAGCCTGCTTCCTGCACCATCGGGTGCCTAGTCGGGATCGAACCGACGACAACCAGATCCACAATCTGGCGCTCTACCGCTGAACTATAGGCACCATAAAAAAAAGCTTCTCAGTTTTTGCACCAAGAAGCTCTGAGCCATGCAAGGATCGAACTTGCGACCCACAGATTAAGAGTCTGTTGCTCTACCAGCTGAGCTAATGGCCCGAAGTCTTGTTCGACTTAGTGATAACTATCATATACTAATGTTGTGATATGGTCAATAAGCAAAGGTCGATTTTTCCAAAATTTCCGCTAGTCTTGCGACCGAAATTTTATCTGGCCAGATTCTGCATCCATAGAGTCAACAATGGCAAGAGAACATAAATCAACCCCATTATCACGAAGGCGTTTACCGCCGTCCTGGAAACCTTTTTCAATGCAAATTCCAACTCCTTCGAGTTTTGCCCCAGCCTGTTTTACAATATCAATCAGACCTAGGCAAGCTTCACCGTGAGCCAAAAAATCATCAATAATCAAAACATGGTCATCAGAATTCATGTATTTTTTTGAAATAAAAACGTGATTATTGCATTTATGGGTGTAAGAAAAAACTTCACAGGCATATTTATCATCATCCTGGACAACTGTCTGTGTTTTTTTCGCAAAAACAACTGGAACTTGAAAATAGCGGGCGGTCATGCAGGCAATTCCAATTCCAGACGCCTCGATTGTCAGGATTTTTGTGATTGGCTTGTGATAAAAATGGAGTTTAAATTCAGCCCCCAGCATATCCATAAGTTCAACATCAATCTGATGATTCAAAAAAGAATCAACTTTCAAAACATTTCCGGGTTTTACGATACCGTCTTTTAAAATTCTTTCTTCCAAAAATTTCATATTATATGCTTCCTATCTTTCTTCCCTAAAATAAGCAACTCCCAGCATTTCCGGAGCTTGGTTTTCACGTTTTCGCTGCATACTTGTAATTACCAAAACTATAATTGTCACAAGATACTGGCTCATCTTAAACAATTCCTGAACCGCCCTGCTCAAACCTGGAATATACATGTAAAGAATATAGAGGGCACCAAATAAAAAGGCACCAAGAATTGCTTTTCGGCTATCCCAAAGACTAAAAATTACCAGGGCAACGGCAAGCCAGCCTCTGTCACCAAAACCGTTATTTGTCCAGGTTCCGCCTAAATATTCCATTACAAAGTAAAGTCCACCCAAACCGGCAATAGCCCCACCAATCACAGTGGCAAAGTATTTATATTTTTCAATATTGATTCCGGCTGCATCGGCAGCGGCAGGATTTTCGCCAATGGAACGCAAATTCAGACCTACGCGAGTTTTGAGCAAAACAAAAGCTGCAAGAAATGAAAGGAGGATTGCGAGATATGTCAAAAATCCATAGCTAAAAACAAGTTGACCAATAACTGGGATTTTCGAAAGCCCCGGAATTGTTGCCTGGTAGGCTTTTGCTGTAGTTGCAACAGAAACCTGGCCTACTCCACCTGCCAATTTAGAAATAGAACCACCAAAAAAGTTACCAAATCCAATACCAAAAGTCGTTAATGCAAGGCCGACAGTGTTTTGGTTAGCCCGTAAGGTGATAGTCAAAAATGAATAAAGCAGAGCCCCCAAAGCAGAACACAAAAGGGCAAAAAACAGGGAAATTAACATTCCAACAAAAGGAATTGGGCTAGCAACAAGGGATTCATACCAGAAAGCTCCAAGCAAACCTGCAATTCCGCCCATATACATAAGCCCCGGAATTCCCAGATTAAGATTTCCTGATTTTTCTGTAACAATTTCGCCAACAGAACCAAATAAAATCCCGATTCCCTGAACTATAGCTTTTTGGATAAATGTCAAAATAATCATTTTGTCACCTCGTCTTTATTGTCATCTTTGTTGTCATTGTCGCCAAGTTTTACATTGTCAGCATTTTTGACTTTGTCAGCATTTTTATCAAAAGTCCCGACCTTTTCGCCATTATCATGTTTTTTATCAAAATTAATTTTATAGCGGATAAAGAATTCACTTCCAATCAAAAAGAAAATGACAATTCCAGTCAAAATATCAGAAACATTTTCATTCAGACCAAACTGGCTGGCAATCTGAATTGCCCCGTTATCCATCACAGACAAAAGTAGGGAAATTGCAACCATGGCAAAGGTATTAAAATTACTCATCCAGGCAACAATAATAGCCGTAAATCCGCGACCGCCACCCAAACTTGTAGAAATTGTATGACTCGCCCCACTCACAACAAGGCAGCCGGAAAGTCCACAAATAGCCCCGCTCAGAGCCATAGTTCTGATGATAACTTTTTTAACGTTGATTCCAGCGTAGCGGGCAGTATCCCAACTTTCGCCGACAACATTAATTTCGTAGCCGTGCTTTGTAAATTTAAGATAGTAAGCAACGGCAGCAGTCACCACAATAACGATGATAAGATTTAAGCCGTAACGCTGACCAAACACAGAAGGAAACCAGCCTGCACTTGAAACCGGATTAATCACCCCAACAGAGTTAGAACCAGCAGGATTTTCCCAGAAAACAATGCAGAATGTAATAAGCTGCATGGCAATATAATTCATCATCAAAGTGAAAAGCGTTTCGTTTGTATTATATTTTGCCTTAAAATATGCAGGAATAATTCCCCAAATAAGCCCAGCCAGGCAAGAAGCTATCATAATTAATGGAAGAAGAATTACATTCGGGATATTTTCACAATAAATCATCAGAGCAGCAGAAGCCAGACCACCCATGAGCATTTGCCCTTCCGCCCCAATATTCCAGAACCGCATTTTAAAAGCCGGAATTAAGGCAACGGCAACCAAAAGCAAAACCAAAGTATCGCGAATGGTAACCCAAACACGGCGATTTGTTCCCAAAGCTCCATCAATAATCCCACCAAAAACTTCAAAAGGGTTTAGGTCTGTAACCGAAATAATAATAAGGGCACAAACCAGAAGAGAAAGGATAATTGCAATAATGCGAATCGACAAAGATTTCCATACTGGTAAAGGATCTTTTTTACTAAGACGAATATTAAACATTTACTTTACCTCCGCAGTCATCAGATAACCGATTTCTTCTTTTGTTGTAGTCCGGGCATTTAAAATTCCGGCAACTTTTCCATTATTCAAAACCAGGATGCGGTCACTCAGAGCCATCAAAACATCCAGATCTTCTATTATACTGATTACGGCAGCCCCACTAGCTTTCTGTTCATTCAGTTTATTATAAATAGCATAGCTGGAGTTTATATCAAGTCCGCGGACAGGATAGGCCACCATAAGAACATCCGGATTACTAGAAATTTCGCGGCCAACCAGGACTTTTTGAACATTACCACCAGAAAGCCTGCTTACAGGATATTCGATACTTGGAGTAATAACTTCCAGTTTTTCCTTGATTTTTGAAGCCAATTTTCTAGGTTCGCGACGCTGGACCATCTGGCCTTTGCCTTTTTTGTAGGTTCGGAGCATAACATTGTCGGTCATTCCCATAAGCCCTACCAAGCCCATTCCCAGACGGTCTTCTGGAACAAAGGCAATTTTTACCCCAAGTTTTTTAATTTCGCGGGTAGACTTATTTGTCAAATCAATTTCTTCAAACTCATCATTCAAATAAGCAATTTTTCCACTTGTATATTTATAAATACCGTCAATACATTCAAATAATTCGTGAACGCCACAGCCCGCAATTCCCGCAATTCCAAGAAATTCCCCGGATTTTGCAGTAAAAGTGACGTTATCCAAAGCTTTTAACCCTTCCTTGTTGTAGCAGGTAAGGCCTTCCACCTTCAAAACATCACGACTATTTACCGGCATGGAACGTTCAATATCCAAATCAATTTTTTGCCCAACCATCATTTCTGTAAGCTGCTGAATCGAAGTTTCGCTGGTATTTACAGTGGCAATATATTGCCCCTTTCGCAAAACAGAAACCCGGTCAGAAATTTCCATAACTTCGTTCAGTTTATGAGTGATTATGATGATTGATTTACCAGCCTTGCGCATATTTTTAAGAACATCAAACAAAGCCTTAGTTTCTTGCGGCGTCAACACCGCTGTAGGTTCGTCCAAAATGAGGATTTCGACACCTTTTGACAAAACCTTTATAATTTCGACAGTCTGTTTTTCGGAAACAGACATATCATAAATTTTTTGGTCAAGATTAAGTTTAAAACCATAAGAATCACAAATCTCTGCAATATTTTTTTTGATTTGTGACATATCAAGATACTGCGGACCTTCCTGGCCCAGAATAATATTTTGAGCCGCAGTAAAAACATTTACCAGCTTATAATGCTGATGAACCATACCAATCTGGTATTTGTAAGCATCTTTTGGAGAGTGAATTGCGACTTCCTGACCATTAATTAAAATCTGCCCTTCATCAGGACGATAAATACCGGCAATCATATTCATTAAAGTTGTTTTGCCGGAACCGTTTTCGCCGAGAATGGAAAGAATTTCGCCTTTATTCACAGAAAGCGAAACATGATCATTGGCAAGAGTATCACCAAAACGTTTAGTAATATTTTTTAATTCAACAACAGGACAGTTCATTCTCTAAAAAATACTCCTCAAGGAATCCTTGAAATCCCTAAAAATAAAAAGAAAAACCGGCAAGCCAAAAACTGCCGCCGGTTTTTTATTATAGTGAAAAAATGACTAGCGTTCTACAATTCCGTCAATTCTCAAATCGAAGGCAGGAGCTGCAAAACCATTCTGTTCGTTGAATGCACCGTCTTTTACATAAGCAGCGTATTTTGCGTAATCTCCACCAGCTTTAATCAAATCTTCAATAGATTTTCCGCCGATTGTGAATGTTGATGTGTCAAATACTTTCAAAGAACCATCTTTGATAGCTTTTTCAGCAGCCTCAGCTTTTGCTTTTGCATCAGAAGGAGCAACTTTTGTGTTGATTGGTGTGATTAAAACTGCACCAGCGTCATAACCTTTTGACCAGTCGATTTCAAAATCTTTTCCATCTTTTACAGCCTGAGCTGAAGCAGTATAGAAAGCACCCCAGTTCATAGCAGCAGATGTAAGAGCTGCATCTGGAGCAACTGCTATCATATCAACATTGTAACCAACACAAGGAACCCCCTTAGCCTGGCAAGCAGATGGAGCACCAGTTGTATCAGCATGCTGAGAAATCAAAACACATTTTGCAGCGATAAGAGCTTCTGCAGTTTCCTTTTCCAAAGTCATATCAGCCCAAGAGTTTGTATAGCGAACTTCCATTGTAGCAGAAGGACAAACTGAACGAGCGCCCAGGAAGAAAGATGTATAACCAGAAACAACTTCTGCGTAAGGATAAGCACCAACATAACCGATTTTTGCTTCAGAAGCAGAGATTTTTCCAGAAGCAATCATTTCATTCAATTTCAAACCTGCAACAATACCAGAAACATAGCGAGCCTGATAAATAGAAGGCATAAAGTTGTGCATATTCTTCAATTTAGATGCAGCAGCCTGATAACCTGTAGCGTGAGCAAAAACAATTTTTGGATATTCTTTTGCAGCCTGAATAAGATAAGATTCATGACCAAAAGATGTTGCAATAATGTAGTTACATCCCTGTTCTGCCAAGTCTACAGCAGCATCATAACATTTTTCAGATTCAGGAATACATTTTTTTTCGATAACCTGAGCGTCTGTAAGGCCGAGTGATTTTTTCATTTCGGCAATGCCCTTCATGTGAGCTTCTGTGTAACCTTCGTTTTCGTCACCGATGTAAATTACACCAACCTTGAATGAAGAAGTCTTAGACTTCTTAGCCTTCTTTGCTGCGAACAAACCACTTGTCAAAACAGCCAAAGCCAAAACCAAAGCAATTGATTTTTTCATTTTGTGTCTCCTAACACTAAAGTCGTTTAAACGCAAAAAGGCGTTAGTAATTAATCGTAAAATTAATACTAATCGCCTTTGCATTTTCCATATATGGAATTTAGTGATTTTGGGCTCTTGTGTCAATATGAAGATTTTTCCCTATTTCACCCTAGCCTTCATCACCTCCGCAACTTTTTTTACGTCCTGGATTTTTCCTTTTGCCGCAATCAAAATTGAATCATCAGAATCAACAACTACGATATTATCCAGCCCGATAGTAGCAATAGTTCTTTTTCCGCCCCGTATATATGAAGATGTTGTATCAAAAGTAATCACATCCCCCTGGACGACATTCATATTCCCGTCTTTTTTGCTGATATCGTAGAGGGCTGACCAAGAACCAACATCGTCCCAGCCGGCATTCAGTTTTACAATTTTTCCAAGCTTAGTTTTTTCCATTACGGCGTAGTCAATAGAATCCCCCTGAATCTGACCAAAGGAATCTTTATCTAGGCGGATAAAATCAGCATCACATTCCGCTTTTTCAAAAGCTTGCACAGAAAGTTTTGCCATCTGAGGATTGTGGACTTTCAACTCATCAAGGAAAGTCTGGGCTTTAAAAACAAACATACCAGAATTCCAAGAATATTGACCAGAAGCAAGATATTCCTGGGCCTTTTCCAAGCAAGGTTTTTCAACGAATTTTTCCAGAGTGTAAATCTGATTTTCGTCATCACAAGCCGTACCATCACCACTCGCACCATCAGCAGCCTTAACATAACCATAGCCAGTAGAAGGAAAAGTCGGAACAATTCCAAAAGTCACAAGGCTGCCTTTTTGAGCCTGGTCAGCAGCAAGCAAAAGTGCTTTTTGAAAAGCCTGAACATCGGCAATAACGTGATCAGAAGGAAGAACTACAACAACCGCATCTTTATCCTGCTTGAGGGCAGCACAACAACCAGCCGCAATTGCAGGGGCGGTATTTTTTGCCATAGGTTCAAGGAGGATTTCTGGCTTAAAACCAAGTTCACCTAACTGCTGGGCAACCAGGAAACGGTGATCTAGGCCACAACTAACAATTGGAGTGCCAATTTTAAGCCCTTTCAGGCGAAGAATTGTCTCCTGAATCATAGTTTTATCGGAAGTAAGTTTTAAAAACTGTTTTGGATGGTCTCCCCAAGACAAAGGCCAAAGTCTAGTTCCAGCCCCACCAGAAAGAATTAAAGGAATTATTGTCATAATTTTTACCTCAAGCAACTGTAAATATAGAAATTATGATACTTGATAAGAGGATTTTTTTCCATATGTCGGGATTTTTGTTGGGCGTTCCCCTCCGTTCGCTTCGCTCACTCCGGGTCGGCTGTTCCGCAAAAGTAGGATATTGCTAAAAAATTGCTCTAAGTCCTCGGCGTGCAAATAGCACGCCTGCGGTCTTCTCAGGGCTTTTGTTGAAACAAAAGCCCTTCGGTGCTCCATAGCCTAACGCAAAAAATCAAACGCACTCTACTGAAAACCATTGAAAATGATTTTTCAGTGATGCCCACTACAGGCAAAACTTGAGCCTCACTTCTCTTTTTCGCCCTTATAACTGTTGGAAAACTCATTGATGATAAGTTCCACAGAAGGGAGTTTTTCATCTGGAACAGCTTCCAGGTTTTTGAGAAATTTTGAATATTTATAAAACTTATCTAGGTGCTTAAACGATTCGTCTGAAACAGAATTATCTTGGCCGGTGACAAGATATTCGACCGTAGTGCCAAGTATTTTTGCAATTTTCACAGCTGTATCTGCAGCCGGAATGTTATTATTTGAAATTCCTTTTCCTATATTTGAAACATCAAAGCCAGCATCAGACGCCAGAGCTTTTCTTGTCATATTTTTATAACTGAGAAGAGAATCTACTCTTTGCCAAAAGTTCATAAGGGGTATTTTGACGGAAATTTTTACAAAAGTTTAAATAAATGGGAATATTCCCGATATATTACAATTTAGGGAAATTTCCATTTACACCTTACATTCTTTTTGCCCTATTCCACCAAATCCAAGTCCATCTGAAATCCTTTTTGACTAAAAAAGGTCTCAAAAAATCTGTTTTTCCCAGTGTCACCACAAATTTTCGCCGCCTCTGAAGTTTATAATTTTTCACTTTCATAAGGCAGCCTCTTTTTCATCTAAAAGCTCAACTAAACTTCTAGCCTTAAGCAAAAGGTAATCAACATTTTTTTCAGAACCATCAACTCCCAGCAGTTTTTTGTAACCACAGGATTTTGCCATCCTAAGCCAGAATTCTGTTTCCACCGCCCTTTTATAGGCTGAATCCATTTGACAGTTTTTAAAACAGGAATCTATTTCACTCCCGCTTTTTAACAGTCTTTTTGAAATCACAAATTCTCTTCCACAAAAAACCATTGCTTTGTAAAAACCAATAATCTCTCCGGCAAAGCCTGAAACGATCCGAGCCAATTCACTTTTTACTTTCATATTTACCTCTCTTCCCTCTTATTCCACTTACTATATTAATAGTCAAAACTTTTCTAAAAACGGAAATGAAAATCAAAAAAAATTAAAAAAATGTTATTTTTAGGGGATTTCCCCTACGTTTTTTTTTGTGATAATGAAGATGATAGCACTAGCGGGGATTGTGATGACAAAACTACAACTTTCAGAAATACCTGCCAAAAATCTGCCTCTAATTTTTAACAAAAGTCCATTTTCTCCCCTTGACACAAAGTCAATAATTTTATAAATTGTTTCAACGTAGCAGACAAAATGCTAAGTCTTGCGAGAGTGGTGGAATTGGCAGACACGCTAGACTTAGGATCTAGTGCTTCGGCGTGAGGGTTCAAGTCCCTCCCCTCGCATAGTTTTGGCTGTAGTTTTTGCGGAAATAGCTCAGTGGTAGAGCGCCACCTTGCCAAGGTGGATGTCGCGGGTCCGACTCCCGTTTTCCGCTCTAGGCGTTTGCCTTTAAATTATTAATGCGGAAATAGCTCAGTGGTAGAGCGCCACCTTGCCAAGGTGGATGTCGCGGGTCCGACTCCCGTTTTCCGCTTAAACTTACAATAGAGACGCAACTGCTTGTGTCTCTATTTTTTTATTAGACCTGTAAGAATTATTTTGGTCTAAGATAGGAGTCACAATTGAAATTTACAAAAGAATTCAAAAGTCTTGAAAAGTCAGCAGTAGAATTGACTGTAACAATCGCAAAAGATGACGTAGCAGCAGCTTATCAGAACACTCTGAAAAACTACGTAAAAAATGCTCAGATTCCAGGTTTCCGTAAAGGTCACGTACCGGCAAATGTTCTTGAACGCAAATACGGTGACTCAATCAAGGCAGAAGCCCTCGGAACTTTGATTGACAACTCTTTTGACGAAATCTTCAAAGAAGAAAAAGATAATCGTCCTCTTCCTTACTCTCAGCCAACAATGGACAAGGCTCCAGATTTTGACATCACAAAAGACCTTATTTACACAGTTAAATATGATGTTTTCCCTAAAGTTGAAGTTAAAGATTTTTCTGGCGTAACTGTAAAAGAAGCTCAGGTTACAATCACTGATGATGATTTGGCTGAAGAACTCAAAAATATCCAGGAAAGAAATGCAATGGTTATCGACAAAAAAGACGGTGCCGTTGAAAAAGACAATATCGTTACCATTGACTATGTAGAAGTTGGTGAAGATGGTAATGAAGTTGCTAACACAAAACGCCAGGACTACGTTTTCACTGTTGGAACAGGCGAAAATCTCTACAAAATCGATGATGAAGTTGTAGGCATGAAACAGGGCGAAACAAAAGAAATCACAAAGAAATACAAGAAAGATTTCGAAAACTCTGACCTTGCTGGAAAAACTGTAAAATTGAACGTTACAGTAAAAGCAATTAAGATTCGTGATATTCCTGCTTTGGACGATGATTTTGCCCAGGACGTAAACGAAAAATACAAGACTCTCCAGGATATGAAAGACGACATCAAACACAATATGGAAGTTGCAGTTGCCCGCCGTATCAAAGAAATGAAAAATAATTCTTTGCTGGAACAGCTTGTAGAAAAAAATAAATTCGACATTCCTGCATCTATGCTTCAGGCTGAATTGGATGGTCGCTGGAGAATGATGGCTCAGCAGTTCCAGACAAGCCCAGAACAGTTGGAAAAAATGATTACAGCTTCTGGCCAGACAAAAGAAACAATGCTCAACGAATGGACTGGCGATAGCGAAAAAATGCTTAAATCTAGAATCATCGTTGACTCTCTTATCCGCTCTCGCAATATCAGCGTAACTCCAGAAGAAATTGAAGACCAGTACAAGAAAATTGCAGAAGACGGTGGTATGACTGTTGAAGAAGTTAAAAAGCACTACGACGATCCACGTTCTAAAGAATATCTGATTGATGATACAAAAGAAAACAAACTTTATGACGAACTTTACAAAGAAGTAAAAGTTTCAAAAGGCGATAAAGTTTCTTTCAAAGATTTGTTCAACAATCAGCAGGTAGTTCGCTAATAACTGACTTTTTATAAGAAAAATCCTTTTGCGGTATTTTTACGGCAAGAGGATTTTTTTTTTGCAAAAACTCGCATTTAAAAATAGAAGTTGTCTATAAGTGGAGTTCATAGCGAAAAACTACTACCCACTTTGAACTTTTTTCACTATATTATTATAAACAGATTTTTTATTAGAATTTTTATTAGGATTTTTTATGAACGAACAGATGAACACTTTGGTACCTTCAGTTATCGAAAAAACAGGAAACGGAGAACGCTCTTATGATATTTTCTCCCGACTTTTAAAAGACAGAATTGTTTTTATCGATGGCGAAATTAATGATGTTATGGCCGACCTGGTTGTTGCCCAGATTTTGTTTTTGGAATCTGAAAACCCGGAAAAAGACATCAGCATTTATATCAATTCTCCTGGAGGCAGCGTTACAGCAGGTCTTGCAATTTACGATACAATGAAATACGTAAAATGCGACATTCAGACAATCTGTATGGGACAGGCAGCTTCTATGGCAGCAATTCTTTTGGCAGGCGGTTCTAAAGGCAAACGCTACGCCCTTCCATCTTGCAGGGTTATGATTCACCAGCCAAGAGGCGGAGTTGAAGGACAGGAATCTGACATCAGCATTTTGGCAAAAGAAATCATCCGTTTGAAAAAACTTTCTATTGAATACCTTGCAAATGACACTGGTAAAAAAATCGAAAAAGTTGCAGAAGATATTGAACGCGACTACTATATGTCTGCAAAAGAAGCTATGGAATATGGCATCGTAGACCACGTTATGCCTAACCGCAAATAGCTTATCCTTAAAAAGTGTAAAACTGGAGAATATATGAAACGATTCGGATCAACAAACGACCCATACTGCTTTTTTTGTGGAAGCACAGCAACTAGAGACCGCAAACTGATTACAGGTCCTAGTGGCAACACTTTTATTTGTGATAAATGTGTGGCTATCTGTCAGTCTATTTTGGAACAGGAAGAAGCCGATGTCACTCCTATTGAATTAAAAGACGTACCTACTCCTCGGGAATTTAAGGAATACTTGGATTCTTATGTAGTTGGCCAAGAAGATGCTAAAAAAACTTTGTCTGTAGCCGTTTACAACCACTACAAGAGAATGTCTGTTTCGGTAGCAGCCCAGGCAGATGAAAACGCAGTCAAAATTGAAAAATCAAATGTCCTTTTGATTGGCCCTACAGGTTCTGGAAAAACACTTTTGGCTAGAACTTTGGCTCAACGTTTGAAGGTTCCTTTTGCTATTGCAGATGCAACAACTCTCACTGAAGCTGGTTACGTTGGTGAAGACGTAGAAAATGTTCTCTTAAAACTCATTAATGCAGCTGATGGAAACGTGGAAGCAGCCCAGCGAGGAATCATCTTTATTGACGAAATTGATAAGATTGCCCGTAAGGGTGAAAATATGTCTATCACTCGTGATGTAAGTGGTGAAGGCGTTCAGCAGGCCCTACTTAAGATTATTGAAGGAACTGTAGCTTCAGTTCCTCCTCAGGGTGGCAGAAAACATCCTAATCAGGAAATGATTCAAATTGACACTACAAATATCCTCTTTATTTTGGGAGGAGCTTTTGTTGGTTTGGATAAAATTATTGAACAGCGAGTTGCCGACCATTCTATGGGATTTGGTTCTGATGTTGGCCAGATGGACGAAACAAAAAAACAGCAACTTTTGAGCCAGGTTTGTCCTGATGACCTTGTAAAATTCGGTTTGATTCCAGAACTTATTGGTCGTATGCCAATCACTTGTGCCTTGAAAGAACTTACCCGTGATGATTTGGTTAATGTTTTGACAGAACCAAAGAACGCTATCACAAAGCAATTCCAGGCTTCTTTTATGATTGATGATGTTGAATTGAACTTTGAAAAAGAAGCTATCGAAGAAATTGCCGACGAAGCTATCCGCCAGAAAACTGGTGCCCGTGGACTTCGTACCATCGTTGAAAAAATGTTGATGGACGTTATGTATCAGATTCCTGATATCAAGGGTAAAAAACAGTTTACAGTAACGAAAGACGTAGTTAAGGGAAATGTAAAAGACCTTATGGGTAAAGTTAAGGTTTTACAACTGTCGGATGCAAGTTAGAAGCAAATTAACAGTTGTCTCAAAAGATTACAGGCGGTGTGATTATGTCTGTTTTTGAAAATCTTTCTAAAAATCTGCAGGATTCTCTTAATAATTTAAATATCACTTGCCCGACCCCAGTTCAGGCCCAGGTTATTCCCAAAATTCTCTCGGAAGAAAATGTACTTTTTCAGTCTGAAACTGGGACTGGCAAAACTTTTGCTTACCTTCTCCCTCTAATCAACAAACTGGAAAATTTGTCTGATAACCAGAGAGTCAGAATTATTGTGGTTGCCCCGACATTTGAACTTGCATCCCAAATTAATTCTGCCTGCAAGTCTGTAACCAGCCACAAATCTGCACTTTTGATTGGTGGGGCTCCTATAAAACGCCAAATTGAAGTTTTAAAAGAAAAACCGGAAATCATAATCGGGACTGCAGCCCGCCTTGTGGAACTTATCCGCTTAAAAAAGCTTAAAACTGAAGGGATTTTTGCCATTGTTTTTGACGAAACTGACCGCCTGGTAAAAAAAGAAGCGGTTGAAGACACATCTGCCCTCCGTGACCTTATGCCGGCGGGAACGCAAATAATCGCCTGCACGGCTACAATCACCAAGCAGACAAAAATCTTTTTTGCTGATGCCAAAAATGTTGTTTTGCCACCAGAAGATGTTCTCAGAAAAAGAATCAGTCACTGGGCCATTTATGCAGAAAATCGGGATAAAATTGACACTCTAAGAAAATTCTTGAATGCCGAAAAACCTTCAAAAGCCCTGATTTTTACATCTAGGGCCGACCAGGTTGAAAATATTTACCAGAAACTCAAATTCAAAAAAATAGACTGCGAATGTATCCACGCGAAATCCGATAAGCAGGTTAGAAAATCGACAATGGACCGCTTCCGATCTGGGAAAATTTCGATTTTGATTACCAGCGATTTGGCAGCTCGTGGACTTGACATCCCTGATATTAGTCATATTATTCAAATGGATTTGCCTAGTGATGAGGATTTTTTTGTTCACAGAAGCGGGCGAACGGCCAGGGCTGGCAAAAGTGGAATCAACGTGGTGATTGGTGACGAATGGGAAATGCGTCATCTTGCCCAGTTAGAAAAAAAATTGGGAATTGTAGTTTATCCAAAAGAATTGAGAGACGGAAAGCTTGTAAAACCCGAGCTGGAGTAATTTATGAAAGTAGCAATTGACACCTTTGGCTGTGACCATGGAAAATCCGGGCTGGGTGCTTATATCACTTATTTTACATCAAATCTTCCTTCTGATTTAGTTCAGATTAATAAAATAGCAACGACAATCAATGCCGACACCGAGCCAACCCAGGAAACTACCCTTGAAAAGAAGATGAAAATCCAGTTGGAACTTTTTGGCATTGAAGAAGATCGCTATGTTTACACTTCGGGAAAGGCAATCAATTACACTTCTACCCCTATAACTGAAAGCCCAAAGGCCCAGAGACTTTGGCACCAAATCAAAATTCAGAGTTTTATCAAAAAAAATAATTATGATGTTGTGATTTATCCGGCCCCTGGCAGACTTTTGCCTTCCAATTTCAAAAATCACATTGGACTTGCAATCGTAAATTCGATTATTTCTAGCGACCTGGAAAATCAATCATCTTTTTACAAAAAACACCTGCTAAAAGGCTTAAAAAATATTCAAATTATTATTGCGGCTACCCAGTATATAAAAGATGACCTTGTAAAACTTGGAATTGATTCTAAAAAAATCAAAGTCATTCACAACGGAATTGACCACAAACTTTTTTATCAACGACTGGATTTAAAGGCTGATATTGTTGATTTGCAGCCTTTTGCAATTAAGCCACCATATTTTGTTTACGCTTCAAGTTTATCATCTCCGGATAAAAAACATATTGAACTGATTCACGCTTTTGAACGTTTTAAGAAAAATACAGGACTTCCCCACCGCCTGGTTTTGGCAGGAAATGACGGTCCTTACGCCGACCAGATTCACAAGGCAGTTTTTGATTCAGAATATGCCAGCGACATTTTTTTGATTGGATTTTTTCCTCACGAAAGTTTTGCAAAACTTTACGCAGGGGCAGAAGCTTGCCTTTTTCCATCAGTAAACGAAGGGGTTGGCCTCCCAATTTTGGAAGCTATGGCTTGTGGTATTCCGGTTTTGTGTTCGGATAAAGGTGCTTTAAAAGAAATTGGCGGTTCTTGTCCTTTGTATTTTAATTCTGATGATATTGACGAAATTGCAACCTGTATGCAAAAAATTGAGGAAGATAAAGAACTTCGTAATCAGATAATTTCTGACAGTGTGATTTGGGCAAATGAATTTAACTGGGAAACAACAGTAAGACAGACCTTGAGCCTTATCACAAGATTGGAAGCCTTGCGGGGCTAAAACTTTTGCCCCAGTAACTTTGGTTCCTGATTTTCTACTTCCTACTAATCAAAAAATTCACTATAATCAAAAGACTAATCTTAGGAGAAAAACGTGTTCTTAAAAAGTCTCGACATTTACGGATTTAAATCTTTTGCTGACAAAACTCATATTGACTTTTCAGAAGGAATTACAGCCCTGCTCGGCCCAAACGGTTGTGGAAAATCAAACGTTGTAGATGCAATTAAATGGGTTTTGGCAGAACGTAATTCTAAAAATCTTCGTGCCGAAAAAATGGAAGACGTTATTTTTAACGGAACTGAACGTCGTCCGGCTTTGAACACTGCAGAAGTAACTTTAACTATTGCAAATGACAAGGGCTTGTTGCCTTTGGACGAAGAAGAAATCGCTATCACTCGCAGACTTTATAGATCTGGTGATGCTGAATATTTTATAAACCAGAGACCTGCCGGCCCAACCGAAATCCGCCGGCTTTTTATGGACACTGGAGTTGGAAAAGCAGCCTACTCTGTTATGGAACAGGGAAAAATTGACCAGATTCTTTCTAGCAAGCCGGAAGACCGTCGTTATCTTTTTGAAGAAGCTGCCGGAATCAGCCGGTCTAAGGCGGAAGTTGCAGAAGCGGAACGTGAACTTGAAAGAACCCGACAGAACATGACCCAGATTGAAATTGCAATGGGCGAAATTAAACGTCAATATGACAGCCTCAAAGTTCAATCTGAAAAAACAATCAAATATAGAAAATACAAGGAAGAAATTTACGAAACAGAACGAGACCTTGCCCTCCTCCGCTTAAAAACTTTTGTCCAGGACAAGGCTCGTCACGAAGAAGAACTGAAAAAAATTCTTGAAAAACGAGACAATATCCGTAAAGAAATAGAAGAAATCAGCAATACGATTTCTGAAAATATGGATAAAGTTAAGGCCATGCAGGATGATCTTTACAGCAAACAGGCAAATCTTCTTGCAATAGGTCAGGAAAAAAACGGCAAACTGGAATTAATCAAGCAGCAAAATCAGCAGGCTTTGATTATGAAAGAAAAAATCAACTCTCTGGAAGGTCGAAAATCGGCAATTCAGGAAAGGGTTGATAATATCCAGGAAGAAATTGATGAACAAAATGCCGGACTTCATTCAAAAACAAAACAGCTGAATGATATTAAGGATAATATCAAAACTTTCGCACAAAATATCGAAACTTCATCATCACAAATTACTGATAATGACAGGCGAGTTGACACTTTGAGAACGCAGATTGGCGGACTTGAAGAAGAAAGAGGAGACTTGCAAAAAGAACTGGCTGCAATCACCGAGGATATTGTAAGTAAGCTTGATGAAAAATTAAAAGACGCCGGTTTTAGCGAATCTGCAATGAGGATTGCAAAAGAAGAACTTGATACGACCCTGGGAAAATTAAAAATTTACCTGGAAGGCCGTAAAAATATTTTTGCGGATTTTGCAAAACAAAATCATTCTGCTGATGATTGTAAAAAAACTGTGGCAGAAGCATCAGAAGCTTTTGGCGATGCAGAAAATCAGCTTGAAGATTTAGAATCTTGCCTTAAAAAATATCAGGATGCTTCACCGGCCTTTATCACGGAATTCCTTTCTCCACAAGGAATTATGACAAAAAAACGTGAAATTGACGGAAAAATTCTTGAAAACCGCAAAAAAGTTGATGATTTGGATGGGCAAATTTCAAATCTCCACAGCGAAAATAAAGAACTTTCTGTGAAAATTGAAGAGTACAAGGAAACTCTCAACAAGCTCAAACTGAACGAAATTCAGATGCAGGAGCAAATTACTGCCAGCCAGAACCAGATTTCTGTTTTGAACCGTCAGTTGACCAACGAAAAATCTTCTTTGCAGGAAACTGAGGATGAACTTTTCACGGAAAATAAAAGAGCTGGGGAAATCCAGGATCAGATTAATTCTTATCAGGATGAACTTGCAGAAATTGAATACCGGGGCAAAAAACTTGCCGAAGAAATGAATAAACTGGACGAAGAAATTGCCAAGGCAAATAAATCTGTTTCGGGAAAATCTTCCACTTTGGATAAAAAACGAGAAGAACAAAACCGTTGCCAGGAACAATACGAACGTCTTACAATTTCCCTCAATTCTTCTGACAACGATATTCGCAACGTAAAACAGAATTTCCAGGATCAATATTCCCGCGATTTGATGGAATTTGAAGAGAGAATGTACAAAATCACAACTCCATCAGCTGATTTGCGGGAAAAGCTAGCCGAAACAAAAAAAGAATTCCAGGCTTTGGGAACTGTAAACCTGATGGCTCCGGAAGAATTCGGGGAAGTCAAAGAGCGTTACGAACGCCAGCGTACAAATTACGAAGATACGCAAAAATCTTTGGAAAACCTTGTCCGGGTAAGTGAAGAAATTAAATCGAAATCGGCAGAAATGTTTTTGGAAACCTACAATCAGATTAAGAAAAATTTCCACAATATGTTCCGCCGCTTGTTTAATGGTGGCCGGGCCGAGCTTAAACTCGAAGATCCGACAAATATTTTGACATCCGGAATTGACATTTACGCTCAGCCACCTGGAAAAAAACTAGAAAATATCGCACTTTTGTCTGGTGGTGAAAAAACTATGACTGCCGTTGCCCTCCTCTTTGCGACTTATCAGGTTCGACCAAGTCCTTTCTGTCTTTTGGACGAAATTGACGCCGCTTTGGACGACAAAAACGTTTCAAGTTTTGTAACCACTTTGGAAAGTTTTGCTTCTGTGAGCCAGTACATCGTTATCACCCATAACAAAAAGACTGTAATGGGTGCTTCGACTATGTTGGGTATTACGATGGAAGAGTCCGGGGTTAGTAAGATTATTGCCCTCCGCCTTGACGAGGATATTAAAAGAGGGGCAGAAATTGACCACGCCCAGGATAATTTTGTTGATGAAGATATTCCAGACGAAGAAGGGGTTGTTTTGCCACCAAGACCGCCAAAGAGAAATATTTAAATAGAGAAAAATAATTAAAGACCTATGAATTATTTATTTGAACAAATTAAAAATAAATTTTTCTCAGCAAAAGACACAGTAAAGGACAAGATTTTTGATTTTTATCACGAAAATAAAAAACTTGCCCTTATAATTGCAGGTCTTATTTTGGTTATTTTGATTTGTCTGATTCTTTTGATTTGTATGGCAGGTAAAAAGTCTAAAAAAACTGATAATTTGCCAGGTGAAGAGCTGATTTTAACCGAAAATCTTGTAATTCCAGACGGACCGGAACTGCCTCGAGATTACACAACTTCTCGCCAAACAAAGGAAAAATGGACAGACGAGGAAGCCGAATCCTGGTTTACAGTTCCAGGCCAAAAAGAAATTGACTCTCTTGCTACCTCAAATGAAAATCTTGTAAACGAAATTATAGGAGCGGCCCCATGAAAAAAACTTTTGTAGCAATCGCAATTGTTTCTTCTTTATTTTTGCTTTCATGTGCTTCAAACAATATTTCTCAAGATTCGGCGGATGCTGGAATTGGTGATGGAATTGCCACCGAGGGAAAAGCTGATGTTGACACCGAGGGTGACAATGGGGCGGTAGCTGGAATTGACACCGGGGCAGGCGTTGAAATTGCCACCGGGGCGGATAATGAAATCGAAGATTTTTCGACAGAGCCTAGTAACCAAGCCGATGATATGGCAGAAGTCGGGTCTGACGCACAGAATGATGATGACGCCTTGGCAACCACCTCAGAAAATTCTTCTGGGCTTGAAGAGCCTGGTGATTTTGAAGAACCTCTTGTAATCACCCTACCCCCTAAAGAAATTCCTACCCCAAATGCAGACTCGGAAAATTCTGACAAAAATACAGAAGAGATTCCTCTGCCAGAAGAAAAAGTAGAAATTGAAGATATGCCAGAAGTTTTGGAAGTGGAAAATGAAGTTGAAACTGGGCTGACTCAAGAAGAAAATAGTGATCAGTCCCAAGCTGATGACCAGAACTCGACTGATGGCGAAAATCAAATCCAAAATGCAAAAACTGGCGACCAGGAAAGTTCTGATAAAACTGACGAAAACCTCCCCCAGGACGAAGTAGAATCTGAAGTAGAATCTCTAGAGCCGGCAAACGAATCCACAGAAAACTCTACGGACGATGTTCAGGAAATTGGTGATGATGACGATGATGACGAATCTGAACTTGTAGTTGAAGAAGAAGAAATTATTCCATCCCGCAAAGTCACCATGAAAAAACAGGAATATTTGGATATTACCTACCCTGGCAAAGGCTGGATTTACATGGGAATAACCGACGGCACAAAAGATTTGACATATTATGGCAGAAAACTTGGCACCGAAAATACAAAATTCACCTTACAGGCAAAAAATGCTGGCACAAAAATCGTGCATTTTTACAAAAATGATGCTTTGACCGGCAATTATATTGATGATTATTTAGAAATTGAAATTTTAAATGAAAAAGGTTCAAACAAAACTCATATTGAAGCTCCGGAATATAAACAGCCTTCCCCAAAAAAGGCAGAAAAAACTGTAGTTGAGCCGACATCAGAAAGTGAAACGACGGACACACCTGCCACGTCAATTAACGCCCCTGCGACAA
>CAZGDL010000002.1:32153-35340 GCA_964525075.1 uncultured Treponema sp.
GACAACCGTCACCCCTGCCCCGGCAACCACCTCGGTGTCTACCCCCACTTCCTCGGCAACTCCATCAGCCGCCCCGGCAGCAAATTCACCTCAAGGAAGCCCGGTAGGGCAAACTTCTTTACAAGATGCTACAAACGGCAAAAGCGCAGCCGTGGAGTCATCCCCAGAAAGCAAAAATTCCGATACTCTGTTACAAGAGGCGAAAGTTCTTTATAATGAAAAGGAATATAAAGAGGCCTTAAACCGACTGAACGAATTTTTTGAAATTGCGACGACAAAACAAGACCAGGGACTTTTTTTACAAGGTCAGATTTTAGAAGCAAAGTCGGAAGTTCAGGACATAAAAGCGGCAATTGAAGCGTATTCAAAGCTTACGAAAAATTATCCTGCAAGCAGCAAGTGGGATGATGCAAATAAGCGGATTATATATTTAAAAAGATTTTATCTGGAGGTTAGATAGATTATGAAAAAAATTCTTAAATCTATTTTAATTCTTTCAATGGGCATGGGATTTTTTACATCCTGTGTAGTAAAGCAGACGACGGCTGGAGTTGAAACTCCCCGCACAATAACTGTTACTGGTTCTGGCTCTGTTTCTGTAAAACCTGATTTAATTTATTTGAAATTTCTGGTTCGCACAACAGACTGGAATGTTACAAAAGCTGTTGAAAAAAACGCTACAAATACAAACAACGTTCTTACAGCCTTAAAAAATACGGGCATAGCAGATTCGGATATTTCTACAATTGATTATGCCATTACCCAGGATAATTCAAACAACTACCCTGGCCAGTACACTGTAAAAAATACAATCGCCGTTGTGATTCGCAATATTGACATTGCAGGTTCGGTAATTGACGCAGCGGTAAAGCAAAACACCGGGGCAAATGGAATTACCCAGTTCCGCTATGCAGTTTCTGATGATTCGTCGCATTTGCGACAGGCTAGAACTCTTGCAATTCAGGACGCCCAGGATGCGGCTTCCCTTTTGGCAGGGGCAAGTGGTTGCAAAATCGCTAATGTTCAAAATATCAATGAATACAATTTTACTTCCTCAGAATCTGCAGGAAATGGAGTTATGCTGACGGCTGCAAAAGACGGAGCAACGCAAATTCAGGAAGGAACAATCACAATTAATTCTTCCGTAACTATTACTTATACACTTGAAAATTAAATTTTAAACTTCTAGGAGAAGCAAATGTTAGACTATAAATTTATTAAAGACAATCTTGAAGCTGTAAAGCAGAATATCATCAACCGCAATATGAATGCAGATGCTGATTTAGTTGTAAAACTTTACGACGACCACACCGCCCTGGTGACAAAACTCCAGGATTTACAGCAAAAACGTAACGAAAATGCAAAAGCCATGAAGCAGAAGTTGGATGACGCAAAACGCCAGGAACTGATTGCAGCCGGCAAACAGATTAAAGATGAAATTGCCGATGTAGAAGATCTAGAAAAAGACACAGCAGCAAAACTTGAAGAAGCTGCCCGCCAGATTCCAAATATGGTTCATCCAGATGCCCCTGTCGGTAAACTTGACACAGAAAACCTTGAAGTAAAAAAGGTTGGCACTCCACGCAAATTTGATTTTGAACCAAAAGACCATGTTCAGTTGGGCGAATCTTTGGATATTATTGATTTTGACCGCGGAACTAAAGTTTCTGGTCCAAAATTCTATTATCTTAAAAATGAAGCAGTTTTCCTTGAACAGGCTTTGATTATGTACGCTTTGAACACTTTGCGTAAACATAATTTTGAAATGTTCATCACTCCTGATGTTGCAAAAGAAGAAGTTTTGAAAGGAATTGGTTTTAATCCTCGTGGAAACGAATCAAATGTTTATTCTATTGAAGATGAAGGAACTTGTCTTGTTGCTACAGCCGAAATCACTTTGGGCGGTTACCATCAGAATGAAATTTTGGACAAAGCCAGCCTGCCACGTTTTTATGGCGGACTTTCTCACTGTTTCCGCCGAGAAGCAGGTGCTGCAGGCCAGTTCTCAAAAGGTTTGTACCGCGTTCACCAGTTTGATAAAGTAGAAATGTTTGCTTATGCAACTCCAGAACAGTCTGACGAAATTCACGAAAAACTCCGCCAGATTGAAGAGGAAATTTTTGAAGGTTTGGGACTTCCATTCCACGTTGTTGATACTTGTACTGGTGATTTGGGAGCTCCTGCCTACCGTAAATGGGATTTGGAAGCCTGGATGCCTGGCCGCAATGGTGGTGAATATGGCGAAGTTACATCAACTTCAAACTGTACAGACTACCAGGCCCGCCGCCTCAATATTAAATACAAGGATGATGATGGCAAAAACAAATATGTTCACACTTTGAACGGAACTGCAATTGCCGTTGGACGTGCTATGCTTGCTATTCTGGAAAATTATCAGAATGCAGATGGTTCTGTCACAATTCCACCAGTTTTGGTTCCATACTGTGGATTTGACAAAATTTTGCCTAAAAAATAAAAACGGCATTCTGAACTCAAAACGTCATGCTGAACTCGTTTCAGCATCTCGAAATTTCGAACCAAGTTCGGAATAACATATTCGAAGGAAGTTTTAATGGAAAAAGATGATAACAAAACAGAATTAACAGAAGAAAAAATCAAAACCCCGGTGAGTGGAATTTTTTATCTAGTATTTTTCTTGAGCATAATTGTTGCAGGTTTTATCTTAAAAACCATGGCTTCAGTTATTATGCCAATCGTTTTTGCTGTGATGTTATCATTTGTTCTATTTCCAATCGTCAAAAAATTAAGTCGCCGCCTGAAATTTCCCTGGCTCCTTTCTACAATCTTAGTTTTTGCACTTTTTGTGATTGCCTTACTGGCTCTATCATCTTTGCTTATAAGCAGTCTTTTAACAATCACAGAACAGTACCCAAAATATGAAACAAAATTTATGTCTATTTACACGATTTTTGCGGAAAATTTTAATCTCGAAGTAGATAAATCAAAAAGTTTCATAGAAAATATGTGGTCATTTTTAAAAGTCCGAGAATATGTTCAAAAAATTGCACTAACACTTTCTACCGGGGCTGTTTCTTTTGGTAAAAATCTTTTTTCAATCATACTTCTTGCTATTTTTTTGGTTTTGGAAATGAGGATTACAAAACGCAAAATGCACGTTGCTTTTGGTAAAGATAAAGAAAAAATAAACAGAATTGCCCACCAGATT
>CAZGDL010000003.1:0-7900 GCA_964525075.1 uncultured Treponema sp.
ATTTCCTTAAAACTTTAGCGTTCCCACTACTGTGGTTTCGTCATCATCATTCTTTTTGGAATTTTTATTTCTTGGGCTCTGTTTGTCCAGTTCTTCCAGATAGGCTTTTCTGGCGTCTTCCTGGCTAGTTTTTTCAGATTTTTCAGTTTTTTCACTTTTTTCAGATTTTTCTGATTCAGATTTTTTTGCCGCTCTGGCTTTTGGAGATGTAAGAAAGGCAAATAAACTTCCGCACAATCCTCCTGCAATACAAATGATAATTCCCACCAACTGAGATGGAGATTTTTCTATAAGTTCATAAGCGATAAAGAAGATAAAAATCATCACAAAACTCAAAGGCACTTTTTTCTTGGAAAATGACATAAATGAGTTCAAAAAAATCATCATAAAAACTAAGGGAAGGCAACCCTGCAGGCTAACTGTGCAAAAACAGGCGTTCAAAACCCCGGAAAACAAGGCTGATACAATCATCATAATGCCGATTACGACTGAACCGTAGCGTTCTTCCATGGCTGGCCCCAAAAGTAAAACGAAAAGAAGATTTACCAAGAGGCTTGTCCAGGAAGCTGCCCCGAAAATGTACAAAATCAGGCGAAGATAGGAAGTGGCAGATGAAACAGAAAATGGCAGGCTACCGGAAGCGGAGGTCGGAGATGAAAAAATCCCCAGGGAAAGTTTTCCTTTGAGGAAAATTGTGTCAACGGTGAATAAAATCAGCGAAAAAAGGGCGAAAAATGTGGTTACCGGAGCGTCCAGGGAGATTTTTAGGTTAAATTTGAATTTCTTTTTAGTCATACTTTTATTATCGAGTCATAAAAAAAATTTATCAAGGGTATCTCTGAAAATTGTAATTCCGGGGAATTCTAGCCAACATTTTTCATTATGTGTTCATTAACTGAAAAATTTGTGGTATATTTAGGATATGAGTGACTTAGGAAATCAGGCAGAAAATAGAGGAAATGGTCTTGCAGAAGACACTTCGTTTGAACTTCCTCCAGAACGCAGCGTTATTTTTTACAATGATGATTTTACGACGATGGAATTTGTTGTAGATGTTTTGCTTTCTGTTTTTAATAAATCTCATTCTGAAGCAGAAGATATTATGCTTTTGGTTCACGAAAAAGGTTCTACGGTGGTGGGAAAATACACATACGACATTGCCGTTTCCAGAGCAAATCTTGCAATTCAGTTAGCACGCAAAAACGGATTTCCGTTAAGGGTAGAAGTTGAGTAATCAGGAAAAACCACAGGGAAATGTAAGGCAGATGAGGGTGAGTCCAAAACTCAGTAAAATTTTGGCGGAATCCCTCGTTGTGGCAAAATGTTTTCATCACGAATTTTTTACTCCAGAGCATGTTTTGGCTACTGCCATGAAAGATGAATTTGTGGAAGGGCTTTTGGCTAACAGTGGAGCGGACACAAAAGAATTAAAATCTGATGTTGATAATTATCTTTCGACAAGGCTGCCTGTAATTTCTCAATATGCAAATCCGGAAATGATAAAAGCCCCGGTGGAATCGGCTGGTTTTCAGGCTATGATGAACCGGGCGGTTTTTCATTGTGTGACTGCCGAAAATGACACCCTGGATATAACTGACGTTCTTTTGAGCATGCTGGACGAAAGCCGCAACTATTCTTCGTATTTTATGAGGACAAGTGGGATAAATCGCCTGAAACTTTTGGAAAATATCACCAGAATAAGGCCTTTTAGAAGGACTTTTGGATCTGGATCTGGGACTGGGACTACTGGGGCTAGTAGCACGGCTGGCGGGCCGGGATTTGGACCGGGGCAAGGTGGAGGCCAGTATCAGATGGGACCTGGCGAACAGGCAATTTTGCAAAACAACGCCGGGGGCTTAAAAAGATTTGCCGTGGATATGACCGAGCAGGCAAAATCTGGACTTTACGACAAAATGATTGGCCGAGAAGAAGAAATTGAAAGGACTATTCAAATTCTCTGCCGTCGCACAAAAAATAATCCTCTTTACGTTGGCGACGCTGGCGTTGGAAAAACTGCGATTGCCCAGGGGCTGGCTCAACGAATTGTTGACGGAAAAGTTCCTGATATTTTAAAAGATTACAAACTTTACGCACTGGACATTGGACTTTTGCTGGCAGGGGCAAAATTTCGAGGTGATTTTGAAGAAAGACTTCACAACGTTATCAACGAACTAAAAGAAAAGAAAAAATCCATTTTATTTATAGACGAAATCCACATGATTATGGGGGCCGGTTCAAACGGTTCTTCCCCAATTGATGCGGCAAATATGCTGAAGCCAGTTTTGGCCAGTGGCGAAGTAAAATTTATTGGCTCTACGACTTTTGAAGAATATTCCAAGAATTTTGAAAAAGACCGTGCCCTAGCCCGCCGTTTCCAGAAAATTGATATTGCAGAACCTAGCCAGGAGCAGGCGGTGGAGATTTTAAAGGGTCTTTTGCCGACCTATGAAAAAACTCACAACGTAAAATATGAAGCTGGGGCGGTTGAAGAAGCGGTAAAACTTTCGGTTAGGTTTATGCCGGACCGCAGGCTTCCAGACAAGGCGATTGATATTATTGATGAGGCAGGCTCTTATCAGCATATTTTAAAAACAGGGGGATTTTCTGGCTGGGCTTCAAAATCCCACAACAAGGCTTTGCCAGAAACTGTAAGTTCTGCAAAAGCTAAAAGACCTACCCGGGTATCTCCAGAAATTATTCGTAAGGTTACTGCCAAAATCACAAAAATCCCGATTGATTTGGTAAAAGATGACGAAAAAATCCTTTTGAAAAATATTGACGAAAACTTAAAAAAGGATATTTTTGGCCAGGACAAGGCTATTCAGGCTATTTCAAAGGCGGTAAAACGGTCTCGAGCTGGTTTTAGAAATCCTGATAAACCAGAAGCAAGTTACCTTTTTGTAGGACCAACTGGCTGCGGTAAAACGGAACTGGCAAAATCGCTTGCAAAACTTTTGGGCCAGCCGCTTTTGCGTTACGATATGTCTGAATACCAGGAAAAACACACTGTGAGCCGGCTTGTTGGTTCACCTCCGGGCTATGTTGGCTTTGAAGAAGGTGGCCAACTGGTAAAAGATGTCAGAAAAAATCCTCATAGCATAATTTTGTTTGACGAAATAGAAAAAGCTCACCAGGACATTTACAATGTTTTGCTCCAGGTTATGGATTACGGCCAGTTGACTGATAATCAGGGGCGGAAGGCTGATTTCCGTTCCTGTATCATCATTATGACAAGTAATGCTGGGGCTCGTGATTTGGAAAAAGGGGAAATTGGCTTTGGAGGTCAATCCGAAACAGACGTGGAAGCATCACTTTCGGAGGCGGTAAATAAAGAATTCCCACCGGAATTCCGCAATCGCCTGGACGCTGTAATTCCTTTTAATTACCTGGATTTTGAAGTTGCCAAAATGGTCTGCCAGAAAGAAATTGAAAAACTTGCAGGCCGAATGAGCGAAAAAAATGTGGAACTTTCTGTTACTCCAAAAGCCCTTATCGAAATCACAAATAAAGGCTACTCTAAGGAATTTGGGGCTAGAAATATTGCCCGCACGGTCGAAAACGAAATTGCAAATCAGCTAGTGGACGAAGTTCTTTTTGGTTCACTGGAAAATGGTGGAAAAGTTACCGCAGATTTCAAAAAAGGTAATATAATCTTTACTTATGGAAAAGAAAACTCTTAATTTCCTGAATAAAGTTTTTATTATCATCTCATCTGTGGCGATTGTGACTTTTGCCCTGGTTTTTGCATTTATCTATCTGCACTCAAAAAAAATTTATAATCAGAATATTTCTATTCAGAATTCGGCGGATGTTAAGAGTTACCATATCATAGTTACCGGAACTTACGAAAATAAACTTTTTATGGAACAGGTTTTCCAGGGGGCGGCAAGTCTTGCAGATAGTTATAACGCCCTGGTAGAACTTTACGTGCCACAATCGGAGGCGGAATCTGAACCGCTACAGAATTTGCTTGATTATTGTTCTTTTGTAAATGCAGATGGGGTTATTGCCTATATTGATAATGCTGATAAAAAGTTGAATTTAAGACCTAGAATTGATGACACCGAAATCCCACTTGTAACGACCGGCCAGTATTCACCGAATATCCACCAAATTTCGTTCATAGGAAATAATTATTGGGAACTGGGAAAAAAAATCGCCGACGAAATCATCCACTTGCTGGAAAATGGTGGAAAAGCCTACATCATTTCAGAAGCAATTCCGGCGAATACGAATTACAGCAATCTTTTGACCAGCCTGCAAAATTCTTTGCATAATCACGAAGGAACTGAAGCGGAAATTATTGAAAAAATCGGCCAGGATTTTGATTTTCAGGAGGAGGCCAGTCTTTTTGTCTGCCTTACCGAAGAAGAAACGCTCAAAACTGCACAAACTCTGTCAGAATTTTATGGTGATAAAAAATACAGTCTGATTGGTTTTGGCAACAACGAAACCTGTCAGCTTTACCTGCAAAAAGGGATTATTTACGAACTGATTTCCCTAAACCCAGAAAATATCGGCGAAACTGCCATAAAAGAAATGTTTGAGTACAGGAACAAAGGCTACGCAAATAGTTATATTTCGGCTGATTTGAAAATCAGTAAGGCGGAAAAATGAAAATAAGTCTAAAAAATTTTTTTTCAAACAAAAGTCTCCGCCGACGAATTATGATAAGCGTTGGAATTGCCTTTATTTTGATGGCTTTAATCCTCATCATCACCATGCAGATGGATTACAATTCCATGCAACTTTTGGGCGAATCTTATAATTCAAACTCGGAATTGAACGATTTTACCCAAGAACTTGCCCTGGCTCAAAAAGCTATGGAAGATTATGTAAATTATCACACTTTTGAAAGTGTTGATAACTATTATTATTCTAAAAACAAAATCGAAAATTATTATGAAGAAATGTATGACAATCCTTCTAAAAATGACTTAGTTCAAAAGGAATATGTCGTTCATCAGCTGGCCAAATCTTTTAGTTATTACAGTAATAAGGCTATTTCTGCCAGGCGAGCCAACAATTCAGAAGAAACGGCGACTTTTTATAAAATCACCTTGGACTGTTACAATCACCTGCGTTCTCAAATTTTGGAATTGAACACTTTGCGTTTGCAGCAAAATGCGGCTACCTACCAGAAAAATCATGACAAAATAACTTTTACCCGAAATATCAGTTTTGTATTTTTTGCGGTTTTTGCCCTTTTGATTTTTTTCCTTTTGTATTTGACCATTACTTCGATTATGGCCCCTCTGGTCGAAATTTCTAACGTTGCCCACAAGGTTGCAAAAAGGGATTTTGACGTTCCACTTTTCAATAAAAATACTAATGATGAAATTGGGAATATTTGCCAGGCTTTTGACAGAATGATTATCAGCATCCGAGAATATATTGATACAATTTGGGAAAAAGCCAGGACCGAGGCGGAACTCAAGGAAAAAGAGATTGAAATGCAGGCTCTTTACACCGACGCTCAGTTGCGGGCCCTGCAAAATCAGATTAATCCTCATTTTTTGTTTAATACCCTAAATACCGGAGCCCAGCTTGCCATGATGGAAAACGCCGACAAGACCTGCTATTTTATTGAACAGACGGCGGATTTTTTCCGTTACAATATCCAGCAAAAAAATAAAACTGCTTCCATTTCTGATGAACTGGGCTTAATCGACAATTTTGTCTACATTATGAAAGTGCGATTTGGCAACCGCCTTGTTTTTACAAAAGATATTCCAAATGTCAATTTTTCGGAGCATATTCCACTGATGACCTTGCAGCCAATTGTCGAAAACTGCATAAAGCACGGGCTTAAAAATCCGATTGGAAAAGTTTTGCTAAAAATTACTGTTGATGATAAATTTGTAAATATCAGCGTTTCTGATAACGGCGAAGGAATGACGGACGAAACAAAAGAAGCACTTTTTAAGGCGGTGGATGAAAGCGTGACAAGGCTTCCTTCTGAATTGATGAATCAGAACAGTAAAAATACCATCGGACCTAAGGAAGGGGAAAAGCGAAACGGAACGGGCTTAATCAGCGTATTTTTAAGGCTAAAACTCCAGTTTCATAGGGATGATTTGTATGATATTACCAGTGGGGATGATGGAATTGGGACAAAATTTATAATCAGGGTGCCAAAAAATGTTTAATATTTTAGTTACAGATGATGAACAAATTGTAATTGACTCGCTTTCATTTATCATCAATAAAAATTTTGAAAACGTGGCAAAAGTTCACACTGCCCTATCCGGGACGGAAGCGATTGAATCCATCATGAAAAACAACATCGACATCATCTTTATGGATATAAATATGCCGGGAATTTCGGGATTGGAAACTGCCGATTGTATAAAAAAACTCAAGCCAAATATCGTCATCATCATACTTTCGGCTTTTGACCAGTTTGAATACGCCCAGGAAGCCATGAATCTGGGGGCTTTTAAATACATCACAAAACCTGTAAACCGAAATTTGGTGATTGAAACAGTCCGCGGGGCTATGGAACTTGTCGAAAAGAACAAGGGAATTGCAAAAGCCGATAAAGCCCTCCACCAAAAACTGGATATGGTCTCGCCCATGGTCGAAAACGACTTTATTTATTCCTGCATTTTTAACAAAGATAAGGCTATGGATTTGGATTCCTACCTGGATTATTTTAATTTGGGGGGAAATCCCTGGGTTTTCTGCTGTTTTGAATTCCCCAATATCAATTCCGAAAATCAGTATAAAACTTATCTGAAAATTCATGATTTACTGAACGAAGAATTCCGCTGCCTTGTTTCGTCTTTTATGATGAACAGAATTGTCGTGTATTTTCCGCTTTTTTCGCAAAATCCTGACCAAAGCGAAATGCAGGAGCAAATCAAAAAAATCTACACAAAACTTTCTTACAATATTTCTGCCGGAATTAGGGCTGGAGTAAGTAAAATCACAAAAGACAGGGAACTGCTCCAATCTTCCTACAACGACGCCCTTTCCGCCCTGAACAAGGTAGGAGCAAATGGTGGAATTATTTTTTCGGGTTCGGAGATATCAGAAAACCGGAAGGCCCAGAATAATTCTTCGGAGTTCAAAAATCAGATTATCAACAAATTGCTGCTGGCGGATATAAACAGCGTTAAAACTTTTTTGGATTTGTATATTTCGGAACTGATTTCTGCTGATTATCCCCTGGATAAAATCAAAAATTCCCTGTTTGAGCTGATGGCAACTGCAAATAATTCCACAAAATCGGTGATTAAAGATTTTTACTGCGAAAATTTTGATAATGCCTTTTCGGTTTTGTCCCAGGAAAACGACATTTCCATGTTGAAGGAATTTGTTCAGAAGATTTTGTCCGAATGTGCGGGGGCAATTCAAGGGGCTAAGCAGCAAAACGAAAATCCTACCATCAAAAAAGTTTGCGATTATATTGATTTGCATATCGCGGAAGATATTTCGCTTGAGCAAATGGCGGATTACGTTTCGGTGAGTTCATTTTATTTGAGTAAGTTGTTTAAAGACGAAAAAGGCGTGACTTTTATCAATTTTATTTCTGATAAAAGGCTGGAAAAGGCTCGTCAACTTTTGTCTGAAACAAATGAATCCATAAAAGAAATTACAGCGGAAGTGGGTTACAATGATCAGAATTATTTTAGCCGTATTTTTAAAAGCAAATATGGCATTTCGCCAAAAGAGTACAGGCAGATAAACTAGATTTAGTAGATTTTGTAGACAGGGAGATTTGGGAGATTTTGGAGTTTTGGGGGATTTTATGAAAAAAGTTGGATTTTGTGATTTTAATGGAATTTTTATTAAAAACAATCGTCATGCTGAATTTAGTTCAGCATCTATAATACCTTCAACTGATAGATTCCGAAACAAGTTCGGAATGACGATGAATATGAGATTCCGAAACAAG
>CAZGDL010000003.1:8000-15964 GCA_964525075.1 uncultured Treponema sp.
AGATTCCGAAACAAGTTCGGAATGACGATGAATATGAGATTCCGAAACAAGGTCGAAATGACGATGTGGACTAAATTTTTAAAACGAACTTTCTGTGGTATTTTTATTTCCCTGACCATTCTGCTTTCCCCTGCCCTTTTTACCGCCTGCAAAAAACAAAATCCTCAATCCACCTTGAACAAAACCGAAAAATCTCCAGCCCACAAAATTACCGTAGGTTTTTCGATTGACACTTTGGCCATTGAACGCTGGCAACGCGACCTGGAAATTTTTGTAAACACGGTTCAGGAACTGGGGGCCAATGCGATTGTCCAGAACGCGGGCAACAACACAGAAGAGCAAAAACGCCAGATTCTTTATCTGCTTGAAAAAGATATTGACGTGCTTGTAGTTCTGCCAAATAACGCCGATGCCCTTTCCGAAACAATCCAAAAAGTAAAAAGCAAGGGAATTCCGGTAATTGCCTACGACCGCCTGATTTTAAATGCTGATGTTGATTTGTACATGACCATAAACAGCGAAAAAGTCGGTGAACTGATGGGTAGTGGGCTTAGAAAACTGACGCCCAACAACAACTGGTTTTGTATTTTGGGGGCCCAGGAAGATTACAACATGACTTTGATTTTGCAGGGGCTAAAAAAATCGCTGAAAGGTTCAAATGTAAAATTAAACCATATTTTTTATACTGCCGGCTGGAATTATGACCTTTCTTACCAGGAGATGGTTCGCCTCATAGCTGATTCAAATATCCCGGATGCAATTGTTTGCGGAAACGACGCCGTGGCTGCCAGTGTTTTGCAGGCCATTGAACGGTATTATCCAGACAAGCATATCCCCATTTGTGGCCAGGATGCTGATATTTCTGCCTGCCAATATATTGTCCAGGGAAAACAGGATTTTACGATTTACAAGCCAATCACAAAACTGGCAGAAGTAGCTGCAAAATATGCGGTGATGATGGCACAAGGGCAAAGTATTTATGATGGCGGTTACAACCTGCTCACAATCGACAACGGTTTTGCGGAAATTCCGGTTTTGTGGCTGGAGCCCATTTTGGTAAACAAAGATAATATGGACAGGGTGATTATAGAATCGGGATTTCATAATTATTCTACTGTTTACGGGTCGGAGAATAATTAGAGGCAATTTCACGCCCCCCCCAGGCAAATCACACACCCTGGGGCAATTGGTCAAATCAAAAATTAGCACAAATCAAACCACAAAAAAATCTAGAAAATCACTCAAAATTTTCGTGAAATTTTCGTAAAAAATCAGAAATTAGCAATTTTTTTTAGAATCTGACAAAATTTTACATTTCCTTACGGTCTATACTTCTAAATATGGAAAGGGTCGTTGACCCTAATAAAAAATTTTAGGAGTGTTTTTCGTATGAAAAAAATTATTGCTATTTTGGTAGCAGCTGTAACATTATCAACAGCTGTTTTTGCGGCAAAAAAAGCTACAATTGGTGTTTCAATGCCAACAAAGGATTTGCAGCGCTGGAATCAGGACGGAGCTAACATGAAAGCTCAACTTGAAAAAGCAGGCTACAAAGTAAACTTACAGTATGCAAGTAATGATATTGCTACTCAGGTTTCACAGATTGAAAACATGATTACTGCAAAAGTAAAAATTCTTGTAGTAGCTTCTATCGATGGTTCTTCTTTAAAGAATGCTTTGGATGCAGCTAAGAAAAAGAAGATTCCTGTAATTGCTTATGACCGTCTGATTATGAACACAGATGCTGTTACTTACTACGCTACATTCGATAACTACAAAGTAGGTACAATCCAGGGTGAATATCTTGTTGAAAAATTAGGATTGAAAAACCGCTCAGCAAAAGATCCTGTTTACATGGAATTGTTCACAGGAGATCCAGGTGATAACAACATCAACTTCTTCTTTGGTGGTGCAATGGACGTTCTCAAACCTTACATCGACTCTGGTGTAATCGTAGTTCCTTCAAAACAGACTTCAAAAGCTCAGTGTGCTACAGCAAACTGGTCTACAGAAAAAGCTCAGGAACGTATGGAAAACCTCATCACATCTAACGGATATGGTCCAAAAGGTAACAGACTTGACGCTGTTTACTCTTCAAACGACTCTTGTGCTATGGGTATTACAAACGCTCTTGTTGCAGCAGGTTACACAGCTGATAACTTCCCAATCGTAACTGGTCAGGACTGTGATATTGGTTCTGTAAAAAATATGATTGCAGGAACACAGGCTATGTCAGTTTTCAAAGACACTCGTACTCTTGCTTCAAAAGTTGTAGAAATGGTTGACGCAATTGTAAAAGGTTCAAAACCTCCAATCAACGATACAACAACTTATGATAACGGAACTGGAGTTATCCCATCATACCTTTGTGAACCAGTATTCGGAACAAAAGACAACTACAAAACTTTGCTGGTTGACTCTGGATACTACACAGAAGCTCAGTTGAAATAGCATAAACTGACGGTTTGAGTCTGGCCCCAAAAAAGCCAGGCTCAATTTTGCAAAAATCACTATAAAAACTATCAGAAAATACAGTGAGGAAGTTCCAATGGCAGAAAATATATTGGAAATGAAAAACATTACTAAGGTTTTCCCTGGGGTCAAAGCCCTGGATAACGTAAACCTTACGGTTGAAAAAGGCGAAATTCACGCAATTTGTGGTGAAAATGGTGCCGGAAAATCAACTTTGATGAATATTCTAAGTGGTATTTATCCTTACGGAACATACGACGGCGATATTATCTATGAAGGTAATGTTTGTAAATTTCAGAAAATCAGGGATAGTGAAGAAAAAGGCATTGTAATTATTCACCAGGAATTAGCCCTCGTTCCTCTTTTGACAATTGCCGAAAATATGTTCCTTGGTAACGAACGTGGCACAAAAGCCAGAATTAACTGGGCAGAAACATTCGATAAAGCTGATGAACTTTTAAGAATGGTTGGTCTTAAAGACTCTTCAAAAACTTTAATTAAAGATATTGGTGTTGGTAAACAGCAGCTTGTAGAAATTGCCAAGGCTCTTGGAAAATCTGTTAAGCTCCTTATTTTGGACGAGCCTACCGCATCATTAAACGACACGGAAGCTAAACATCTTTTGGATTTGCTTCTTGAATTCAAAAAACAGGGTATGACTTCTATCCTGATTTCTCATAAATTAAACGAAGTTTCTTATGTAGCTGATAAAATCACAGTTATTCGTGATGGTGCTACAATCACAACACTTGATAAAGCAAAAGATAATTTCACAGAAGATACTATTATTTCTGCAATGGTTGGACGCAGCATTACAGACCGTTTCCCAAAACGTAGTAGTAATGTTGGGGATGTGGTGTTTGAAGTTAAAGATTGGTGTGTTGATCACCCGGTTTTTGACGGCATAAAAGTATGCGACCACGTCAATTTCAACTTGAGAAAAGGCGAAGTTCTTGGTATTTCGGGATTGATGGGAGCCGGCAGAACAGAATTGGCAATGAGTATTTTTGGCCGTTCTTACGGTTCAAACATCAGCGGGCATATTTACCTGAATGGCAAAGAAATCCACCTGCCAGATGTAAAAACCGCCATTGCCCACAAAATTGCTTACGTAACAGAAGACCGCAAGGGTAACGGACTTATTCTTTCGGAATCAATCAGCCAGAACACAACATCTGCAAAACAGTCCAGAATTTCAAAGCACGGAATTATTAATTTTGACCTGCAGCGAAAATATTCCCAGGAAATGGCAAAAGAAATGCACACAAAATGTTCCAGTGTTGATGAAGATGTAGGCAATCTTTCGGGCGGAAATATGCAGAAAGTTTTGCTGGGAAAATGGCTTTTTGCCGAGCCTGATATTTTAATTCTTGATGAACCAACACGAGGAATTGATGTTGGGGCAAAATACGAAATCTACTGCATCATCAACAAAATGGTTGCAGAAGGTAAGTCTGTCATCATCATATCTTCCGAAATGCCGGAAGTTTTGGGAATGAGTGACCGTATTTACGTAATGAACGAAGGCAAATTTATTGCTGAGATGGACGGAAAAGACGCCAGCCAGGAAAAAATTATGTCTTGCATCATTAACTCAGGAAAATCGCAGGAAAATAAATAGGAGGTGTGATAAAAATTACGTCCTTGTAATTTTTATCACAGCAGTTTTCCAAACGTCGTTTGCAAAACTGCTTATACAGCACCTCCTTGTGCTGCCGCTAACGCGGCGTTTTTATAGGAGAAAATGAAAATGAGCGAAAAATTAGACATTAAGAAAGTTTTGAAAAATAACACCATGGTATTTGCTCTCATCGGAATCATGGTGCTTTTCCAGATTTTGATTGTAGCTACAGGACATGGCTCTTTGTTCGTACCTGCAAATATCACAAACCTTATCAATCAGAACGCCTGGGTTGTAATTCTTGCAACTGGTATGCTGCTTTGTATTTTGACCGGTGGTAACGTTGACCTTTCGGTTGGTTCTACCCTCTGTTTTGTTGGTGCTGTAGGCGGAACTTTGATGGTAAACCTCCACTGGAATGTTTGGCTTGTAATTTTAATCTGTATCATCACTGGTACTTTGATTGGTGCTTTGCAAGGTTCGATTATTGCTTACCTTCACGTACCGCCTTTTATCACAACTCTTGCCGGTATGCTGATGTGGCGTGGTCTTGCTAACGTTATCCTCCAAGGTATGACAGTTTCTCCAATGCCAGAATCATTTATGAACCTTTTTGCAAGCTATCTTTTTGCCCCTCCAGAGGATTCAATTTCTGTGGGAACTTTGATTGTGGCTGCTATTTGTGTTCTTGTCCTTGTGATTTTTTCATCAATTTCACGAGGAAACAGACGTCGCAAGGGCTACGATGTTCCTGCCCTCTCAGGATTTATCGCAAAACTGGTAATTTTGAGTGGCGTAATCATTGCAATCGCAATCTTCCTTGCTCTGGATAAAGGTCTGCCTGTTGTTCTTATCCTCCTTGCAATTATTGTTGGCGTTTATTCTTACTACACACAAAATACAGTTCCTGGCCGCTATCTCTACGCAATCGGGGGTAACGCAAAAGCTGCAAAACTTTCAGGCGTAAATACTGATAACGTTATGATGTTTGCCTACACAAACAACGGATTTATTGCAGCCATCGCCGCTTTGGTTATCATTGCCCGCTTTAATTCGGCTTCTCCAACAATCGGAAACAGCTACGAAATGGATGCCATTGCATCTTGTTTCATCGGTGGAGCTTCGGCTTATGGTGGAACTGGTAAAGTTTCCGGGGCTGTAATTGGTGCCGTGTTCATGGGTGTTTTGAATAACGGTATGTCAATTTTGGGTGTAGACTCTAACTGGCAAAAAGCAGTTAAAGGTATTGTCCTTCTTCTGGCAGTAATCATCGACGTTGTTTCTAAAAAGAAGAAAACAAGTAAAAAATAGGTAACTACTAGAATCGTCATTCCGGACTCGTTCCGGAATCTCTTGAACTAGAGATGCCCTAATAACTCCTAACTAAAGTCCTTAATCAGTTTTATCCCTACCAGTAAGGCTGATTAAGTTAATTCCTCCTGTATGAATTTAGACTTTGGCAGGCACGGTGTAAGACACTGTGCCTGCTTTTTGTTATAATAAGCCTATTTATGAACAAATCTGATTTTTTTAAAGAACTATATAATTTGTATGGGCCGGTAACCAGAGCCCGCAACTGTTTTTTGTACACCAAAAAAGGGATTAGAGTAACTGACTGTTACCAGGAAAATGGACGGGCAATTTTAGGATGGGAAGGAGGCTCAGCTTTTACCCATTTAAAAAACGTCCTGAGCCGGGGACAAACAGGCTCTTTTATCTGTGAAGATCATTCCAGGCTTGAAAAAGCCCTCTCCTGCCTGCTCAAATCAGACCGAAAACTTGCATTTTACTATTCCAAAATAGAAGCCGTAAAAGCCGGTCTCCAAATTGCCCCAGAAAGTACAGCTTTTTACCAGCCCTGGTCCGAAAATAATACCGACTGGTCAAATGTCACCAGCGTAGTTATTGCCCCTCCCCTCCCCTGGACCGAAAGCCTTTTTATTTTGGCAGTAAAAACACAAGCCCTAGACTTGGAAAATCAAAATCAGACGCCAGAAAATCTTTCCCCAGCTACGCCTCCTTTTGCCCTCCAGGCCGCTATCACCCGCTCCATCTACAATTTGATTGAAGCCCTGCAGGCCCGCCAGGAAAAAGACTGGTTTATTTATGACCCGGTTTTGACAAAATATTTTGAGAGAAAGGGACCTTATCTTTATCCCAAAATCCCCCAGGAAAAATATGATGATTTTGTAATTCATTGTCTGAAGCTTGGAATTGCCTTTAATCCGGATTACAAGGAAAAATCAATAGTGCCTTTTGGGGCCGACAAAGGGGTTTTTACAAAATTAAAAAACTCCCCCTTTGACTACTAAGGCCGACTTTCCTTGGTAAAATCCCTTAAAGTCGCAATTTTTAGAAGTTCCCATTAAATTTTCCCTGGAAAAAGTCGAAAATAAAAATATGAATTCTGAAATTTTACTTTTTATAATAAAACTCATAACCGGCGGACTTGTTGCTTTTCTGGCAATTTTGCTGATGTCCAAAACGAGGGATGGAGCCTGGATGGCCATGGTTGCAGGTTTTATTCTTCAATACGCTGCCCTGGTTTTTGACCTGCTTTTGGATTTGGGGATTGTGACAAATGGCAGTATTTTGATTTGGGGAATCCCACTTTTTTCACTTTTGGCGGCCATTTTGCCGTCTCTCTGCTTTATTCTGGCCTTTATTTTGATGTTGTGTAGAAAATAAAAGCTCCAGGGCGTGGATTAGACCTCTGGAGAGTGCAAAAACCTCGAAGGGGCTTTTGCAAGTTCTAAGATTTTAAAGGATAGGAAATAAAAATGACAATTGTTGATGAATATTGGAATAAATTTATAAAAGACACAGGCCGTAGTCCTGATGACCGCTGTGCCGGGGATTTATGTTTTGAAGCCAATGGATTTGTTGGTGATGAAATGGTTTCCCTAGTTTTGAGCCAAAAAAAGACCGCCTTTTTTACCCCTTGGTCAACTTACGCGATAGACCAGGAACCCCTTCCCCTGTCCGGCGAACTTTACGTAATTTTGGACAGAGCTGGCAATCCTCGTTGCATAATAGAAACTGAATCTGTGAGCGTAGTTCCTTTTAATGAAGTAACCTGGTCAATGGCAGAGCAGGAAGGCGAAGACGAAAATTTGGCTCAGTGGCGTGAAAAAAAACAGGAATATTTGGAAGATGAAGGCCATATCGTCGGCTTTGATTTTACTCCAGATATAAAATTGGTTTTCCAGACTTTTAAAGTCGTATACAGATAAGGGAGTTTATAAGGAGTTTTTATGGAAAAGAAAAGTAGAACAGTGGGAACAATCGTTCTTCAAATCGCTTTGGGATTACTTTTTATTGTTGGCGGAATCTGGACGCTGCAGGGCAGCCGGTCTGACGAAATTTCGGCAGCTTTTTATTCGATTTTCGATAACGACCTGGCAAAAATCTTTTGCATAGTTTTCGGAGTTATCGAAATTGTAGCCGGAGTTTTTCTTCTGCTCAGACTTTTTGTATTTTTGAATACAAATTTGGACTCGGTTCTTATGATTATAATTATGATTTGCTGGATTGTCGCAATTGTAATTATTGATTTTATTGGTAACGATGGACTTTTCAACAATTTTGACAATGGCTTTTTGGGCTGGGTCAATAGATTTGCCCGCCACCTTTTAGTTTTGGGTGCCATTCTCAAAGTAAAAGATTAAATCTAAAGGACTAAATCACTATGAAAAAAATAACCTGCTTTTTTTTGCTGACTGTTTTCGCCACCTTGTTTGTATTTGCAAACGAAGATCTTTTTTCTGTAACAGTGGGACTTTCTTCTGGAATCCCTTTTTACAGTGAAAATTTTTCTTCCACGGCTACACAAGCTGCTGCCAACATTCCAACCACCGATGAAAATCTAACT
>CAZGDL010000003.1:16064-18078 GCA_964525075.1 uncultured Treponema sp.
ACTGAAACAAAAACAGAAATCAAAACAGATAAGCGGGTTATTATAGGTTCTTTTGCTAGCCTGAATCTCAACGTTGTAAAACAGGTAACATTTTTTACAGGTTGTGATTTTTTGGCAGATTTTAACTGGGCAGAAAATCTTTACGCCCACCACCTCCACCTGGGCTTCCCTCTAGGATTTAAAATTTATCCGGGTCTAGCTGGATTGAATTTGGGACTTGCCTACGTTTTAGGGTTTAGGGCAGATTTTACCAAGACTTCTAGTGATTACAAAACAAAAAACGCCACCGCCTGGGGAAACGGTTTTAAATTTCTAGCAGAATACAATTTTGCCCACGACGGATTTTCAAAATATCTTCCAACAATCGGCTGTTCTTGGACTTATATGCCTCGCGGAAATTATGAAAAAGACAATCTGCTGACATTTTATTTGGCGGCAAATCTTTAACCCCATTGTCATTCCACCCCTGGAACTTTTAAGTTTTTCATATCAATCATATCTACTATAAGGCCTTTTCGTTTTTCTTCTAAAAATCCCAGGGTGTACAAAGGATAAGTGTCAAATCCATCTCCACCACCAACATTAGCATCTGCAATTTTCACTGCAGGATGTTTGCCATATTTTTGAGCATTGGCAATTACAAATTTCATACTTGTGGCCCTGTTGTTGGTAGCCTTGCATTCAATAATCCCAACTTCCCCATCTTTTTCAAACAAAAAATCAAGTTCTGGAGAGCCAGTAGAATCGTGAAAATAAAACAGAGAATCATTATTTTTGGCAAAAGCGGAGGCAACCATATTTTCTGCAATCGCACCTTTATAGGCTCCTAAATCCCCAGAAAGTATTTTTGCAGGAAGTTCTTCGCCAAGTTGTGATACAAGCAATCCCGTATCAATATAAAAAACCTTGAACTCCGTAGAAATTTTTGCAGCTTCAAGAGGATAAACTAGTTCCCTTGTGTTATAAGCTTTGACCACAAGCCCCACATCTTCAAGATACTGAAGTCCATCAGCTTTTTCTGGCGAATGACCTTTTACATCAACAAGACTGTACTGAAATTTTTTGTACTCTTTAGCCAACTGGGCAGGCAGAGATTTAAGGCAGGCTTCAGCCCTCAGTTTTAATACCTCATTTATTTTGTCATTTCCGTCAGAATCCTTATATCTTCCAAAATCATCTTTTATTGACTGCAGAATACGATTTTGAACTTCCCTCACCTGGTTCAAATCATGAGTTTCAAAAAATGTATTTACGGCTTCCGGCATTCCCCCAACAATCAAAAACTGAAGATAGAGATTTCGCATACTTTCATGAACGGCAGGTGCAATCATCGTTTTATCTTTAAATGATTTTTTTACATATTCAAGGACAGACTGGTCTATCCCTACATTCATAAGAAATTCTCTGAATGATAAGGGATACATTGTGATTTGCTCTTCGTAACCTACAGGCACACCTCTGCTATAAGGACTTCTGAATCCTTTGACTCCAAGAAAACTTCCAGTACAAATTACGTCAAATCGCCCATCTATATCCCAATATTTGAGGGAACTTCTTGCATTGGGACAATCCTGGATTTCATCAAAAATTAAAAGAGTTTTTCCAGGCAGGAATCTGGCAGAAGGCTCTAAGGCGGTTATTGAAAGAATCATCTGGGCAACATCAAAATTGCCCTCAAAAGCTTTGTGAATGGAAGTATTTGACCTTAAATCAAAATAAATAACACTATCGTAAAACTTTTCACCGAATTCTTTTGCGATGTAGGTTTTTCCAATCTGCCTTAAACCTCTGAGTATTAAAGGATGATGTTTTCTGTTTTTCCAGTCTGCAAGTTCATGCAAAATAGTTCTTTTAAGCATAAAAAACCTTCTAAAAGCAATTATACAAAATAATTGTCATTTTTCAAAGGTAAAAACGACAAAATTTTGTCATTTTTAAGAGGTAAAACAGGATAACTTTGTCAAAATTCAAAGGTAAAATTGCTGAATTTTTGTCATTTTTCAAAGGTAAAACT
>CAZGDL010000003.1:18178-34307 GCA_964525075.1 uncultured Treponema sp.
TTTTTCTTATTTTCTCATCAAAGAAAGGAACTTACCTACATCTACCGGCCGACTGTAGTAGTAGCCCTGGAGATAATCACAGCCCAGTTCCAAAAGTTGCTGGCTCTGGGCTTCTGTTTCAACCCCTTCTGCCACAATCTTCATGTTCAAAGATTTCATCATATCAATTGTAGACTTCAGGACAACATTCGCCCGCTGATTTTCAAAAGCTTCCCAGACAATACCTTTATCAATTTTTATCATCTTAAAAGGCAATGACAAAATGTAAGAAATATTTGAATGGCCACAACCGTAATCATCAAGGGAAAGTTCAATTCCTTCTTTTTCAAAGTGCTTCATATTTTTGAGCAGAACTTCAGGACTGTTGATTGTGGCAGTTTCTGTAATTTCCAAATCAATATACTGCGAAGGAATTTTATACTGATTTTTAATTTCAATAAATTCTTTGTACAAATCTTCCTGGATACACTGAACGACCGACAAATTTATATCAATTTTTTGGATATTGAAATCTTCCAGTTTTATTCCAGCCAAAGTTTTGCACACCGAGGTAAAAACAAATCTTCCAATTTCAAAAATTGAACCATTTTGTTCTGCAATCGGGATAAATTCTTCTGGCGAAACAAAATTACCGTTTTCGTCACGCAGACGTAAAAGGGCTTCCGCTCTGGTCAGTTTATCTTCTTTGGCAGAATAAAGGGGCTGGTAGTAAACTTCAAAACGCCTTTCGTTAAGACCGTCAAAAATTGCTTTTTCCAGGTATGATTTTGAGTGCATTTTTGTCAAATCCAAAGAATCCGCCTGCAAGGTTTTCCCCTGGAATTTTTCAGAATTTGCAAAATAATCCATCAAATCACTAATTTCGAGACAAGATCTTACATCTGTACCACTTTCTATCGTACAAATACGAAAAGACAAGTCCAAATCAACAGAAGAATATCCCCAATGCAAAGAAATCTGATTATTTATGTAATTGAGGGCCTCTTCCTTTGTCATATTTTTTTGTTCTTTGATGACAATTGCGTACTGGCCGAACTTTAATTTAAAAATGCTACAATTTTTCTTGAAAAACTGTTTTAGGGAATTTATGATACAAACTTCAATTTGAGTTCGCTCCTTTTGCCCCAAAACTTTTTCATAAAATTCCGCTTCGTCCATCACCAGATTAATGGCATGAAACTTTTTCCTGGTCGAAAAAAGATAACGCATCATAACCTGAAAACCTTTCTCGTTAAAAGCTGCAAGTTCAATATTGTAAATATCTTCCGGTCGCTGAATATAAAAAGAAATATCCAGACAAGACATGGCTGTCGCAAGAGAAAGAACTCTGGCATAAGGGAAAATTCTCTGAACCAAAACCGTAACTATCATTATCTGAAAAATCATATGGAAATGAACAGAATCATATTTATCCAAAGCATGGCGATTTTTGATGATTACAGAAAATCCCATCAAAATGTACCAGCCACTGGTGATATACAAAATAAGATAACCAATCGAACCATTTTGAATAAGGGTAGGATCAGAAAGAAAATAATAAATTGAAAAAGACTTATCTTCAAAAAACGGACAAACCCAAATGTAGATAATCGTAAAAATCACAGGAAGGGATAAAATAAGATAGGAAGTCTGCGGAGTAGAACCAAATTTATCCTGAGGATATTCTACCAGGGCAAAACAATAAATAACAAAAACTACAGGCAAAAGGATAACGGTAGAATAATAAAGAGAATTCAGCAGATAATAAACGATATGAGGACAATGAGCAGAAGCCAGGCTCAAAGAACAACGAGCTAAATCAAAAATATTTGCAAGAAAACCAACTATAACATAGGTCGAAAAAGCATTACTTTTAAAAACACTGACATTTTTTACATGCAAATTATGCAAAATAACGACAAGGAAAGTGATTGCTGAACAAATACTGTACTGGATAATAAATTTCATAGTATAGAACTATTGTAAGGCAGAAATTAGTTCCTGGCAATTATAAACAATTGTACTTGCCCCGTGGGCTTTTAAAAATTCTCCGCCGCGGAATCCCCAGTCCACCCCGATTTCTGCAAGGCCACAGTTTTTGCCAGTCTGAACATCAACATCAGAGTCGCCAATGTAAACTGCATCTTTTGGAGAAAGTTTTTCGTTTGTAAGGATTTTATTTACCCCGTCTGGAGCAGGTTTTGGAGGAATATCAAAGGCTCCTCCTGCAACAATATCAAAAAGCCCCGGAAAATACTGCTTGCACAAAGTTTCCGCCGCCGCCTGAACTTTGTTTGTATTTACGGCAACTCTCATTCCCCAGGATTTCATCAACTTTACGGCATCAACAATTCCAGGGTAAGGGGCAGTTTTAATAGCACAGTGACCATCATAATAAGAAATATAATCTGCCAGAACTTTTTCAAAGATTTTTTTGTCGGTTTGAGGAGGAAGAGCCCTTTCAATCAGTTTTGGGATTCCGTTTCCTACCATATATTTTATTTCTTCGTTTGTATGCTCAGGAAATCCGTATTTTCGGAGGATAACATTGCAGGAGTCAGCTAAATCGTCCAGAGTATTTAGGATTGTGCCGTCCAAATCAAAAATCGCAAGCTTGTATTTCATAAGTAGGATTATAGTGAAATAATCTGGAAATTGCACTATGCGACATTTTCCACCAAAAAATCCCCTGCGTTGAAAATACATCAAAAAAATGCTAGTATTTTCTATTATGGATTTGATTAAAAAACTTGATGAATGTGAAAAACGCTTCAAAGAAGTAAGCGACCTTGTTATGGATCCTAATCTTGTAAAAGATCCTAAAAAATACAAAGACACAATGCGCGAACATGGTTATTTGTCGGAAGTTTGTGCCCTTTATGATGAATATAAAAAGATTTTGACTGGCATTCAGGACGCAAAAGAATTAATCACAAATGAAGATGACGTCGAAATGAAGGAAATGGCTCGCGAGGAATTAAAAGAGCTCGAAGAAAAGCAGCCAAAACTTGAAGAAGAAATTAAACTTAAACTGGTTCCGCCAGATCCTCTTGATGAAAAAAATATTATCCTGGAAATTCGCTCTGCAGCGGGTGGTGATGAAGCTTCGCTTTTTGTTCGTGATTTGTGGGAAATGTACACCCACCTGGCCGAACGCAAAGGCTGGAAAACTGAAACAATGGAAGCCCAGGAAACAGAAGTTGGCGGTTTTAACAAAATCGTCACTTCAATTTCGGGAAAATTTGTTTACGGAACTTTGCGTTGGGAATCTGGCGTTCACCGAGTTCAGCGAGTTCCTCAGACAGAATCTCAAGGCCGTTTGCAGACTTCTACTGCCACAGTTGCAGTTTTGCCAGAAGCCGAAGAAACCGAAATTGAAATTAAGCCTGGGGATGTTCGCGTTGATGTAATGCGTGCTGGTGGCCCTGGTGGACAGTGTGTAAACACAACTGACTCTGCCGTTCGTCTTACCCATATTCCAACAGGTCTTGTTGTAATTCAGCAGGATGAAAAATCTCAGATTAAAAACAAGGAAAAGGCTTTCCGAGTTTTGCGTGCCCGCCTTTTTGATTTGGAAGAAAGCAAAAAACAGGCCGAACGTTCTGCAGCCCGCTCGTCAATGGTAGGGTCTGGGGCTCGTTCCGAAAAAATCAGAACTTACAACTATCCTCAGGATCGTGTAACTGATCACCGCATTAATTACAGCCAGCACAATCTTCCTTCTTTTATGATGGGTGATATGGATGATATGCTTGATGCTCTGAATGTTTACGCAAAAGAAGAGCAGTTGAATGATGTTTCAACTTTGGAAAGTAACGCTTAGAGCGGGTTTTACTTTTGAAGGCATATTTTTTGCATGACAATCGGGCAATTTAAAACTGACGCTATCAAAAAACTTAGGGCAAATTCGCCATCTCCGGAACTCGATATTCAAGTTTTGATGGAATTTGCCCTTAATTTTGATAAAACCCGGCTTTTACTAAACCGCGACAAAGAACTTTCCCCACAAACAGAAACTTGGCTGGTAGACGCCGTAGAAAAACGCCTTACGGGGCTTCCGATTGCCTACATCACAGGTCATAAGGAGTTTTTTTCTTATGATTTTTTGGTGAGTCCTGATGTTTTAATTCCAAAACCTGATACCGAAATTCTTGTAGAAAGAGCTTTAGATCTCATAATCGGGAAAATGGAAGCGAATCCAAACCGACTGCTTACCATTTGTGATATGTGTACAGGTTCTGGTTGTATCGGGCTTTCGGTTATGAAATCTCTGATTGAAGTTTATAAAATCCCTGGGGGGCAACTGCCAAAATTTACCCTCGTTGACATTTCACCTGCCGCCCTGGAAATTGCCGAAAAAAATATAGCCCACCTGGAACTTCCGCGAGATATGTTCAGAATTGTCAGATCTAATCTGTTTGAAGGATTTTCGGGAAATTGGTCTACCCAGGCAAAATCGTCCGCCGAGAGTGGGGATTTTTCTAGCACGGGAGAAAATTTTGCCGCCGAGAGTGGGGATTTTTCCAGCCACGAAAAACAATCCCCAACCAGGGCCGGCTGGACCTTTGACCTGATTTTGACAAATCCTCCTTATATTCCCCACACCTTAGTAGACCAACTTTTACAAGACGGTCGCAGTGAACCCCGTCTTGCCCTGGACGGTGACGTCACTCTGACTGGCGACCGCCCCTACTCGGCAGATGGCAGCCCAAAAGATGACGGTCTTGAAATCATCAGAAATCTGATTCCCCAGGCAAAAAGCCACTTGTCACCGGGGGGCTGCATTTTAATGGAAACAGGCGAATATAACGCAAAAGCCGCAGCTTTGCTTGGACAAAACTACGGCTTTCGCACGAAAATCCACACAGACCTGGAAGGCCAGCTCCGCGTGGTCGAAATGTTTTAGGAAGGCTCTCCAAAAGCCCAACATCGTGGTGTCGTCATTCCGGACTTGCTCCGGAATCTCATGAGATGCTGAAACAAGTTCAGCATGACGCGCCTAAATCTCTGCACCCTTAGAAAAGAACACGCTGATTCCTTCGTCCGGGAACTTTTTCTTAATAGCCGCAATTATTGCTTTGATTTTTTTTGCCCCTTCTTCGTTGGTATAGGCAAACAAAACAAAGTTCATTTCCGGCCAGGTTGTGTCCCCCAATTTTCGGGAAGTCATTCCACGGCCGTGGGTATCCGGCAAAATCGTATATTGAATATCGGGCATTTCCTGTTCCAAAAGTTCAACGATATCATCTTGAACAGACTGGTTAGAAATGATTTCGGCCCTGTATTCATGACATTCTAAATCCATATTATTTTGTCTCCTCTTTTTCTTCTTTTTCTTCCTTGTTGTATTCAATCTGAATAGCCATCTTCTGCTTTTGCTTCTTCTTCATTACTAGGCTGTACAAAACTGGAATTACAAGCAAAGTTACAAATGTACTTGAAAGCAATCCACCTACAACCGCAACCGCAATTGGCTGAACCATAGACGACTGACCTGAAGTTGAAAAACACATTGGAAGCATACCCAAAATTGTAGTCAAAGTTGTCATCAAAACAGGTCGCAAACGGCTAACCCCGGCTTCGTGACAGGCGGTTTTCATATCAACGCCACGACCAACCAGCAAGTTAGTGTAGTCAACCAAAATAATACCGTTGTTTACAACAATTCCGACCAGCATGATGATTCCGACCATGGACATAATCGAAAGGGGCTGGTTGGTAATCTTATAAAGGAAGATTACACCAATAATCATAAACGGCATAGTTGCCAGGTTGATAAGAGGTGCCTTCCAGCTTTCGTAAGTTGCCGCCATAACTCCAAATACCAGGAGAATAGCCATAACAATAATCTTCATGTAAAGCTTCATCTGATCCATTGTGTCTGCCCAAGAACCTTCGTAAGAAACTGTTACAGAATCTGGAATGATGAATGAATCACTGATTCCTTCCTTAATCTGATCTTCGACAACGTTAGCATTAATTTCGGTGAGGATAGAACAGGTAACGTGGACAATTCGAGTTTGATTTTCGCGGGAAATTGAAACTGGACCTAAGCCTTTTTTGATTGAGGCAAAGTTTGCAACGCTAACCATTCCATTAGTTCCGCGAACATAAATTGATTCCAAATCTTCGATTGTTTTGCGGTCTTCCGGTTTGTAAGAAACAACGACATCATAATCAGTTCCGTTACTACGATAAACACAAGCAGTAGTTCCGTTGATAGCATAGTTGATTTCCTTTGCAACGGTTGTAATATCAACTCCAAAATCATAAGCACGCTGACGGTCAATTACAATTTCAACCTGAGGAAGTCCTTTATCCACACTGATAGAAGCTTCACCACAGTTTGCATTGTTGTTGATAACCTCGGCAATCAAATCGGCAGTATCAAGGGCGGCATCCAAATCATCAGAACGAAGAACAATATCGATATCTGAACCCATCATCTGGCCTCGCATACCTTCCCTAAATGAGAATGTTGCCCCCGGGAACTCATTAAAATGTTTTCTAAGTTTTTGCTGCATAACTTCGGCAGTATCAATCTGCTGGTCACTATCCGGCAGGGTGATTTCAATAGAACCCTTGTTTGTAGAATTTGTACGCCCAGAAGAACCAATTGTAGTTGTGACATTTTTACAGCCCTGGAGTTCGGTATTTACGATATTTTCCATAGCAAGGACAACTTTCTTTGTTTCGTCAAAAGTTGTACCGATTGGCAGGGTGATATTGAGGGTTACAGAATCATCCTCACCACCTGTCATCATAGAAATACGCATGGTAGGAATCATTCCGCAGGCAACCAAGAGGATACACACAGAAACTACAATCGTAATAAGTCGGTTATTCAAACAGGCTTTCAGCAATTTTGAATAAAGATTTGTGATTACATCAATACACTTCTGGAAAATGCCGTAAATCCATTTTAGAACAGGATTTGTCACCGGCTTTTCGGTTCTGTTTGTAAGTGGAAGGAATTTTCCGGCCAAAACAGGAACCAGGAAGATAGCAACCAGCAAAGAAGATACCAAGGCAATTACGATTGTAAAGATGATTCCCTGGAACATCTGTCCCATCATTCCCAAATCTTCAATATAGAAAAGGAAAGGAATAAATACACAAATTGTTGTGAGGTTACCAGAAATTACTGACATGAGCATTTCCTGGCTACCCAAAATTGCCGCAACTTTCGGCCGGGCACCACGTTGCCGGTAAGTGTAAATATTATCAATCATAACGATGGAAGCATCTACAACCATACCAAGACCAAGGATAAGACCGGTCAAAGTCATCATGTTTAAGGTGATTCCAAAAATACTCATTGCAAAAAGTGTGATAATCATAGAAAGCGGGATTGAAATTGCAATGATGATTGTAGATTTAAAGCTCTGCAAGAAAATCCAGAGGATTACAACCGCAAGAATCAAACCTTCAACCAGAGATTCAACCAAATCGTTGATTGTTTCGCGGATTGAATCGGTATCATCAGAAATAATTTCTAGGGTAATATCTGATGGGAGAACTTCTTTGACCTGATCCAATTTTTTGTAAACGGCGTTTGCAACGCTTACAGAGTTAGAACCAGACTGCTTTGTAATGCTGACGTAAACACCTTTTTCGCCATTAATGTAACTTTCGCGGGATGTTTCTTCATAGCCAAGATAAGCCCGGCCGACATCACTAAGTTTTACATTGTAGCCATTTACTGTCGAAATAACTGTATTGTTGATTTCATCAATGCTTGTGTACTCACCGGTCGTACGAACGATGTAGTTTTTTGTACCTTCCTGGATTTTACCGCCACCAAGTTCAAGGTTTTGCTTAGAAAGGGCTGCTGTGATTGTAGGAATGGTATAGCCATAAGCCTGCATACGGTTGGCATCGAGTTCAACGTTTACCTGGGCCGTTCGTCCACCCATTACATCGGCTTCGGCAACTCCATCAGCCTGCTCAAGAATATCTGTGATGGTATTTTCGGCAATTTGTTTGAGGTCATCAACAGAACGATTTCCGCGAACAAGAATACGCATAATCGGCATAGAATCCGAACTAAATCGCATGATACTAGGTGAACTTGCCCCGTCAGGCAAAGACCTGGTAACTCGGTCAAGTTTATCACGAACATCATTTATGACAGTATCCAAATCTGTTCCATAGTCAAATTCAAGTTCGACCATAGAAGAACCTTCGTTGGAAGTTGACGAAAGATTTTTCAAACCGTTTACACTTACAACGGCACTTTCAATAGTTTTGGTGACAGTTTTTTCAACTGATTCTGGGCCTGCGTTTTCGTAGGTTGTCATAATCATCAAAACTGGATTTTCTGTATCTGGGAAAAGAGCGATGGCAACTTTACTAAAAGTAAAAATTCCAAGCAGGCCCAGCAATGCAAATATAATTAAGATAAGGATCGGATGATCCATTGTTTTTCTAGAAAGACTCATTTATTCTCCTAAAATATTGAGGTTATGTCACACAGAACTTGATTAAGCATCTCTGAGATTCCGAAACAAGTTCGGAATGACATTTATTTATTCTCCAATATCTTTGATTTTTGCCCCTTCGTACAAAGTAAGCATACCTTCTACGACAACAGTCTCACCAACATTTACCCCAGACAAAATCTGATAATAACCATCAACGTTTTTACCAAGAGTAACTTCCCGCTTAGAAACAGTTTCGCCATCATTATTTACAACATACAGATAGTATTTATCAGCATTGTTGACCAAGGCGTCCTGTGAAATTGCAATTTCGTTTTTGTAAACTGCCGTGTAAAGTTTTACTTTCGCAAACATTCCGGCATTTACCCGAGAATCTTTTTTATCAAAATTGAGGATAACTTCTTTTGTGCGGGTTGCAGAATCTACAACAGGAGAAATGCGGACTACAGATGCAATAAATTTAACATCCGGGTAGGCTTCCAAAGTAATTTCGGCTTTTTCGCCGATTGCGAGGTCAGCTACGTAGCGTTCCGGAATTTTTGCTGTAACCTGCAAGTTATCAATATCACCAATTTTTGTGATTACAGAACTTACGGTAACTTTTTGGCCAGGCTTTACAGGACTTGTCAAAATGCTTCCGTCGATTGGAGCTGTTACAGGAGATTTTGCATAATTGCTACCAGGTTCAGAAGGGTCAATATAAGCAATTACATCACCAGCTTTTACTTGAGAACCAAGAGAAACTGTAACTTCTACAACTTTTCCACCGATTGAAGGGAAAACTTCGATTGAAGACTGGGTTTCAACTTCGCCATTTGTAGTTACAAAGTCATTCAAATCGGTAAGTTCGGCTTTTACAGTTCTAACAGAAGTCACAGTAGCGTTTGCAGATGCACCTGCTCTAGGTCCGCCTACCATTCCACTAGGAGCTCCACCTGGACCACCAGAACCGCCAGGGCCACCTTTTCCGCCACCAGGCATTCCACCAGGACCGCCGGCAGCACCAGCAGATTTTGTACCATTTATCAGCATGATACAAACAATTGTCACAACAATGACAATCCCTATAATCAAAACTGTAAGACCTTTTTTCTTTGATTTTTGAGTTGTTTCTTTTTCGCTCATCGTTATCTCCTATAAAAACTCCGCGTTAGCGGCAGCACAGGAGGTGCTGAATAAGCTATTTTTCAAACGACGTTTGGAAAATAGCAGTGATAAAAATTACACGGATGTAATTTTTATCACACCTCCTATACTTAGTTATTATTCAAAGTTCCAAAATCAATTCCCAAAGTGTTTTCCAAATCAAGAATTGCCGAAATTATTGTATAACGCTGATTTTGAACGTTATATTTTGCCTGATAAAGATTTACTTCCGCATTTTGCAAAGTAAGCAAATCTGAAGAACCTACGTTGTATGACGTTTTTGTCATATCGTAAGTTTTTTGCATTAAATCAACATTTTTTTCGTAAAGTTCAAGCTGAGTTAAAGCCTGATCTATCGTATTAATGCTGCTACGAACAGAAATCATTGTAGAAGTTTTTGTCTGTTCAAGATTTTGCTTTAATTTTTCCAAAGATTCTTTTTGTGATTGTACACTCAGAGAACCTGAAGACCATGGCAAATATCCGTCCAAAGGAATGCGGACTGTTGCCGAATATGAAAGTGACAAAGTTTGATCGCTAGAAGGATTTATTCCCGAACCCGTAGAAGCGTTTGCCGAAAGTGAAAGTGAAGGCCCCCAAGCTGAAAATTTTGTGGCAGCCAGGCTGTTTTCTGCAATTTCTATGTTTTTTAATGCAGATTTTATAGCTGGGACATTTTCTAAACTAGGATTTTTCTCCACTTCATCATCAGAAGGCAAAACTTCTTTCAAAGCTTCTTCCAAATTTCCATTAAGTTCGATTTTATCGCTCAGTTTAATGCCCAAAACTTCCTTAAAAGAATCCAAATTTGATTCATAAGTTGTTTTTAGATTTTCGATTGTAGGGATTTTACTCTCGTAATTATATTGTGAAGTCAAAAGATTTAATTCAGAAAGGCGACCCTGATTGTATTTTGAAAGATTTGACTTGTAGGTCTCGGCTGCAGAATCCAGGCTTTTTTGCTGGAGTTCCAGATTTTCGTTAAAATACAAAAGCTGATAGAAAGTCTTGCGGACAGAAAGTTCAATTTTTCGCTTTGTTTCTTCGTAAGTCATCTGGCCCTGTTCATAGGCAAGTTGTGCAGATTTTACGCTAGTGGCAATTGAAGGGGAAAGGGAAAGACTCAGAGAACCAGATGCTGACCAAGACAAATTCGATTGTGAATCAGAAAAATTTTCCAACTTTCCAGACTGGCTACCACTAACTCCTCCGCTCACACTGATTGAAGGACTAACACTATTCCAGGAGTATTTGTTTTTTGTCTCCAGGAGGTCCAAATCCATCTTGCTTTGTTTAATGGAAATATTATTTTCCAAAGCCAGAGAAACTGCATCTTCTACCGTAAGGACATGGGTTTCAGATTTTTTATCAGATAAATCATCAGACTGTGAAAAACCAAAAAAAGCAGACGTTAAAAGCAAAATGCTTGCAATTAAAAATTTTTTCATCACTCTATTCCTTATTTTTATACTGTTTTTTTCTATAACAATAACATTTTATAGTGTAAAAAATTACTCTTGCAATGGAGAATTTATTGTTATATTTTATAGTAGCAATTTCAACGAGGTGACGTCGTGAGTTCTGAATATATTTTTAAGGCAGCGGAAAACCAGCCCGACCAGTTAATAAAAGAATTTTTTACAATAAATGATAATTATACAGATGATGATAAAAGTCGAATTTTAAAAGCCTGGACTCTGCTTTTGGAAAAAACGACCGGGATTTTACGACCTTGCGGAAAGCCTTACTATATGCACCCCCTCCGGGTCGCAAATATTCTTGCCCAAAACCGGCTTGACGCCGACACTATTGTTGCCGCCATCCTCCACCCTATCCATAAATTTGGAGTAACGCCAGACCAAATTCAAAAAGATTTTGGCGAAAATGTTTCAAAAATCCTCATAACCACAAACAAAATTATTGCCCTGCCTATGAATGCAAAAAATCTCAAGGAATCGGACGCAATCAGAAAAATGCTTTTTGCTATGTGTGATGATGCCAGAGTAATTTTGCTCACAATGTCTGACCGCCTGGACAGAATCAGAAATATCAAAAGTCTAAAACCTGAACAACAGAGAGCCCTGGCAGAAGCCGTTATAGAAATTTGGGCACCTCTTGCAGACCGCCTTGGAATGCAAAAAGAAAAAAATGAGTTTGAAGATTTGAGTCTAAAATACGCAAATCCCAAAGTTTATGCCCAGATTGAAGCGATTGTTGCCCAATCCCAGGAAGAAAGAGCGGCCTACCTTGAAAAAGCCGTAAACAGCATTTATAAATCGGCAGCGAAAATGGGCCTTGAAATCACAATCACCAGTCGGGCAAAACACTTTTATTCGATTTACCAAAAAATGCGAAAACGTAACAAAGAAGCCAGCCAGCTTTATGATTTGCTGGCCCTCCGCATTTTGTGCAAAAGTCCGGCAGAATGTTACACCCTGGTGGGAATTGTTCACAGCCTTTGGAAGCCAATGGACGGCCGTTTTAAAGATTACATTGCTATGCCAAAATCAAACGGCTACCAGTCCCTGCACACAACAGTTATTTGCGAAGGTAAGCCCCTGGAAATCCAGATTAGAACTTACGAAATGCACAACCTGGCAGAACACGGAATTGCATCTCACTGGCTGTATAAAAAAGGTACAAACCACGACCTGGTAGAAGCGGATAAACTAGATATTTTCAACAAATTGCAGAAGTTCAAGGAAAACGCCCTGACCGACGAAGCCACATTCAACACCCTCAAAAATGAACTTTTGGGTGACGAAATTTACGTTTTTACCCCAAAAGGTGATGTTAGAAAACTGCCGGCAGGAGCCACCGCCATTGATTTTGCCTACTCCATTCATTCGGCAATTGGTGAAAAAGTGATTGCCGCCAAGGCGGATGGAAAAATCATTCCACTCTCAAAACCTCTGGAAAACACCCAGATTATCGAAGTAATTACAAATCCTCAGGCCCACCCGACCGAAGCCCAGCTCAAACTAGTCAAAACAACAAAGGCCCACCAGAAAATCCATTCTTGGCTCATGGCAAATGACCCGACATTCAGCGAAAGACTTTTGGCCCAAAAAGAAGCGGAGTTGGCTTCGCAACAGCAGGCCATTGAAGCAGAAGGCCTTGCCCCGGAATTAAACAAAAAACGCCGTCCAAAAGCTGGCAAAAAAAATACTCAAACCCAAGTTCGCACTCCAAAACCAGTCCTTGTTCAAGGTGATAAAAACGTTCTCTACAACCTGGCCCAGTGCTGCCATCCTTGTTATCCGGATTTAATTGCAGGATATGTGACAAGATCCAAAGGCGTTACAATTCACAGGGCAGACTGTCTGACATATTTGCGAATTCCAAATAAAGGGCCAAGAACTGTGGAAGTTGCCTGGGATACCAGTGGGGATTAATGGCCTTTTATGAGATTCCGGGTCAAGCCCGGAATGACGGAGGTCAATTCCGGAATGACGGAGGTCAAGCCCCTACCAGACGCCCCCACCCCGTCGGATTTTTTTACCTTCCTGTATCTCGAATTTCCCCTTCAACATAATCAGGGTCAAGGGTTCTAAGCAGAGTGCCGTCGGGGAGCTGGGCTTTTGTGTAAATTACGGCAGGATGACCATCACAAACCCAGTTCATTTTAAGCCCAGTTTCCGAACTGATAACTTCCCAGTCGCCGGATTTTACCGTCAGGCTGCAAAATTCAGGAGAAACGAATTCTATATCATCTTCGGCTTTTATCATATTTACGGCCGTGCAAAAATACATATGCCAGCCCTCTTTTTTTTCAAAAGGGGTGATTTTGCGGTCGGTGTGAATTTCTAAATCTTTTAAACGAGCCTCTCGGGCTGCCGGGTGCATTGAATCCAGGTTTTTCTTAAATTCATCAAAACGCTTTTGCCCTTCATTGTAGAGTTTTTCAAAATTATCAGCTGACAACTCGTCACCAATTTCTGCTGCAAGTTGGTATTTGCTATCACTTGCCCCAACAGTAGTCTGGTCCGCATCTTTTTTATTGTAGTAAAAACCTGTCGTAGATTTTCTGTGACTTACATTTTCCAGTTCTGCGATGTATGGCTCAGCCTCTTTTTCAGTCAATTTTCCTTCCAGGGCGTCCAGGGCTTTGCGATAGGCCCGAGTAACCATGGCAACGTAATAAACGCTCTTCATTCGCCCTTCAATTTTCAGGGAATCTACCCCGGTTGCTTTGAGGTCGGCCAGGTGTTCAATCATCCTTAAATCTTTTGATGAAAGAATTGCCGTAAAATCATCCCCTTCAAAAACTGGAAAATATTCTCCGGGTCGCTGTTCTTCCTGCAAAAGCAAAGTTCCAGACTGGGCAAGCATTTTTGCTTCTTTTTCTGTGATGATATGATTTTCGCTTTTTTCTTGCAGATAATAATTTAAAGCCGTCTTATCAGTTGATAAATCAAAATTCCAACGGCAGGTGTGGGAACAAAATCCACTCTGAGCCGACCGGCCTGTCAAATAAGCACTCATCAGACAGCGGCCAGCGTAGGCAATGCACATAGCCCCATGAACAAAAGTTTCAAGTTCCATATCAGGGACAGAATCTTTTATCCTTTTTATCTGATTAAGGGAGATTTCGCGACCAAGAACAATCCGGCTAAATCCCATTTTCTGGTACATTTTTACAGCCTCGGAATTCACGCAAGAAGCCTGGGTCGAAAGATGAAGCTGAGCATTTGGGAATTCTTTTTGTAAAAGGGGAACTATGCCAATATCCTGAACGATAAAGCAGTCAATCGGATAAAGTTTAAAATAATCAAGATTTTGCTTGAGGGCGTCAATTTCTTCATCATGAAAAGAAATATTCAAAGCACAATGAAGGCGTTTTCCAGGATATTTTTCTTTTAGGGCGATTACTTTTTTGTATTCGTCCTCATAAAAATTATCAGCTTTAACCCTGAGCGAAAATTTTTTTAATCCGATATAAGCCGCATCCGCACCGTAAGCATAAGCATAAGAGAGTTTTTCCACGTTGCCGGCTGGTGACAAAAGTTCCATATTTTACGCCTCCGAGCGAAGACTATGTTCCAGTTTTGGTTTATTTTCGATTTCTACGGCTTTTTGACCGGCCGTGTAGTCAGTGACAATTTTTCCTACTTTATCGAGGGCGAGGTGACTTTCGTGCAGGTATTCATCAGCCATTTGGAACATAAACATCATATTTGGCCAAACGTCCAGTTGGCAGACATTTCCTGCATCGATCAGATTTTTTGTAAATTCTTTTGCGTCGTCAAGGAGGATTTCTTTTTCACCCATTTGAATAAAAGTTGGTGGAAAATTTTTCAAATCATCTTCCCCAGCCAAAAGCGGAGAAACAAAAGGACTTGAAGTATTTGATTCATAAGTGTAGACAGAAGCACTTTTTCGCAAAACATCACCAGACATAACTTCGTCAGAAATTTTTCGTGTAGTGATGATTTTGGAACAATTTGAAAGATCCAGCCACGGCGAAAAAAGAAGCAACTGTTTTATGCAAGACCTGTAACGCTCCTTCAAATTCGCAATCAGAGAAAAAGCGATAGAAGCAGCCGAACCGTCCGCCGCAACAATGATTTCGGGCAAGAGGGCTTTTGTTCCCTTTTCGGCATTCAGAGAACAGGCAATCTGTTCTTCGGTAAAAAGTGATTTGAAAACCGACTGAATATCTTCATTTGCAGCAGGATATGGAAAAGACGGAGCTAGGCGGTATTCTGGAATGACAACCCGGCAGTAACATTTTGTGGCAAGAGAAGAACAAAAACTTCGGTAGGCAAGCCTTGAACCGCCAACAAAAGAACCTCCGTGAACGTAAAGCATAACCCTGTTAGAAGCATAAATTTCTGGAGCAAGGACATCACAGTCAACATTGCCATATTTATATTCAGTTTTTTCTACGCCATTTGGTAAAAAAGTTGTTTTAAAAGCCTGATCCAGTTTTGCACGAAAGCTGTCTACATTCGATTTTGAAGAAAATGTCAAAAGTTTTAATTTTTTGATTGCAGCTTTGCGGTCGTTCACAAATTCCATAATTCGTCATTATAGCAAATTAGGGGGCTTTCTGCTACAATGGCAAAATCAAGTCGGCAAAAGAAAGATTCCGACACGGCTCTCAACCCACAATGCCTTTCTTGTTGCCAGGAGGATTACAATGCCTATAAAAATTAATTCAGATTTACCAGCAAGATCCATTCTAGAAAAAGAAAACATCTTCGTTATGACAGAAAAAAGGGCGGCGACCCAGGATATTCGTCCGCTCAAAATCGCCATTGTAAACCTTATGCCTACAAAAGAAGTGACCGAAACCCAGCTTTTACGACTTTTGGCAAACACTCCTCTGCAAATTGAAATTTCTTTGGTCAGGATGGAAGGCCACCAGAGCAAAAATACCGATGAAAGTTATTTGGACAAATTTTACATTCCTTCCAGCGAAATTTATAATCAGAAATTTGATGGAATGATAATTACAGGGGCCCCGGTTGAACAACTGGCTTTTGAAAGCGTTGATTACTGGAAAGAACTTTGCAAAATTATGGATTACGCCCGCAAAAATGTTTTTTCTACACTTTATG
>CAZGDL010000004.1:0-33473 GCA_964525075.1 uncultured Treponema sp.
GGCGAAAAATTGGACACCAGGGGGCGGGCGAAGCCCGCCCCCTGCAGAACTAAGCCAAGTTCAAAATGACGGCAAGACTTTCGCCGAGGACGATGAGCGTTAGCGAAGGGCGGAAGAACTCGATAAATCGAGTTTTGAGCCGTTTTTTCGATGAACCTAAAACAACCGCTTTCGCGCTTGTTTTTTAACGGTTCTTCGATTTTAGGCTTGTCGGTGTCTAATCTTTGCTAAAAAACAAAAAAAGTCCTGCCAGAAAAAATTTCCTAGCAGGACCAAAACGTATAGGAGGTTTTTAGCACCTTCTGTGCTGCCGCTTACGCGGATTTTTCCAAAGTTATCTTTGAACTCGCCCGGAAGCGTCGCCACCTGCCAGGTTTTGAACTTCCGCTACAGAAACCATGTTGAAGTCGCCTTCGATTGAATGTTTGAGGCAGGATGCAGCAACTGCGAATTCAATTGTAGCCTGGGGCTCGTATTTGTTTACGCAGGCGTAAATTAGTCCGCCGCCAAAACTGTCACCACCGCCGACTCGGTCTACAATTTTCATATTATATTCTTTTGAAAAATAGGATTTTCCTGTGGCTCCGTCGTACAACATTCCGGCCCAGTTATTTTCGCTGGCAGAAATTGATGTGCGGAGGGTGATTGCGACGTATTTAAAGCCAAATCGGTCTGTAAGTTTTTTTGCAACTTCTTTGTAGCCGTCTTTGTTCAATTTTCCACTTGTAACGTCTGTCGCTTCTGATTTAATTCCAAAAACGTCATTGGCGTCTTCTTCGTTTGAAATACAAACATCAACATATTTGCAAAGTTCGCCCATCACCTGGCCGGCTTTTTCTTTTGTCCAAAGCTTTTTGCGGTAATTCAGGTCGCAAGAAACGGTTATTCCTTTTTCGCGGGCTTTTTTTGCTGCTTCCAGACAGATTTCTGCAACATTGTCGCCAAGGGCTGGGGTAATTCCTGTAAAATGGAACCAGCTTGCACCTTCAAAAATCTTGTCCCAGTCAAAATCTTCTTTTGTGGCAAGGGCGATTGATGAACCTGCTCGGTCGTAAATTACTTTGGAAGGGCGCTGTGATGCTCCTTTTTCCAAGTAATAGATGCCCACACGTGGTCCGCCTCGAGAAATGAACTGGGTGTCGACTCCGTATTTGCGGAGGGAATTTACGCCAGCCTGGCCGATTTCGTGGGTTGGAAGTTTTGTGACAAATGCGGTGTCCAAGCCGTAATTTGCAAGAGAAACTGAAACGTTTGCTTCTCCGCCGCCGAATGTTGCTCCAAGGCTGTCTGCCTGAACGAAGCGGTAGTAGCCTTCAGGGGCAAGTCTCAACATTATTTCACCAAAAGTTATGATTTTTCCCATATTTTCACCTCTATTTTTTTTGTATTTATTCACAACCGTCATTCCGGGCTTGTCCCGGAAGTTCTGGCTTGCCGTCATTCCGGGCTTGTCCCGGAATCTCATCGTGAGATGCTGAAACGAGTTCAGCATGACGTACAGGTAGATTCTGAAACGAGTTCAGCATGACGGGCTGGGAGATGCTGCCCCTGAACTTGATTCAGGAGCAACATGCAGTCCCAGAGGAATCCTTTTTATCCTCTGATTTCCTTTACAATTCCTGCTGCCTGGGCGGTTAATCTTTCGATTTCTGCAAAATTGCCTGCTTTTATCAGGTCGCCTTTGACCATCCAACTTCCACCACAAGCAAAAATTTTGTCGCAAGCAAGGTATTCCTTTACATTTTCAGGATTAATTCCCCCTGTCGGCATAAATTTTACTTTGGTGTAAGGTGCAGCCATGGCTTTTATCATTTTTAATCCACCAGCAGATTCTGCTGGGAAAAATTTTACGGCGTCCAGGCCAAAATCCAGGGCCATTTCGATTTCTGATGGAGTCATAATTCCAGGGCAAACCGGATAACCTTTTTTAAGACAATGTTCTACAACTTTCGGATTAAAGCCAGGAGCTACAATAAATTTTGCCCCGGCTCCAAAAGCCCGGTCAGCCTGGTCGGCAGAAAGAACTGTGCCAGCCCCTACAAACATCTGTGGATAATTTTTTGAAATTATCCGGATACTTTCTTCTGCGGCGTCGGTGCGGAATGTAACTTCTGCACAAGGCAATCCTCCTTTGCACAAGGCTTCTGCCAGAGGATTTGCATCATCAGCATTATTCAAAACAAGAACAGGAACAATTCCTATTGAGCTTAAAGTTTTTAAAGCGTCATTCATTTATTTTACTCCAAAAAAATTTACAGCATTGTTGTAACTGATATTTTCTACGATTTTTCCCAATAATTTTTCATCATCAGGATATTCGCCTTTTTCTACCAGATTTCCAATAAAATTGCACAAAATTCGGCGGAAATATTCGTGTCGTGGATATGACAGGAAACTTCTGGAATCTGTGAGCATTCCAACATAAGAGCCCAAAACTGATGTTCTGGCAAAAACCCGAATCTGTTCTTCAATTCCGTCTTTGTGGTCGTTAAACCACCAGGCTGGCCCAAAAATACAGTTGCGGAAATTTGCTGCCATTGTTGCAAGGGCTTCGTTATCTTTAGGATTTAGATTATAGAGAATTGTTTTTGCATTCGGATTAGCAGAATAAATCGCATTCAGAACTGCCGAAAGTTGGCTTGCATAATTAAAATCTTGGAGACTGTCCTCACCAATGTTTTTGCCGACTTCATCATAAAGAGCTGCGTGATTGTCCCGCAAAGCCCCGATATGAAGCTGCATTACAAAACCTTTTTGGGCGTAAAGCTTTCCAAGTTCAATCAAAACATAGCCTTTGTACTGGGCAAGTTCGTCGTGGGAAAGTTTTTTACCAAGCCAGGCTTTTGCAAAAATGTAATTTGCCTCATCTTCTGTCGCTGGAAGATAAAAATCGTTTTCAAGAGAATGGTCACTCACAAGAGACCCTAACGATTTAAAATAATCCATGCGGAGGGCAAAGGCCTGCAACATATCTTTTATAGTCTTGATTTTTACCCCGGTAACTTCCTGCAATTTTGTAATGTAAGGAGGATAATCAGGACTTTCCGCATTTATTGCAAGGTCCGGGCGGAATGAAGGCAGAACTTTTACAGCTTTCCATTCCCCGGCAAGTTTTTTGTGCCAGGCTAAATCGTCAAGAGGCTCGTCTGTTGTACACAAAGCCTTTACATTGAGTTTTGTCAAAAGTCCGCGAGGGGCAAAATCAGGCTTTGCCAAAAGGGCGTTGCATTTGTCCCAAACTTCTTTTGCGTTATCCAAAGTCACCGCTTCTGTAATCCCAAAATAACGCTGGAGTTCCAGATGGCTCCAATGGTAAAGAGGATTTCCGACACAGCCCTGCAAAGTTTTTACAAATGCAAGATAACGGTCGTAATCAGCTTTTTGAACGGCTTCTTTTCCGCCGCGTTCTTCATCAGACTTTACAAGTCCAGCCTTATTTATATGACCGGTAATCAGATTTTCGGGAACGCCGGCAGCCCTCATCGCCCGCCATTTGTAGTGGTCGTGGTCGAGCCAGGCATTTGCAAGATTTCCCAAACTTTTATTTTCATAAATCTCCTGTGGAGAAAGATGATTGTGAAAATCAAAAATCGGCATATTTTCAGCATAATTATGATAAAGATTTGCCGCAGTTTCTGTTTCCAAAATAAAATTTTTATCTAAAAACTTCTTCATTTTTATTCTCTATTCTTCCGAAATAGTTTTTCTTACAGCCCCAAGCCCGGCAGTCAGTTTTTCAAAATAAGATTCAACCTTATCACCAAGCCCCGCCTGGTACAAATCTACCCCAAAAATATCTGCCCGCTTCAAAAGTGGCTCAACTGTAGAATGAACATCGAACTTTTGACCAAGTTTTACGTTTTCTACATATTTGCAAACATCATTCAAAAGAGGATCCGGGCTAAGTTCAAACTTATTGCCATTATCATCAATTGCCATCAGATAACGCAGCCAGCCTGCAAAAACAAGAGGAATTACCTTCAAATCAGAAAGATTCAAATCCGGGCGTTTTTGATAACCTTTGATTGTTTCGCCAAAACGAATGCTGAGTTTCTGAGATGTATCGCAGGCAATTCGCTGAGGAGTATCCGGCATAAAAGGATTTGGAACGCGGATTTTTACAACTTCATCAATAAAGTTGATTGGTTTTATGATTCCAGGGTCAACAACGACAGGAAGTCCTTCCTTGTAGCCCAAAGTTTCTACCAGTTTAAGCAAATCTTTGTCTTTCATTTCATCGGCAATCAGAGTGTAGCCCAAAAGGCAGCCGAAAATGGCAAGGCAGGTGTGAAGAGGATTAAGACAAGTGCAGACTTTCATCTTTTCAACTTTGTCTACGGTCTGGCGGTCTGTAAAATACAAGCCGGCTTTTTCCAATTCAGGACGGCCATTCGGGAATTTATCTTCAATTACCAGATATTGAACTTCCTCGGCATTTACAAAAGGTGCAACGTAAGTTTTTTTAGATGTGATTACAGGTTCAAGCCCTTCCAGTCCATCATCAGCAAGAATTTTTTCAACTTTTGCGTCTGGTCGCGGAGTGATTTTATCAATCATAGTCCACGGGAAAGAAACTTTCGATTCATCATTAATATAATCAAGGAAACCTGGCTTGCAGACATTTCTGTTTTCCCATTCCTGGGCAAATTCGTTTACAGCGGCAAAAAGTTTATCGCCATTGTGAGAGCAGTTATCCATGCTGACCATTGCAATTGGCAACTGGCCATTCACATAACGCTCGTGAAGCAAGGTCACAACTTTTCCAATGTAACTTTTTGGAAGAACTGGGCCCATGGCAAAATCTTCTTCAACGCCCGGCATAGCCTGGCCTGCCGCATTTCGCAAAAGATAGCCTTTCTCGGTGATTGTGAAAGTGACCATTTGCAATGAAGGTGAGCGGAAAATTTCCAAAAGTCTAGCCCAATCATCCTGATTTTCAGAATTGGCGGTCAAAGATTCGGTGATTGAACCAACTACAGTTTTTTCTACCGAACCAGTTGATTTGAGAGTAACCAAAACGCTCAAATTATCATGAGGACGATATTGTTTTTCTATGATTTCGTAATCATAACCTTCTGCAACAATCAAACCGCGGTCAATTACTTTTTCGTTCAAAAGATTTTGTACAACATTAGCCTGAAAAGCCCGGAAAATATTTCCAGCCCCAAAATGAATCCAAAAAGGTTCTTTTTGAGTGCTAGTTTTTACGGCTTCGCGGTCATATTTTGGAAGAGAATAGCCTTTTGATTCCCATTCCGCTTTATTTGAAATACCCTGATTTGTTAATTTCATTTTTTGCCTCTATTTTTATCCTTATCTGTAAAGTTTTACCCCACTGCGGTCAAAAGACTTTTCGCAGGCTTCCCAAAGTCCGTTCAAATAGGCAGCACCCAAGGCTCGGTCATACAAACCATAACCTGGCATTGCTTTTTCGCCCCAAATCATACGGCCGTGGTCAGGGCGGATAACGCCGTCAAAACCTGTTTCGTACAAAGTTTTTACGATTTTGAACATATCAAAAGTGCCGGCAGAAGAGAGGTGGGCAGATTCCTGGAAGTCCAAAACAGGGTCATCAATAGCTGTATTAAATTTAAGATTTCGGATATGGGCAAAATGGATTCTGCCACTTGCAGCTTTAATCATTTCGCACAAATCGTTTTTGCGGTTAGTTCCATAAGAACCGGTGCAGAAAGTCAAACCGTTGTGAGGATTATCAACAGCCTTGAGCATGCGGACAACATTTTCCTGGCAGGTGATGATGCGTGGCAGACCAAAAACTGGCCATGCAGGATCATCAGGATGGATTGCCATATCAATATTGTATTTATCACAAACTGGCATAATTGCTTTTAAGAAATAAACGAGGTTGTCAAAAAGTTTTTCTGATGTAACTTCCTTGTACATTTCAAAAAGCTCTTTTACATGAGCCATTCGCTCAGGCTCCCAGCCAGGAAGTATAAAGCCGTTTGATGATTTGTCGAGATTTGCAAACATTTCTTCTGGCTTTACAGAATCAATAGCCTTGGAATTGTAGGCAAGAACTGTAGAACCATCAGGGCAAGGACGAGCCAGCTCAGAACGGGTCCAGTCAAAAACCGGCATAAAATTATAGCAAACCATGTGGATGTCTTCCTGTCCAAGACGCTCCAAAGTTTTTATATAATTTTCGATATATTCATCACGACGACCAGAACCAATTTTAATATCATCATGAATATTCACACTTTCAATACCGGCAATTTTGAGGCCAGCATCTTCAACTTCTTTTTTGATTTTTTGGATTGCAGCCAAATCCCAAGCCTGGCCTGGCACTGAATCATATAAAGTTGTAATAACACCGTGTACCCCAGGCACCTGGCGAATCTGTTCAAGGGTTACGGAATCAAATCCTGTTCCGTACCAGCGTAATGTCATTTCCATTTGAATTATACTCCTACCATAAGTATTTTCACTTTACTTCAGAGTATAACATCACGATTGCAAATCCGCAACTAAAATACTTGCATACTAGTATAAAATAGGTAAAAGCGATTAGAAAAGGGAGAACTGGCAAAAATATACTTTTCGAGTTAGGTTGCAGGGCTTTCTTTTATCACCACTTCACAATCTTGTATTCAAATTCCGCATTTGCCGTATAATCTGCAGACTCGAACCGCCAGGTAGAAATCTGGTCTACAATTTCATTTCTGACAATTTCGGACAAAATAGCTTCCGGTGTAATTGTGATGGAAGTTCTTGGAACATTTCCCCCTTCCACAACCTTAAAAGAAATTTTTACAGTTCTAGAACCATCAATTGTGGCAGAAGCCACTTCGGACAAATTGATTACAGGTTTTGCAGGTTCTAACAAGGCCCGGCTCGAACCGTTGGACATTTCAATCAAAACTTTTCCACTGTCAGATGTGGCAGATTTTACATTTGTTGATGATTCCACCCCATTTGCAGAATTTGCCGTGTAAGACTGTTTGGCAATTTTTCCCAAAGCAGATGATGTTGCAGAAGACGCGGTTTGATTTTTATTTTGCCGATTTTTCGCAGAATTTGTAGTATTTGAACTAGACGTAACTTTTTGATTTGAGCCAGTATCTGCGATAGCAGCAGAGCCTTCAAAAGCAGGAAGGTTATTTTTGATAGGCTGGGAGTTCGCACTTGCATTTGCACTTGGATTTACATTGCCTGCCTCATTTGAAGATTCACTTGTTGCACTTGAGTCGTCAAATTGAGACCAGTCAAATTGTTTTTTTTGTTTTTGAGCGGTCTGGCGGGCAAAAGCTTCCATCGGGTCAACGGCAAGTTCCAGGGGTGCGGCCGGAGTGGCTTGGGCTGGCTGGGACTTGGGCTGAGGTGTGGCTGGAGTTTTAGTCGCAGGGGCCGGAGATTTAGGCTGAGTAGCAGGTGGTGTGGATTTTGCTGGAGTAACAGGCTGAGGTGCTGGGGTGACAGATTTTGCCGGGGTGGCAGGCTGAGTCTTAGGGCTCGGGGATTTTGCCACCGGGGCAGGAGTTTGTTTTTCCGGAGCGGGAGTTGGACTAGGAGGCGTCACCGGCTCCGGCTCTGGAGTTTTTTCCACAGGAGAAGATTTTACCTCTGTAGCAGGTTCTGGCATAACTGGAGACTTCTCGGCAAGGTCAGACTTCACTTCTTCCATCTTTTTTTTCGCCCGGACATTTTCATTCACACTCTGGCTGGACAAAACAATCTGAACTTCCTTGTACTTAGGCTTTTTTGCCGGCAGTTTTATAAAAATCATACAAATAAGAAAAATCAGCCAGAACAAAGCAGTTCCTGCCAGCGACAAAATATTGCTGGTGTTTTGAGGAGAAGAATCTGGACCAAAAAGCGGGATTTTCTTAAATCTTATCATTTTTCTGGGCTTGTCCTTAGATTTATGACGGAATATCCACTTTTACGAATCACATCAAAAATGCTAACGATTTCTCCATTCGTAACCAGGGAATCCGCTTCCAAAGTAACAGGAAATTCATCTTTTTTAAGATCGCCAGTGTCAAAAGTCAAAAGCTGGTCTCCCAAAGTTTCCATTGAAACTTCTTTATCATTAAAAAACATCAGACCATCTTCATTTGCATAAATCGTAATTCCCTGAAGAGTGCTGGCTTCGGCAGTTGAACTTTTTGGAAGATTGAGTTTAATTCCCGGCACAACGGCAAAAGTCGTAGAAACAAAGAAGAAAATTATCAGCTGAAAAACAATATCAATCATAGGAGTCATATCTACAGTTGCAGAAATGCGTCCTCGTCTATTTTTTAATCTCATTTTTACCTTGTCCTTCCCATCAGGCGGAGCAAAATACTTGTTACGTTAGATTCCATTTCGACAATGCAGTGATTTACCCGCGAAACAAAATAATTGTGAAAAATTAAAGATGGAATTGAAACGCACAAACCGGCAACGGTAGTTATCAGGGCTTCGGCAATAGAACCGGAAAGCAAAGTTGGGTCTCCCATTGTGCCTCCGTTTCCCAAAACACCAAAAGCTTTGATATTTCCAGTTACAGTTCCCAAAAGTCCCAGCAAAGTTGCAATGTTGGCTATAGTTCCCAAAGTGGTAATGAGATGTTCCAGCCGAGGAACAGCCATATCCATTTGAACTTCGACAAGTTCACGGAGGTCTTTTTCCTCGTAACGGCGACATTCTACAGCCTTTTTTATGACTTGCGACATTGGAGTATCGGCCTGGGTACAAGCTACCGCACAAGCATCAAAATTATTGGAAGAAAGAGAATCTTCCAGGGCGGCCATCAGTTTTTGATCCCGCTTTTTGATACTTACAAAATAAATACAGCGTTCAATGATGATAAAAGTCGCTGCAATTCCACAAGCAATAATCGGAATCATAAAGAATCCGCCAGATTTCAAAGTTTCTAACATAAATTACCTCCTGAAATTTAAAAGAAGAACTTGAGCAAAAGGCTTGCCCTTCCTCCCCTTGTAATATAATTTCCTGCATAAAGTCTTGTTTGACCTTTTAGCAATTTTAAAGAATCTTCAACAGAAATGACCGCCCGCAAGGCAGAAGTCAATCTTGCAAAAGCTTCAAAATTGATTATCGGGTCTTTATCATCAGAATCTAAAGAATAAATTGTCTTCAAATCAGCACCCCAACTCGAATTCTGGCTCTGAAAATTCAAATCCAAAACAAGCTGACAGGCATCCTCCATGGCAGGTAAATCCATCCAGAAAACATTCCATCCTCCTGTCACAGAAAAAATTTTATAATGATAAGAAAGGCTGATTTGAGAATTCAACTGCTGCAAATTTTTTAATTCATAAGAATAAATTGCAGCTGTCTGATTAGAATAAACAGGCTGCCAATAGCCATTATCAAAAGCGGTCTGGCGATATTCCACAGAAAGATTTCCAGTAAAAGATTCTTTCAAAGGAACAGAAAAATCAATTTTTCCAAACCAATCAGAAGTTTCCTGAGGAAGTTGGGTCAAAGTTGTAAATTTGTATTTTCGCTCCAAATCAGAAATTTTATTCATGTAAGAATCAAGTCCACCCCGGGCAGAAATTGAAAACTTACGATTTGAAAAATAAACCGGGAAGGAAAGGTCAAGTCCAAGGAAAAAAGGGACGATTACATCATTTTCATTCAAAGTGTTTCCCACCAGGGCGTAAACATCACCATAAACCTTAATAAAATCGTTGGCCCATTCCAGGTTTGCCCCAAATTTTCCACGGTGGGCAGCAAGAATTTCCTGGGTATTTTGACTGGTAATCAGATTTTCCAGGTCTTTTTCAAAATCATAATTTGCAGTAAGACCAGCCTTAAAGCCATAACCTGCCCAATTAAAAAACAAATCAGGATTCAGATTTAAGACCGAAACAGTTTCAAAAGTTCCAGTGGAATCATCCGCATAACGGCTATAAAGATTTACGCCGGCATTTAGCCCCAGAGAAAAGCCATTTGCAAACAGCCAGGAGAATGAAGCCTTGCCAGCATAATCATCCTGGTTCAAATTTGTGATTCCAGGAAGATGATTTTGCAGGCCGTTTGACAGAGCCTGATAAGACGCTGCAAATCCCCAGTTTATTTGATTGGATTGCAAGACTTTTTCAAAAGATTTTTCCACAGAAAGATTTGTTGTCCGGTCATTAAAACCTTCCGAAAGTGAATGATTTCCGTAACCGTTGGCAGAATCGTAGGAAAAATGAATTTTAAATGGACTTTGCCCGCTTAATCGAAAAACCGAAAAATCCCCGGTAAAAAGACTTGGATAACCGCCCCCAATCAGCCCCTCGGCAAAAATAGTTTTTTCTGCCTGACTAGAAGGCTCTGGCAGGGCTTCTGAAGAAGATGGAGTGTCCACATCTGGTAGCTGGGGAATGACATTTCCGCTGTCTTCCGGGATAACCAGCAAATCTTCAAAATCGGGCAGGGCGTCTGTGCCAGCTTTGACCGTTTCGCCACTGATAACGGTTGTGACATCCGGCAGTTCGATATTCTGACCGTAAAGGGCAAAAGCCCCAGCGATAAGTAAAAATCCGGTAAAAAAATATTTAGTCATTTTCATAGTAATCTCCTTCATTTTTCCACCTAGGAGGGGGATTTTCGCCCGGCTCGGTGCAATTTTGCACTCCCGGGTGTCATTTCTCCACCCCAGAGGAAAATTTTTCCACCCCAGGCGGAATCCCGCACCTCGATGTCATTTTGCACTCCCGGCGGAACATTTTGCCCGACTAGGTGGGATTTCGCCCACCCCGAAAGGGATTTTCCCATTCCAAGCAGAATCTCACGCCCCGGTGTCATTTCCCCCTAAAACAATCCCTCTACCCTCTGGGCCTGCCTGCTTTCCGGATAAAGTTCCTTCAACAGATTTGCCGTTTCCCTTGCGTCGCCGTACAAACCTTCCGCTACAAAAGATTCGGCAGCCCCGTAAAGTGAAGCAGCAGCCTTGGAAGAATCATCCAAACTTCTATAATATTCAGCGGCAGTCAAATACATTTGACCTGCTTTTTTGTTTTCTGAATTTTTTCTGTAATAATCCGCAATAAATTCTGCATTTTCGGCAGCATATTTTCGCTCATCATTTTCGGTCTGTTTTGGTAAAAGCTGCATGGCAAGTTCAAAAGCCTGTTTTTGAGACGAAGCAGATTGAGCATAAAGTTTTACAAGTTCAGAACCTGTAATTCTGCCTTTTTTATTTGCCTCTTTGCCCTGTTTTTCGTATTCAGATTCTTTTTGAGCCACCTGGGCGTCCGTTCCATTTACAATTTTTTCAAGTTCAATTACCCGGCTACCAATTTCATCATTTACAGCCTGATTAGGAAAATCTTTCACCATAGTTTTTGCGACCGCCAGGGCAAGCGAATAAGATTCCTGCTCGTAATAAGCCGCCAGAAGATTTTTATTTGCCCCGTAAGCGTAAACACTATCTTTATATTTACTGAGCAAAGTTGTGTTCAAAAGAACCGCCCTGTTTATTTCACCAAGTTTTAAAGCCGCATCTCCGCCAAAAAACAAAGCCGCATCCGCCAATTTTCCATCAACATATTTGTAAATGTAATTGTTAAAGCGGGTCAAAGCTGTCGCATAATCTCCGGCAGAATAATAAACTTCGCCACTTCGGTACATGGCTTCTTCTGCCCAAGCTGATTCTGGAAATTCCCTATAAATTTTTTGATAATAAGAATCCGCGGTTTTTACATCAGATTTTTTTTCATAAATTTTTGCCGTCGCAAACATAGCCTGAACTGCAAAATCCGATTTTTCATTAAGATAAGGAGATAGGATTTCCAAAGCCCGGTCATAATTTTGATAATCCGACAAAATATCAGTAGAAAAAATTACTGCCTGGTGCTTTTCTTCCGTTGTCGTCGAAAATTTTATCAGATTTTCTGCCTGAACTGCCGCATTTTTAAAATCCCCATTTTGCAAAGCTGATTTTGCGGCGTATTCGTAAGCATTTTTTGTGTAAACCTGCTGATTTTTTCCAGCCTCGCTCGCAAATCTGATAAAAGAAGCGTAAGCATTTTTGTATTGTTCAAGGCTGTATTCCGCATATCCCTTATAAAAAAATGCCAGATTTATAAAATCCTTTTTTCCAGACAGAAGTTTTATGTAATTTGCAAAGTGATTTTGGGCCAAAGACCAGTTTTTCAGATTAATCTGACAAAGTCCCAGAATATATTCTTTTTGATTTTCCCCAGACATTTTCTGGGCCTGGGCGTAAGCGTCTCCGTATCGGCCACAGGCAAACAGGGCCTTAGCATATTCGCCACGAGCAAGAGGATTTGCTACGTCTCCCAGCCGCCCATCTGCCTCCAATTTTTCAAAAACTTTCACCGCCCCAGGGAAATTTCCCATTTTGCACAGGGCAGAAGCATACAAAAGCCCAGTCTGAGGGTCAACTTTTTCGTACAAGCCTTTTTCGTAGTAACTTGCCGAAAGTGCGTACAAGGCAGCAGAATCCGGATTTTTGATTTTAGCGTAAAGGTCAGGGATTTCGTCCCACTGTTTTTCCTGAAATTTGCAGGTCAAAAGAAGAGAGTAATAGGCGTCGGAAAAGTTAGGAGAGAGTTCCTCGTCTGTTGGAAGAGACTGCCCCCCCTGGTCGGTGTCTGAAGGGTCGCCAGCAACGAAATCCCCGGCGTCGGTGTCCAAATTCCCAATCTCAATCGTCCGCAAAAGTTTTTCTGCTTCTCCAGGATTTTTATCCCTATCCAAAAGAATTTTTGCCCGATAAAAAATCACGAGGGAAGAAGAATTTTCCACATTCGCAAAATATTCTTCGGCTTTTTTGTAATTTTTTTTGTTATACTCATCAATCCCCAGGCGAATCCAAAATTCATTTACAAGCTGAGGATGATCTTTAAAAGTGTCCACTGTTTTTGAAAATACCTGGCCCGGATTTACCCCGATATTTTTTTCGGAGGCAAGAACGTAGGCTTTTTTCAGGGCAATCACCGCCAGATATTCATATTGGCACTCAATAACCTGGCAGTAAAAATCGTAAGCTTCCTTATTTTCATTCAGATTTTTGTGGGCATCAGCATTATAAAGACAAAGTGAAAAATACAATTCATCATCAAAATTCTGGCAAAAATCCTCTTTGTTAAACTGATTAAAAAGAGCCAAAGTTTTTCCACTTTCTCCAGCTTTATTATAAGAAAGCATCAGCTTTTGAAGGGCTTGGCCATATTCTTTTTTATCATAATTTTTTCCATTTCTGATTACATATTCAAACAAAGGATAGGCTTTTTCGTAATTTTCAAGAAGATAATAGATTTTCCCGGCGTACAAAATCGAAGGATTGTAAAATTCCAGATTTTCGTCGGTCAAAGCAAGAGAGGCAGCAAGATGAAAATTTTCCAGGGCAGATTTATAATCTTTTTTCAGATAAAAGGATTTTCCCAAAAGATAAGTTGCTTGAGTGATAAGTGGAGAACCCGTGTGCATATGGGAAATTGCCTGGCCCAAAGTTTCAACCGCCTCATCATAACGAGCCATATTGATTAAAGAATCACCTTTATAGGTCAAAACTTCCGGAATAAAAACAGAATCAGGGAATTGCTTTTCCATTTGATTTACTTTATCAACAGTTCCAGGATAAAAATGATTTTTCCAGGCCAAATTAATTTCGTTATACAAAGTCAAATCTGAATCAGAATTTTCTGTGGCAAAAACACAAGTGCAAATACAAAAAATTGCTGCGAATAATAGAAATGTTTTTTTCATAGTTCATTGATTATTTTTAGTTAGGATAAAACTGCTCAGAAGATTTAGCCCTTGTCAGATAAACAAAATCGTCACTGTAAAGGCGGCAAAAATCTTCCAAAGTAAGTTCACGTCCATTCATAAATACCGAACAGGCAAATCCGCCATCATCCTGGAAATAAGGGAAAAATGCCAAGCATTCATTAAAAGCCTTAATTTCTGGAGAAACGCTCCTGTCTGTTCCTCGAATTGCTCCAAAATAGAAGGTCCCAGGTTCTGTTGCCGCAAGCACGTACAAAAGCGAAGGCAAAACAGAAACTGTGTATCCAGAATTTTCGATAAAGGTGACGACATTTGAAACACCAGTTTCGGTAATTGAGGATGCAAAAGGATTGATTGTTACATCAACTCCAGACTGATTAAAAAGATAAGTTTTCCCAGAATAAACAGAAATTAAAGCCGAAGCCAAATTTCTAATCCAATCCAAAGAAAAGAAAAGATTGTAACGCTGAGACAAAACTCCCTGGCGTCCATTTTCTTTTACCTGAACCGTTTCCTTTATCAAAGGCTCTCTTTTTAACATTCCACCAGCCAGAGGTTCAACTAAACCATCCGCTATCCATTTAACAAATCCAGCAGAAGAAAGTAACAATTTTTTATCAGTTTCAGAGTCATCCTCAAACTTTTTACCATTTGAAATATGAACAAGTTCGTTATTTTCGTTATACATGGCGTCCGGTACGTTTTGAATGTAAGGAAGCTTTTCCCGAATTACCGCAATCATCTGTTTTATGCTGTGATAAAGTTCGGTGTCAGGCAAAACATAAGACCAGGGCAATTTTGTTTCCGTAATTTTCATCACATCATCAAAAGAAGCCGAATAAAATTTTTCAAAAGGCATTCCGGTCGGCACACCTCTTGCTGCGTAGTTTCCAAACATAACCAAATCGGCCAGGGCAATTTTCCCGCTCGGGGTAAATTGCACAAAAACTTCGCTGTTTTTCAAAAAATAATAGCGGATTCGCAAGGGCTTGCCAGTTTTTTTATCGCGGATTAAAACCCAGGAACCACAGGCATCACCAGGGTAAAAATCCTGTTTTTCGACGTGGTAGCCTGTATCAGAGTAAACTGTCACGTTGATTTCGGCATGGGGAGCGACAAAAACGTTGAAAGTAGTTTCATTTTCTTCCAGACGAATCTGAAATTTGTCGCCATTATCATTATTTTTGATTTCAGGGGCGTTTTGCCTCAGTTGCGATAAAGTCGGAGTGAACCATTTTTCTTCCAGGCCAGACCTGATTTCGGAAGAATCGGGAATTCCCAATTTATTGTAACTTGCAGACAGAGGAATGGCTAAAAAAACTAGAGTCGTAAATAGAACTAAGATTTTTTTCATTCAAAAACTCCTTTTACCCCGCACATAACCGCACACACCACGCGGTCACCCGCACTCCGCACGGTCAATATTTTTCTAGACTTCCTTTGCCGGGTCAGTATCGGTTGCCCCTTCCGCCTTTCTGATTTCTGCTTTTACCAGGCTACCATCAGGCATTCTGATAAAGCCAGGTTTTACTTCGTCAGGGTGATTTCCCACCGGTGCATTTGAAAGCAAAAGCTTCAGACGGTTCAGCTGATTTACTTCAGAAGACCCCGGATCGTAGTCAATTGCCGAAATATTTGCAGACGGGAAACGACGGCGAAGTTCTTTTATCATACCTTTACCAGTTACGTGGTTTGGCAAACAAGCAAAAGGCTGAACACAAGCAATGCTAGGAGCCCCTTCATTTATGAGTTCTACCATTTCGGCAGTCAAGAACCAGCCTTCCCCGGTAATATTTCCAAGTTGAACTATGTCATCAACCCCTTTCATCATCTTGTAAATAGAATTTGGTGCTTCAAAACGACGGCTCTTACGCAAATATTTCTTCATTTTGCGACGGTACAATTCCAGGCCCCAAACCAAAAGCCTTGCATTTCGCTCTGTTTTTGTCGGGAAAGCCAATTGTTCGTGACGGAAAATTCCAGTAGAGAATGAATAGAAGAAGAAGTCCAGCAAATCTGGCATTACACATTCTGCCCCTTCCCTTTCAATCGTTTCTACAATCTGATTATTTGCAGTTGGATGGAATTTTACAAGGATTTCTCCAACAACCCCAACCCTTGCCTTCTTTATCGGCTTGAGCGGCAAATTATCAAAGTCATGAATGATATTTTTTACAAGTTTATTAAAATCGTGGAAAGATGCGTGTTTTGTAAAAAGATTTTCGGCAACAGCATTCCATTTTTCGTACATCTGATTTGCAGAACCAGGAACAGCTTCATAAGGCCTGGTTCTGTACAAAACTCTCATCAAAACATCACCAACAACCAGAGATTTTATCAGATTATCTACAAGTGGCAGAGTGAGTTTAAATCCAGGATTTTTTTCAAATCCCTGGGCACTAAGCGAAAGAACTGGAACTTGCGACATTCCGGCGTCGTTCAAAGCCCGGCGGATAAACCCTATGTAGTTTGTAGCACGACACCCACCGCCAGTTTGTGTGATTACCAGAGCGACCTTATCCAAATCATATTTTCCACTTTCAAGGGCCGAAATCATCTGACCGGCAACCAGCAAAGACGGATAGCAGGCATCGTTATTTACATATTTAAGACCGGCTTCTACAGCCTTAGGATCTACTGCATCCAAAACCACAAATTTAAATCCGCCGCTTGCAAAAGCCTTTTCCAAAAGCCTGAAGTGAATTGGCGACATCTGAGGTCCAATAATCGTGTAATCCCTTTTCATTTCTTCAGTGAAAATTACACGATGGTAGGCTGATGAATGAATTACAGGGCGTTTTTTATTTCTGCGTCGTTCCTTCACCGCAGCAATCAAAGAACGAATTCTGATTCGGACAGCTCCCAGGTTAGAACCTTCATCTATCTTAATCAAAGTGTACATTCGGCTCTTTGCCTTTAAGATTTCATCCACCTGGTCGGCTGTTACGGCGTCCAATCCGCAACCAAAAGAAGTAAGCTGAACCAATTCCAGATTTGGCATTTCGCTCACAAATTGGGCAGCCCGGTAAAGTCTGTTGTGATAAACCCACTGGTCAATAATTCTGAGCGGGCGTTCAATTTTTCCCAGGTGGGCAACAGAATCTTCTGTCAAAACAGCAAGGCCCAGACCGTTAATCATTTCTGGAATTCCGTGATTAATTTCCGGATCCAGGTGATACGGACGACCAGCCAGTACAATTCCAGTTCCACCCTTTGTGATAATTTCTTCCAGGGCTTCTTCCCCGGCTTTTTTCACATCTTCTTTGAACTGTTCTTGCTCAGCCCAGGCTTTTTCAACAGCATCATAAATCTGTTTTTTCTTGAGTTGAGGGAATTTTGGCAAAAGTTCTTCGCACAAACGTTCAGCCAGGCGAGGTTTATCATAAATTGGCAGGAAAGGATCCATGTAATTTATAGTAGGATCTTGCCTAAGCTCATCAACATTGTTACGCAAAACTTCCGGATAAGAAGTTACAATAGGACAGTTGTAGTGATTTCCAGCCCCGGCATCCTCCTGCTTTTCATAAGGTGCACAAGGATAGAAGATAAATTTAACGCCCCTCTGCAACAGAGAAACAATATGACCATGACTGATTTTTCCAGGATAACAAACCGATTCCGAAGGAATGGTCTCCAATCCTTTTTCATAAACAGTACGGCTAGATCGCTGGCTCAAAACAACACGGAAGCCCAGTTCATTGAAGAAAGTAAACCAAAGCGGATAATTTTCGTACATATTAAGAACGCGAGGAATACCAACATCGCCCATAGGTGCGTCTTCCGGTTTGCGTGGAACGTAATGAGCAAAAAGCCTCTTATATTTCCAATCAAAGAGATTTGGAAGCGGGCCGGCGTCATCATCAAGGCCGGAATTTTTCTTATTGCTGGCGTCAACGACAGTTCCTTCCAGTTCTGCCCCACGTTCACAACGGTTGCCAGTTACAAAAGTTCTTTTTTCAGAAGCAGTCTGGAAAGTGTTGATTGTAAGCAGACAATTATTCTGACATTTTCCACAACGACGCAAATCCAAATCAACATGGAAAGATTCCAAATCTTTTAAAGTAGCAATTCCAGAGCGGACATCGTGGACAGTTCCTTCCGGCTCGCCAGGTTTTGGCTCCATCAAATCTCGCCACTGGTCATAAGCAATAAGGGCAGAACCATAAGCTCCCATCAGGCCGGCAACGTCCGGACGGTAAACCTGAACCCCGGCAATTTTTTCAAAAGCCCGCAAAATGGCGTCATTAAAGAAAGTTCCACCCTGAACTACAACTTTTTCACCAATATCAGAAGCTTTACGAAGTTTAATTACCTTGAACAAAGCATTTTTGATTACGGAGTAAGAAAGACCGGCCGCAATATCAGCAACGGAAGCCCCTTCCTTTTGAGCCTGCTTAACACGGCTGTTCATAAAAACAGTACAGCGAGACCCCAAATCAACAGGCTTTTTTGCCATCAGGGCAATTTTTCCGAACTCTTTTACGTCCATGCCCATGGTGTTGGCAAAATTATCCAAAAAAGAACCACAACCCGAAGAACAAGCCTCGTTCAACTGAATGCTGACAATAGCACCGTCCTTCATACGCAGACATTTCATATCCTGGCCGCCAATATCCAAAAGGAATTCAACCCCAGGAACAAAGAAATTGGCAGCCCGGAAGTGGGTGATTGTTTCAACTTCACCAGAATCTACGCCTAAAGCCGCCTGGAAAAGTGCTTCACCGTAGCCAGTAGAAACCGCCCTAGCGATATAAACATCATCAGGCAACATTTTATACAAATCTTTCAGAACTTTTACGGCAAGTTCCACAGGATTTCCCTGGTTGTGAGCATAAAAATCCCAAAGAATACGACCATCCTTATCTATAAGACAAGCTTTTGTAGTCGTAGAACCAGAATCCAAGCCCAGAAAAACAGGACCGTGAGTTTTATTCAAATCACCACGCTTAGCTTTTTGCTCAGAATGACGAACCTCAAACTCATCAAGTTCCGCCTGGTCTTTGAACAAAGGCTCCAAACGCTGAACTTCGCTCAGTTCCGCCCCGACAAGTTTTTTCAAACTATCCCGGAATTCGGCAATTGTCGGGAATTTAAAAGGATTTCCATCAGCATCGGTAAATTTACGTTCAGCAGCAAAAGCACAGCCGGAAGCCACAAAAAGCTGGGAATCTTCAGGAACAATAATCTCTTCGGGTTTTAATTTCAAAGTAACAATAAAGCGTTCGCGGAGTTGGTCCAAAAAGTGCAAAGGTCCGCCCAAAAAAGCAACATTTCCACGAATCGGTTTACCACAAGCCAAGCCAGAAATAGTCTGCGAAACAACAGCCTGGAAAATTGAAGCAGCAATATCTTCTCGGCGAGCCCCTTCGTTAATCAAAGGCTGGACATCGGTTTTTGCAAAAACCCCACAGCGGGCCGCAATCGGGTAAATCTGCTGGGCCCCTTTTGCCAATTCATTCAGGCCGGAAGCATCAGTTTCGAGCAGGGCAGCCATCTGGTCAATAAAAGCCCCAGTTCCACCGGCACAAGTACCGTTCATTCGTTGCTCAACGCCACCTTTAAAATAAGTAATTTTAGCGTCTTCGCCACCAAGTTCAATTACAACATCAGTTTGAGGAATCAGTTTTTTTACAGAAGTGGTAGCCGCAATAACTTCCTGAATAAAAGGAATATTCAGCCACTGAGAAACAGAAAGCCCACCAGAACCGGTAACTTTTACAGAAACAGGCCGATTTTCGCCCCCTTCCACCTGCTTTTCAACAGTATCAAGAGCCTTATTTACAACATTTATGATTGTAGAGCGGATATCCGCACGATGCCTCTGATAATCTCCATAAATGAGCTTATCATCATCATCCAAAATTGCAACTTTTACAGTAGTTGAGCCAACATCAATGCCAATACGAATGGGTAATAAAGAAGAATTTGCCATATTCCTTTAAATATAGTAATAATTCCCTAGTTAGTCAAACAAAGGAAAATTAGGATTTGAAAGATATGGGGGGTCCGGCAGCCTTCACTTGCTTCGCTCGTTCAGTCCGCCGTCGCTATGTACAGGGTTCGCTAACGCTCATTCCTCCGTTCGTTTCACTCACTCCGGAACGCCTCCGGCGCCCTTCCCAGCGCTACCCCTCTCCTAAATTTCAGTTAAAAAGGCTCTCCCCCCCCCCCCCCCATCTTTTTCCAGCTCATTCTTAAAAAGTTCAGTCAAGAAAGGACCTTTTCCACCAAAAACTTCCTTTACATCCTTGCAAAATTGTTCTGTCTGCTTTTCCAAGTCATTCAAGAAAGGAATTTCATCAAAATTCCCGATTACAGCCTCTTTTTCAGCATCATTTCTGTAGGTCATTGTGCGGTAATAATCCGTAAAATCTTTTTTGCGGGAATCAATTGAGGCTTTGTAAATCTCAGTTGCGACAATCGAAGAATCTTCCATAATGTTCAAATAGAGTTTTACCGTAAATTCTTCAATCGGGCAGGAATACAAATATTCCAGAACATAAAGAGAATAGCGAACCTTGTATTTTTCGTAATCTTCAGCACACTGGCCGTAAAATTTATGAACTTCGTCCCAAGAAGAAATTTCATCGGATTTAATTTTTTCAAAAAGTTCCTGGATTTTTTGTGATGGAATTATCTGGCCACCGACATTTTCCCATTCCGTAAAAAGTGGCAAATCCCGGATTTTTTTAACAAGTTCGATGGAAAGACATTTTTGCCCATTTGCGTGGCAGAAATCTATCAAAGTTCTGGCTGCAAAATATTTCAAAATTTTGCGATACATTTTGTAGGCGTGAACAGGCTTAAAAATCACAGCTCCATATTTTTTCTGGCAAAGACTGTCATCCAAAGTAAAATCTGCATCAGGATGTTTATGAAGAAAATCTTTTGCAGTCTGGCGGATTTCTTCCGGAGTAACGGCCCCTTTCATCCAAGGATTTTTTGTTTCTGTCAGATAATTTGCAGTCAGCTTTATCAAACGCTCAATTCCATCAATAGTTTCCTGCATTGTATCCGGAGCAAGAGGATCTGTTTCGATATTTTGCACCCGAACAATTCTCTTATCCCGCTTTTTAAATTTGGCATTATTTCTGGTGATAGCGAACATATCATACATAAACCACCAGGCAGGAATAACGCTGATTTTTGGCGAACCATTATTGCCAGGCGAAACCAGGGCAAAAGGATAAGGAATATCCAGTTCATTAGGATAAGAACCTTTCGACACAAGACAGAATGACGCAAATCTAGAATTATGCTTAAAATCAGAACAAAGTCCCGGCCAAAATCCTCGTTTTGCAAAAATTTCGCCATCAGGACTGCGGCTATTGTGATTACTTCCAATTGTAGCCCCAGCCGCAATGTTGGACTGTCCCATAACCGTTGTCGCAATCAAGAATGAAGAATTGTGATGTTGCTCGTGGAAAGGGAAAATCAAATTGTTCAAAATTTCGCAGCAGGAAACGGTGGAATTATCCCCCAGAACGGAGTTCAAAAGTCGAGCTCCATATTTTACCTGGCAGTTACGACCAATCACAAAACGAACTGTAATAGCCTGGTAGAAAACCCGGCAACCATAGCCCAAAATTCCGTTTACCATCTCCACACCCTCACCAATCTGGCTAGGCTCTTGTTCCGATGATAAAATCGTAATATTTTTCAGCTTAAAAGCACCTTTTATGTAGGCTGCATCACAAATTTTTGTATCTTTGATGATGTTTGTATTTTTGATTACACAATCATTTCCAACTATACCAAATGTATTCAGCTCGCCAGAATTTCCTTTTTCGGTCAATTCCTTGAACCGCTGCAAAAGTTTTGGGTCATCACGATAATGGGACCAGATGTAGGCATCGGCTGGAATCATATTTTCAAAAGCCAAAACCGCCCGGCCTTCATTTTCGTTCGCAACGCCAATCCAAACCCGGTGTTCTTCCGGCTCGCCTTTTTTCAAAATTCCGTTACCAAATTTTGAATGTTTGGTACAGCACATTTCCTGGATATTAAAAAGGATATTTCTAGAACCTATCCGATAATTTTCAAGATAGGCAACATTTCGGACAACACAATCATCGCCAAAAAGAACATTGCTGACCCGGGAACGCCGGATGCCGGTTTCAAGGCGGAGGTCGTTAAATTTAAGATTTGCCTTGACCATCCTGCCCAAAATCACAAAGCCAGAAAAAAATGAAAGATGAATTACAGCCGGATCAAAATTTCCCGGTTTTTCATCAACAAAAAAATTATTCCAAGTTGGATCATCATTATGATTATGATTTTCTATAAGAATTTGAATTTCTTCCGCCGTAAGATGGCGTTTTCCCTGCAAAAGTTCCTGGGGAATTTCTACATTTTCTTTTTTAATTGGATACTCTAACTCTACCATAACGAACAATTTTAACTCATTATGGGAAATCTGAAAAGTAACTTTTAGGGGATTTTTCTTATGAATGACGGAAGTCCCAATTTCTGCTATTATTTACCAATGATTACAAAAAAAATTCTTCTATTGTCAATTTTATCATCACTAACTTGCCTGATTTTTTGCCCACCCTTATTTGCAAAACCTGCGGACAAAGTCAAAGAATACACCCTAGAAAACAACATGAAGATTTTTTTGCTAGAAGATTCTTCCGACGCCCTAGTTCACATCGAATTTTCCTGCCGGGCAGGATTTTCATCTCAAACACAAACCACAAACGGATTTTTTAAACTTTACACGAGACTTGTCCAGGCAAGTGCCACAAATCTAAAATTTTCTGACGTCCAGTGCAATGCAGATTCTTCTCGCTACATTTTGGAAATAGCTCCCCAGCAAATAGACAAAACCTTGTCCGCCTTATCCGAAATCGCTTTTTCGCCAGCCTTTTCTGACGAAGTTTTTCTTGCAGAACTAACAAAACTCAAAAATGAAGTTTCAGATTCCGCTGATGATTTATCCACCTACATAAACGCCGCCATCGATTCCAGAGTTTTTTCTGACGCCCCTTGGAAACACGATTCCGGCATCTACCCACCACTTTTCAAAAAAATCACAACAAGCACCGCCCGGAATACAATCAAAGAAATTTCTGACAAATGGTACACCCCACAAAACTCAGCTATTTTTATTTCCGGCAATTTTAATTCCGAAAAAATTCTGCTTAGTCTGAGGTCAACTTTCGGGCGCTTTTATTCAAATTTTCAGCCCCCTATTGAAAAACCTTCCCAGCCTATCAACAAGCAGCGAAAATACGTTTTTCATAATTCAGAAATTTCGTCAGATTTAACGCAAATTGTCGTTCAGTACACACTTTTAGAGATGGAAGAAAGTGATTTACTGGCCGCCAGCCTCAACAATGACGCTTCAACTTTTAAACAGCAACTTCTTGCCCTGCCAGAATTGAATATTCCAGGTTCAGAATACATAAATATTTCTTCCGCCCACAAAAAAAATTCCTCCCGCCTGATTATCCAGAGTCTTTTGCAAAAGCCGGAAAATAAAAAACTAGGAATTACATCTCTCCAGCAGGCCCAGGATTTTTTGGATTTGGTAAAAGAAATCCCTGATTTTACAGAAAATCTTGAAATTCAGTTTGGCAAAAAAGAATTAATTTCGGAATTTGAAGAAACAATCTCAAATCCTCTTTATCTTATGAATAATCTGGCAAATTTCTGGGCTCTAGAACCTTATTTTCCGACAAGCGAAATTGATGACAGCCTTTATCCCGATTCAAATTTGACAAATCAGATGATGGCCCGGAGTCAAAAAATCCTCAATCTTGAAGATCAGAAAATTTACGAAAAACTCCAGGCCGAAGAACCTTTTATTTTTGTCATCATTAATTCAAAAGATTACAAAGCCAACAAAAAAGCCTACGCCCAGGCCGGTTTTGAAGAAATTAACGAAAATAATTCGTCCTGGTATCTGCAAAATATGTACAAAGAAATTAAAGACCAATACAAGCCCGGCCAGGAAGAATTTTACACAAATAGGTCAAAATCCAACGACAATGCTTATTTTCAAAAAAATATTGACCAGATTCAGACCCGCCAGCTGGAAAACGGCATAAAAATCATCTCAAAACAAAATTCTAACTCCACTGATATTTCCCTTTTGCTTTCGATTAAGGGTGGCAAATTGAATTCTGCCCAAAATAACGGTTTTGAAGAAGTGATGGTAAATCTTCTGGCCGGAATTATCCAAAAAGAAATCAACAAAAAACAATACGAAGGTCTGATAATTGGGAATGTCAGCGTTTCCGCCAAAACGGATATTTCCACCAGCTCAATCCTCATTAATTTTGAAAAAGCAGACCAGGAGGCGATCTGCCAAGCAATCGCAAATTCTATAATTTTCGGGCAAGTTGCCCCCGCTTCTGCTGATAGAGCTGTTTCTTCAAAGCAATATCACAAAAGGCTGGAAAACGGCAGTGCAACAAACCAACTTTTTTACGCCGCAGTTAAGACAATTTATGGCAAAGGGGATTTTGCCAGGATTTTTGATACAGAAAATGATGTTTTGCAGGCCACGGATTATATGTCGATTTTGGCTGCCTACCCGGCACTTTTGGACGCCAGCCGTTATTCCATAATTCTTACTGGTGATTTTGATGATTCAATTTTCCCTATACTCGAAAAATCTTTTGCCATTTTTGCCAACAATAATGAAGTTTTGAATACTTATGATGATAAGGAAGCAATCCCAAAAAATAAAAAAATCACCGCGAAAATCCGCCACACATTCCTCACCGACGTTCCTGCCGAGGAGGCGGGGCCGCAACCTGCAGTTTTAATTCCAACAACAGAATTTTTAGACCCTGTAATTTACATCACAAAAGCCCCGGAAGCGGGCTCAAAACAAGCCGCCATTTTTAACGCAATTTTAAACCAAATTCAAATCAGCCTGCAAAAAGCCGTCAACGAAAATAAAAAATTCAGCAATTCGGCAATTAGCCTGCAACTGCCACAAAGTAAAATGAATTTTGGAAGTATTTACATTCAAAACGTAGAACACATTATGGAAGCCGATTCTGTTTACCGGGCCACAATTCAAACTTTGCTAAAAAAAATGAAAGAGGCTGATGCAAATGAAAACATCATTCAGGAAATAAAAAATAACTGGACTCTAAAACAGATGAATGACACCTTTACAAACAGCGGAACGGCTTTTTTAATGCAAAAAGGTCTGGAACTTTTCCCAGAAGATGGCAAAGCTGATTTTTATCTCCAGGAATACAACTACATTCAAACAGCAGGCCCCCAGGATTTTTTGGAAGTTATGACGACTTTTCCAGACAAGGCAAATTTGAGGGTTTATTCAGCGGATGGCAAGAACTAGGTTGGATTTGACAACAAAACAAAACTGAAGTATATTGAAAAAAGGAACACCGCAGTGATGTGGCTGTTTCCTTTTGGTTTTTATGAAAGCCTACTCGGAGTAGCTACACTGGGGTAGGCTTTATTTTTTTGCCCTTACAAGATTACTTGAAGAGAGCGAGTACATCTATAAGCAAAGCTAGAATAGCAATGACAAACATTGCTTTTTCATATTTTGTCATATCTGCACAAAGTCTCCCTATCATTAAGATTAGGAGACAGCCACCCTATACCACGGTGATCCAATAAAAATACTATACTAAAAGACCTACAATTTTCTGCGGCGCCTACGTTCGCTAACAAATGCATCCGTGCATTTGTTTACTAAAAAATGCTCCAAGTTTTCGCATTTTTTAGTACCGCTCACTCCGTATCAAAACCTGAATTTTCCAATTCCAAACATTCAGACAAAAAAAAAGACTTGGAACAAATCCAAGTCTTTTACCGGCTGCTGCAGGTTTTGAACCTGCGACACATGGATTAACAGTCCATTGCTCTACCAGCTGAGCTAAGCAACCATTTGTTCTTGCGAACGTGAATAATATATTAGTGAAAACCGCAGAACGTGTCAACAGTTTTCACTATTAAAATTTATTTTTTTTCCAAAAATTACTTTTGCAAAATGAATTCTACACGGCGGTTTTTCCAGTTGTTATCCTTATCTTTTGGATTAACAACAGGTTTTGTACCACCAAGACCTTCCGTTGCAAGAGCAGATGCACTTACTCCGCGTTTAATCAGGTAAGCTTTGATTGCTTCGGCACGCTCTTTAGAAAGTGGTGTCAAAGCACGTCCCCAAAGTCTAGGATTATCAGTATTTTCCTCTTCAGGATTATCTGTAAGCTTGTTTGCATGACCTTCAATTGTTACCGAGTAATCTTTGAACTTCTTCAAAATATCAGCAATACGGTTCAAAATTTGGAGGTTCTTATCAACCTGTTCCTGGGTAAGTTTTGCATTTGCTGTCTGGAAATTGTCAGAATCAGATTCAAAGATGATTGAAGGAACAGCCATCTTCAAAACACTACCATCACGAATAACAAGAACATCAACAGGAATTACGCCTTTTACAGTAGAAGTCATTCCCAAATTATCTGTCACAGTGAATGTGTAAGGATAATCCATTGCCGACTGAACACGTTCCGCATTTCCGTTAGCATCTTTTTGAAGGTTACTCAAACCGTCCCAAATAATTCTTTCGGTAATTTGAGATTTTCCAGAAGTCTTCCAGAATGGGCGACCTTTTGGATCGTCGATTGTGAATGACCAGTTTTTAATTCTTGCTTTTGTAGAGCCAGAAAGTTTGATATACAAATCATCATCAACACCATCATTATCTGGACTAAAGAATTCTGGTGCAGTCTGAACTTTCAACTGAGGAGGAGTTGCTGTACAAACAAAGGCAGAAGAAACAGCCGAAACTTTATTACCATTTTTGTAAGTAACATCCAAAGTTCCAGTAAATGTGCCTTCTGCGGCATTTCCATCTTTATCAGCACCATTCCAGTTTATAGTTGCAGGGAGATTTGCTGAATCTTTTTCTGTCAAAGAATAAACACTAGTTCCATCTTCACGGCGAACATCAAAAGCCCATGCAACTATGCTATCCGTAACCGTAGTTTTGATTTCAAATTTCTGAGTATCAAAGACGCCATCGTTGTTTGGAGAAATACCTTCGTATTCAGCTGTGATATAGCCCTTTGTTTCGCGGTTATCCAGGGCAAGATTTTTCAATTCTGTAGAGAATGAGTTACCTGCATCATCAGTTGAATGAATTATGATGCTGTAATCCCCATTTTCACAAATATTTCCAGATTCATCTGAGCCGTCCCAAACAAAACCTTCACTAAGTCCATTCCAAGTGAACTTTCTGACAGTTTTGTCTTTTGCGTTACGAACTTCGGCAGTCCAAAGTTTTTCTGATGAAGAATCTTTGATTGTCACAGGAATATTTTTCTGATTTCCGTTTCCAGTTGGAGCAAATGCAGTCCAAGGAATTTCTGCAGAAAGTTTTGGTTCAAGGGTATCAAGCTCAAATGATTGAGTTGTTGCATTTGCCGTAGAACCGTTTGCAACTGTAATTGCAAGTTGGGCAGAATAAAATCCATCAGCAGACAAAATCTTATCATTATCTTTACCATCCCAAACAAAATTTACTGGGAGTTTTGAATCAGATTTTACAGTGTAAACAATTTTTCCATCAGCATTTTTAATATCAAACTGATAAGAAACAACATCTTTTGTAGCAGTTACAGGAGTAAATGTGATTGTGTCCTTTACCTTATTACCATTTGGCGAGAAAGCTGTATCAGACATAGCGAGCAAAAGCTGGGCTTCGGTTGTATCAAATGTTACAAACTGGGCAGTTTCGCCACCACCAAGGTTACCAGCCTGGTCAGTTCCAAAAACCACAAACTTGTACTGGCCTTTTTCCGCAATTTCGCCCTTATCATTAATACCATTCCATGTAACAGATTCAGGAGGATATTCTCCAAAATCATAAGATTTTACGACTGTAGAACCATCAGCAGAACGGATTTCTCCTTTCCAAGAAGTTACTGGAGCACCAGCGGATGGAGTAATCATAATTGCAAATTTTACAGAATCTTTTGCACCGGCTCCAAAAACTTTATCAGAAGAAGTAATCTGGGCAGCAGGTTTTTCTGTATCCAAAACCAAAACTGGAGAAGTCAACTTTGCAGGAACATAACCGTTCAAATATTTAGCAGTAACAGAAGCCTGATATTCGCCATCAGGAAGTTTTTTGCCATTTGAATCTGTACCATCAAAAATGACTGTATCTGGAGGATTTTCGCCAGAATTTGTCTGATTATATTCTCGGACAACATTTCCCTTTTTGTCTTCAATAGAAAGTGCCCATTCAACAAGTTTATTTCCAGTTTTTGCATCTGGAACAGGAATTGTAAGGTTGAATGTGATGTTCTGAGATTTACTGTCGGTCTGTGGTGAAAAATAACGAGAACCGTCTACATAAATGTTGGTGGCAGGTTTATCAGCCGAATAAATGATATTTGTAATTCCAGTTTTTGGAGCAACGTTTCCGGCTCGGTCGGTAGCAGTAATATCATAAGAATAAACTCCATCAGGAAGCTGGGCTTCTTTATCATCTGTACCATACCAGTTGAATTCTGCCGGCTCGGCGTTTGTCCATTTTACAGTTTTTACAACAGAGCCATCGGCAGAGCGGAAAGTTCCAACCCAAGAATCTTCCACAGAACCTGTTTGTCTAATTTTGAATGCAGATTTTGCCCCCTCGCCAAAAATCTTATCACCAGGCTGGGCAAGTTCAACTTCTGGGGCAAGAGTATCAACAATCACCTCATACTCTTTTGTTTTACCTTCGTTGCCATTATCATCAACAGCACTTACATAGTAAAAATATTTGCCATCAGGAGCGGTTTCACCATTATTCATAGCACCGTTCCAAGTGATTGATTCAGGAATCTGAACCCCGGATTTTGCCGTTACAAGTTGCTTAAAAAATGATTTAAAACCAACTTTTTCTGGCAGGGCAATTTTATTTCCGATTGTTCTTACGACATTATGATTTTCGTCCATAATCACAAGACTCCAGCCCTGTACATAACGTTTGTCGTTAATTTTCAGGGGGATAACAAGTTCGTCCTGGACACCGTCGTTGTTAGGAGAAATATATTTTGGCACCGCAAAAATCGAAGCCGAAATTAAAATTAAAAGAAAACTTATAGATAAAAACTTTTTCATCATCTACCTCCTACTCCTGGTCCAAGCCAATTAAAATAATTTCTGGAGCAGAAGTATCTTTCATACCCAAATCCACATCCAGGCCAGCAGAAATTGCATGAATGCCCTGGTAGAGATTTTTGTAAGCGGCAGAAACAGACATTTCGCTCTGGCTCCAGTCTTTTGAAGCAAAATATTCGCTATTTTTAATATCGAATGTAAAATTAAAAATCAATCCGATTGAAGGAATATAATTTTTGTGACCATTTAAAGATTCGCGCAAGTTGAATTTTTCGCCAAGGCTGATAAAAAGCATATCTTTGATTCCAGCCTGCAAGTTCAAATCAACAATAAGATTTTGGAAAGCCGGCAATGTAAAATCCAAGGCAGCCCCAATTTCAAAATTATCATTTTTGACAAAAGAACCAGACGCACCAAATTTTAATGTTGCAATGCTAGGATAAGCAGTGATTGCTTCTTCCGTGGTCATTCCAAGTCGCAAAAGGTCTGAATAATTTTTTCCAAGATTAAGAATTGAAGCCCCGTAGCGGAATTTTTTGAAAAATCCTAAATCACCATAATTGTAAAGGAAGCCAAGGTTTGCCCCCAAAGCCCAGTCTGTGCCATATTTCCAGGCAAAACCACCTGATAAACTTGCCCCTACATTCAATTTATCAGTAATTTCTTTGGAAAGTCCCACTTTTGCATTAACCGAATCACCAAGATACATTTCCTGAGTAAAATTTGCAGTAGTAAAATTTACATATCCGCTAAAAACATAAAGTTTAGACGGTATGAGGATTGCCCCCTGCAGGGCGGTTCCAATCTTCGACTCATCTAAATCATTTCCAGAATAAAGAAAAGTACCTGCAACATTTAAATTTACCCGCTGTTCACTTGCGGTCAAAGCCGGATTCACAACAATTGATTCTGCACCAGCTGCAAAAATTGCACCACCAGTTACAGAAAGCCCTCCAGAAAGTGTACGTGGACTCGAAAGTAAACACATATCTTCGCTTCCAACAGGAGGATTATAAGCATTTAAGGCAGACAAAAGTAATGTGACCATTACCGCTGTAACTGCAATTTTTTTCATAAGAATCTCCTTACTATTAACTCTAACGAAGTTCCGTTAGAAGTATCAAAATTCGCTTTCATTATATAAGAAGCCTCTATTTTATTCCACAAAATTAAAAAATCAGAAAATCCTAAAATCACAAAATTCAAAAACTTGAATTAACCTTTTAATTGACTTATATTCTTTATTATGGATATTAAACAGAATAAAGATAAATCGGAAACAAAAACTCCTGAACATAAAGAAGGCTTTTTTCAAGCTTTATTTGCATCTCTTTTTAAGGCTTCCAGTCCCGAAGCAGAAAAAAAACGAAAGCTAAAAAATATTGCCAAGGCCTTTTCTAAATCAAAATATCACAATTTTTATAAGCCTATTTCTAACGAAGTTATGGCACCTTTTGGCAAGCTGATGTTTGATATTTACAAAATGATTGCACCAGCCCAAATCCTTTTTAAAAACACAGCAAATCCTGCAATTTTTAAAAGACAAATCATCAATTATCTGATTTCGGATAAACAGGCAGAACTTTTGGCCCAGATTGATGAGCAAAATATCATTCAAATGGCAAAAAAAGTCCCGCTTTCCCAGTTGCAAAAAGATGTTGACGCTAAATTGCAGCAGTTTATGAATGAATTTGATGATGCAAAAACTTTAAAAGCTGATAATCTTTGCAAGGCGTTTACTATTTTCCAGGATTTTTGTGATTATGATTTTTACGTTTTAATCAAAAAATTTGACTCAAGCTTCCGGGAATACGATTTCAACCTTTCTCCAAAAATTGACAAGGTAAATGGAACTTATGTTGTTAACGAAATTAAAGATTTTCTGGCAGTTGCCTATTCCATCACCGATGACAATATTGACTGGTCAGAATTATTTAATTTCTTAAAAGAAAGTCAGAATAAAGACCTTATTTCGCTTGGAAACTGGAAAAAAATTGTTGCCAGAATTAAAAATATTCAGATTTCCAAGTCTTTGGATCTGGCAGTTCAGCATATGTCAGAAGATCCAGATTATGTGACAGAGACAAGTTACCATTATCAGCCATTGCTGGAACCTTATGTTGATAAGATTGAGGACGAAACCAGGACTTTGCTTTCAAAAATTGCCTACGAACAAAAAGAATCGAAGGCAAATTCTATTTGTATGCAGATTTTTGGGACAGCAGATCCTCAGAGCTTAAAATATTACGTTTCGAACTTTAATCCTCCTCTCGAAAAAAAGGATTTGAACACCTTGGAATACACAGAGCCGTTAAATTATCTGAAAACATTCCTTGTTGATTTTGTAAAAAAAGAAATTCGCGAATTTTATGATGTAGTCATAATCCGCGGTCAATGGGATGCCACACTTTCTGCCCCATTTTCAAATTCTTTCCAGGAACTTTTAAAAACTTCCGATGAAATTACCTCTTTTGATGAAAAATTTGCGGAAGAAGGACCTTGGGGAATGAAGGTCAAAACCCTTTTACCAAAAACCGCCCATGATGCGGGTGCAGAAAGTATCATAAATCGAGTTGTTTCTGATGGAAACGACCAGGCCCGTGAATTTATCATCAGTGCTACAAAAAATCTGATTATAATCGGAAAAACCGTAAAACAGCTGATTGAAGATTACACAAAGCCGAAGCCTGTTCTAGTTGCCAACTGGAAAGAACTAGAAAAATTTATAGACCAGCCGATGAAAGAATATAGTGTGAATATTTACAAAAAGCTGTATTTGTTTGTTCAGCTGATGCAGACTTATGTGGGGTAGGTGCTAAAAAGCCCCTCTCCCCTATCTTTTTGCCTGCATCTTATTGCTGAGTTTTGTGCCTATCACCTGAATCACTTCGACCAAAATCAAAATAATGGCTACAGACCCCAGCATATATTCAACGCGGTAACGCTGATAGCCGTAACGAATTGCAACGTCGCCAAGTCCACCACCGCCGACTGTTCCTGCCATAGCAGAATATCCAATCAGATTGATAATGGTCAAAGTAACGCCATTTATGATTGAAGGCATTGCCTCTGGAATTAAAACTTTGAAAATAATCTGCTTGTTTGTAGAACCCATTGATCTGGCCGCCTGAATAACGCCTGGTTCAACTTCTTTGAGGCTGGATTCAATGACGCGGGCCACAAAAGGTGCGGCAGCAATTGTCAGAGGAACGATAGAAGCCTTAGTTCCAATTGCGGTATGAACTATAACTCGGGTAAATGGGAAGAGCAAAATCACAAGAATTACAAAGGGAATGGCCCTAAGAATATTTATGATTATAGACAAAACCTGATTTAAAGCTTTGCGAGGCTTTAATCCGCTGGCTGGATCGCTTGTACAAAGGAGGATGCCTAGAGGGAAGCCCAAAATCATACTGAAAACTGTCGAAAACAAAACCATCACAAGGGTTTGCCAGGTGGCTGTTCCAATTACTGTCAAATACTTTACAACTTCTGGATTCATATTATTCACCAACCTTTTCTACAATAATTTTCTGCTGATTAAGATATTCCAAAGCATCATTTATCTGAGAACCGCTAAAATCAACAATCATTTTGCCAACATCACCATCTGTAAGATGCTGAACGCCAGCCGCCCTGATATTAAATTCCACATCGAATTTTTTAGCCAGTTGACTCAAAACCGGAGCTCCCTGCTGGTCTGACGGGAAAGAAAGTTCATACTGACCGCCTTCATTTGACCAGCGAACAATATCATCCTTTTTCTGATTAGAAGAAATATGAGAAATAAAATCTTTTGTGACAGGACTTTTAGGATTTAGGAAAATATCGTTGACATTTCCAACTTCCACAACCTGGCCTTCGTTTATAACTGCAACTTGGGAGCAAGCGTCGCGGACAACTTCCATCTGGTGGGTAATCATCACGACGGTAAGGTTCATCTGGCTCTGGATTTTTCTGATAAGGTTCAAAATCGAAGTCGTAGTCTGAGGATCGAGAGCAGAAGTAGCTTCATCACAAAAAAGAATATCCGGATTATTTGCAAGGGCTCGGGCAATCGCAATTCTCTGCTTTTGACCGCCTGACAAAGTTGAAATTCTGGCATTTTTTCGATCAGAAAGTTCTACAATTTCCAAAAGTTCATCAACCCTTTTATTTATCTGCTCTTTTGGAAGTCCGCAAATTTCCATTGGGTAGGCAATATTTTGTCCAGCCGACCGTGACGAAAACAAATTAAAATTTTGAAAAATCATACCAATGCGGCGACGTCTTAAAACCAGTTCTTTTTCATCAAGATTATCAACCCGCTGACCATCATACAAAACCTGGCCAGAATCAGGACGTTCCATCATACTCACAAGTCGAACCAGGGAAGATTTTCCAGCCCCGGACTTTCCGATAATTCCAAAAATTTCGTTAGAAGGAATGGTCAAAGAAACGCCATCAACAGCTTTCACCTGGCTAAAGCCATCAGCCGATGTATAAGTTTTAAATAAATCCTTTAATTGTATTTGCATGTTGATGATTATAGTAAATTACAGAGGATTGTGAAACAGAAATTTAAGTACGCAACATATTGCCTTTTCTATGCGTCATGGTGCCCCTGAATCAAGTTCAGGGTTCAACATCTTATCAGCACGTCATGCTGAACT
>CAZGDL010000005.1:0-8992 GCA_964525075.1 uncultured Treponema sp.
TTCCTCAGTTTTCTTGCTGCCCGAAGTTTTCCAAACAGGTTCCTCGTTTACAGTCAATTTTACAATTTCCCTGTCCCTGTAGGCTTTTTCAATCAAATCATCAACTTCAAGACTTTTATAAATCTCATCAGCCTGTTCACAAGTTCCCCTCAAAACCGGGTGACGAGGACTAAAAAGCACGCAACAATCCTCATAAGGCAAAATCGAAGTTTCATAAGTATCAATAAAATAAGCATCTTTGATGATTTCTTCCTTATCCATACCACAAAGAGGGCGGAGCAGAGGAAATTCCGCAAAATGCTCAGTAACAGTCATATTTTCGATAGTCTGACTGGCAACCTGTCCCACGCTTTCCCCGGTAATAATACATTTTGCATTACAGCGACCAGCCAGGCGGTTAGCAACCTTCATCATACAAAGTCGGAGCATAAGAGTAGACCAAGCTTCTGGCGCCTTTTGCTTAATTTTCATCTGAACATCAGTAAAAGGAATTACATTCAAATAAAGTTTTATGCCGTAATAAGCAAGTTTTTGAGCCAGAGTTACAACTTTTTGCTTAGCTTCTTCCGAAGTGTAGGGATACGAATGAAAATAACAACATTCAATCTTCATACCCCGGCGGAGCATTCTGTAACCAGCCACCGGAGAATCCAATCCCCCCGAAAGCAAAAGAAGTCCCTTTCCACTTGCCCCAACAGGTAGCCCCCGGCAACCGACATTTGAATCAACATAAACAAAAACCCGCTCCCGAACTTCCACGTAAATAATCGTATCAGGATGATGGACATCAACCTTCATCAAAGCTTCCACATCTCCGGCAGCCTCGCAGCAAATCTGATAAGAATTAAGAGGAAAGCCCTTGTCAGACCGTCTTGCATCAATTTTAAAAGTTTTGCAGCCTTTTTCGGCCTCAATTTTTGCCAAATCGTAGACAGCCTTAGAAATAGCCTGGATATTTTTGTCACAAACGCTAGCCTTTGCCCAACCTGTAATTCCAATCAAATGGTTGAGGGTAAATTCAACCTTCTCGGCAGCCGTATCATCACAATCAATATACAAACGCCCAGCCCTCAAAGCAATTTTACAGTCAAGCCCTTGCAGATAAGTTGCGGTATTATGTTTTAAAAGATTTTCAAATTCCTGAAGATTAGAACCCTTCAGCGTAAGTTCACCAATTTTTGCCAGATAAGTCATAAAATTATTATAGTAGGAATTGGGGAAAGTTTAAAGGTTTTGAAGATTTTGGATTTTTGGAGGGTCCGGCAGCCTCCATTCGCTTCGCTCATTCCGCCTGCCGTCGCTATGTCCGCAGTTCGCTAACGCTCATCGTCCTCGGCCTGCCTGTGGCAGTCCTGCGGTCGACTGCTTCGCAGCTGCTCCCAGCGCTACCCCTTCCTTTATATTTCCCAAATTTTTCACTATAATCTTCCTTGAAGGCCTAAAAAATGCTAAAACCCCTGTTTTCTTTCCTAAAAAAGCAAATTATTTTTGTAATTTCCCTGCTTCTGGCAATTTTTTCTACAATTATTTTCCGTCCACAAGCAGCAGAAATCCTTTCTGCCATAGATTTTCGTTCACTTTCCATTTTGTTTTGTCTGATGGCCGTCGTTCAGTGCTTTTCGATTAATGGGGCATTTTCATTTATCTCCATAAAAATTATTTCCAGCATAAAAAAAACTTGGAGCCTGATTTTTGCCCTTGTTTCTATCTGCTTTTTTTTCAGTATGTTTATCACAAACGATGTGGCCCTCATCACTTTTGTACCGCTAACAATTTCAATTTTGACGACGGCAGGCCTTTCAAATCTCATTTGCATTACAATTGTTCTGGAAACTTTGGCTGCCAATCTGGGCTCTATGCTGACCCCGGTGGGAAATCCTCAAAATCTTTATCTTTTTAATTTGATGGGCCTTGATGTTTTTTCTTTTATGAAGATTATGCTACCTTATTCGGTTTTGAGTTTTTTGCTTTTGGTTCTTTGTATTTTGATAGGAAAATTTTTTGCTGGCAGGAAAATGGCCGGTGGTGGGAAATTTCCTGGTGGTGGAAAAATGTCCACTGGCAAAAAAAATCCTCCTGCCTGCGAAAGGCCATCCGGGGCGGCCTCTGAGCGTATTGTGGTTTCCAAATCTTCCGCCAGATTTTCAAAATCTCAAATCTCATTTTCAAAAATCAAAATCATCATTTTTTCACTTCTTGCTATCATCTCCCTGGCGACCGTTTTTAATTTAATCCCATATTTTATCAGTCTGCCCATCGTTTTTGTCACCGTGCTTTTTACCGAAAAAAAAGCCCTGGAAAAAGTTGATTATATTTTACTTTTGACCTTTATCGGATTTTTTATTTTTACCGGAAATTTGAGCCACAGCCCCAAAATATCCTCATTTATCAGTTCAATTTTGCAAAATCGGGAAATCCTTTGCGGAATTCTTTCTAGCCAGGTCATTAGCAATGTTCCGGCCGCCCTTTTGCTCAGCACATTTACAAAAAATCTCCGAGATTTGACAATCGGGGTAAATCTTGGCGGCCTTGGCACGCTTATCGCCAGCATGGCAAGTTTAATCAGTTTTAAATTTTATGGGGGAGTGGAAGGGGCAAAAACTGGAAAATATTTGGCAGTTTTTACTGGCCTGAACGTTTTATTTCTCCTAATTTTATACCCGGTCACTTTTTTCTGCCGATAATTTTACTATGAAAAAAATTCTTTTTTGTTTTTTGGCAATTTTTTCATTTTTTTCACTTTTTTCTCTCGAAATCCCCGATTCTTTGTATGGAATTTGGGAGGGAAAAGACCGTTTTGTTTTTTTTGAAAAATCCCAATCCCAAAATTCTCAAATTGTCATTCTTTTAAAAGAATATTACGGCTGGTATTATGACAGAGCTGCCGAGCCAGCAGAATATAATCAAAAAGAGCCAAGAATCCGAAACTCTGCGACGACCCGCCAGGCAGAAAATATTTATTTTGAAATTCAGCCCATTCAAAAAGCTGATGGAAATCTTCCGGTCTGGGAATTGGGCCTGACCTATTCAAAAAATCAGACCGCAAAAGTTCCGATTACGATTTTAAATGACAATATTTTCCTGGATTTTTATATTCAGGATAATGAAGATAAGAATTTTTACCGGGGAAATGCAGTTTCGGAAGGCATAAAAATCAGCCAGCAGAAAATTCCCGAAAATCTTGCCTGTTTTTATATTTTTGATGATGATAATGCGACGAAAATCTTAAATATCCGCTACTGGAAAAGTGATATGGATTATTCTGACGAAAAAGTGGCCCTGAAATATGGCGAAAAAGAATTTTACCCCGACAAGCACATTTTTTCTGGTGGAAATAATTATTCTGCTGTTTCTGGCCGGAGTAAAAAAATCAGAAATGTCGTTGAGCCCCAGAATTTTACCCCAGATAATTACATTTTTAATGAAGATAAATCCATTTTGATTTTGGACAAAGAACCGTACCTTACAAAACTTGCCGATAAATCTACTTTTGAAGATTTAATGGCCCTGGTAAAAGCCGGGAATTCTAGGCGAAAACCTGACCCAGATCCGATTTTCCCACCAGACGATTTAAACTGGCACTGGGATTTAATAGACCTGTTGGAAGCCGACAACGAAATTATTCAGGCGGTCCGTTCAAGGCAAGAAGCCTTCAGTCCTCGGCCAAAAGATTTAGGAAAATAAGGTACCACAAGGTGATTGGCCCGCCCCCAGTGCAAATGGCCGCCCCGGTGTCTTTATCCTCCATTATCATAAAAAAATAATCCGCCACTTCCTTCCGAATATGCTATAATTAACCTATGGCTAGCCTGGTAAATAAATTCGAAAAACTGCTGAACAAAGTTTCTATCAAAAAAAGTCTCAGGACAATTTTTATTTTTTTATTTATTTTGCCAGTCATCATAATTTCCATAGTTTTTATTTCATATCTCTACAAAACTATGCTGGATTGGGAAAAAGACCGAGTTCGCTATTCAATCAGCCAGACCGAAAGCCTTTTTACCGCATCTTTGCAGGATGTTCAGGCCTTTTCAGATTTAATTTACATCAACAAGCCCCTGCAAAAAATCCTCCTTACCCGCTACGACGACATTCAGCAGGTTTATAACGATTACGCCAATCTTTCATTTCTGGAATCTTATCTTGTAACTTATGATCAAATCGCAAATTACAGAATTTACACTGAAAATCAAACCCTTTTGGACAATTCTTTTATCGTAAAAACTGATAGGAGAATCGAAATTTCGGAATGGTATCTCAAGGCCCTGATTTTGAAAGGCAAGTCTTTTTGGCTTTTTAAAAGAGATGATTTTTCCAAAAAAGAATACGTTTCTTTAATCCGTTCTCTTTGGACCAGCGACAATCAACTTGTTGGCGTTCTTGTCGTAAATATTGATAGCGAAAACATAAATGACGCACTTGTAAAATCCCTTTTTAATACTGCGGTTTTTGTAAAGCATAAAATCGTTTATTCGGCTTTTAATGATTTGTCTTTTGATGATGTGAAGGAACTTTCTAAAATCGAAAAAACTTACACTCCAAGTTTGACCAAAATTAAAAGGGTAAAACTTGGGGAGTCTTCTTTTGGAATAATGGGTGACACACTTTTTGCCCCCGGAGATTCAAATCTTTCTTTTGGGATTATGTACATTATTCCTATGAGGGAATTAATCAGGGCTACCAGAAAAATTATAGCCTTGTCGGTTTTGATTCTTTTGATGATGATTTTGCTCTCGACCGTTGTAATCGTCATTTTTATCCATTACCTGGACGGTCGGGTAAAAAAAGTCCAGTCTGGAATTTCCAACGTCGTCGAAAAAAACTTTGAAATTCCTGCGACAATTGGGGGCAACGACGAATTTGAATATATTTACAAAGAACTTTACGAAATGTCCCTAGATATTAAAAATCTGATTAACGAAGTTTATAAACAAAATATCGAAAAAGAGCAGTTTGCCGCCCGCCAGAGCGAAATGTCTTTTAAAATGCTTTCTAATCAAATTAATCCTCATTTTCTTTTCAATACTTTGGAAACAATCCGCATGAAGTCCATTTCTTCCGGACAAAAAGAAGTGGCAACCATGCTCAAACTTTTGGCTTCGCTTTTGCGGTATAATTTGAGCGTAAAAGGCCAGCCCGTTCCTTTAATTCAGGAACTGGAAGCCATTCAAAATTATCTAAACATTCAGCATATGCGTTTTGCGGATAGAGTTTCTTATGATATTGTTACCATGTGCGATGTAAATGATATAATGATTTTGCCCCTTCTGATTCAGCCTCTGGTCGAAAATTCTTTTAGCCACGGACTTGAAAACAGGGTTTCGGGCGGTTTTATTTATATTTTGATTAATACAGAAATTATCGATGGCAAAAAATCCTTGATTATTTCTGTAAAAGATAACGGCTGTGGAATTGACGAGGACAAACTGGCTGAGCTGAATGACAAACTCGACCGGGGCGAAAACGAAGAAAATTCTACTCATATTGGTGTTGCAAATGTCAATTCTCGTATAAAATTGTTTTACGGAAATGAATATGGCTTAAAAATTCAGAGTGATTTTGGGGAAGGTACTCTAGTGACTATAAAAATCCCAGTTTAGACACAATGGGTAATTATTAAAAACCGTCATTCCGAACTTGTTTCGGAATCTCTATTAAAAACCGTCATTCCGAACTTGTTTCGGAATCTTTATTAAAAACCGTCATTCCGAACTTGTTTCGGAATCTCTTTGCAAAGGAGTTGTGAAAATATGGACTTATTAAAATTATTGATTGCAGATGATGAAGCAAATATTCGTAATGGTTTAAAATGTATTTTGGATTGGGAAGAATGTGGTTATAAAATTTGCGGCGAAGCTTCCAACGGAAAAGACGCCGTAAGTCAGATTAATGATTTGCGGCCAGACCTGGTAATCCTGGATATAAAAATGCCGGGCCTTACAGGAATCGAAGTTATTTCTCAAATCCGGGAATATTTTGAAGCAAACAACCTTGAAATGCCAGCCATAATCATTCTTTCTGGTTATTCTGATTTTGAATATGCCCGCCAGAGTATAAATAATGGTGCCAGGGCTTATCTTTTAAAACCTGTTGATGAAGATGAATTGGAGCAAAAAGTAAAAGCCATCGGCCTTGAAATCCGCGAAAAACGAGCCTTAAACGAAAGTTCCAAATCTGCAGAAATTTTTGAAATTAATGATTATTTGACAAAACTGGTTCAGAGTAAAAAAATCCAGCCACTTGGAAAACTTGCCACCAGTAAATTTTTTGCTGATAATCAGACTGCAAAATATTCCTGCGTCTTAATCGATACCGAAAAAACTGCCTCTGGAATTAGTGATGATATGATGAAATCCATAGACAATTATTTTTCATTTTTCACCAGGGTTATTATAAAAATCGAAAATAAAATTTATATTTTTCTTAAAGCCACCAACGAAGTTGCTATTAATAACTGTATAGAAAGAACTGGCAAATTAAACAAAAATCAAAGAACATTTATCTGTAAAAGCCAGCTTTATGATGGCTTGGAAGGCTTGGTAAAATCTTACGATGAAGTTTCCAGGCTGAATTCCCTGCTTTTTTATATTTCGGATGCACCTTTCGTTTCTGCCGAAAATCTGCCATCAGAAAATGAGGAAATTTTCCAAAATAATTTAAATGAATTGATTGAAGATATTGTTTTTTGCATCGAAACTTACAACAAAAAAAATTTGGACGAAATTGTTTTAAAAATCAATAAAACTTTCTTTGACATTTCAAAATCAGAATCAGAAAGTAAAAAACTTTTTATCTCACTTATGATTGAATTGCGAAATAAATTGATTTCAAAATATCCTGAGCGCGAAATTTCCAACGGCACAACTTTTGAAGTTGTTCCAAAAATCTTGGAAGCCACGTCATACGCCGAAATCGTTGAATATGTCAAAACCGTCCTTTTTGATTTGCTAGAAAACTTTAATTTCAACACCGCCGATTCTGTAATCGTAAAAGTTATTGCCTACGTAAAATCAAATTACACTTCGGATTTAAAACTCGAAACTCTGGGCGACCTTTTCAACTGTAACTCAGCCTATCTTGGCAAAAAATTCAAAAAATATACTGGCACTCAGTTTAATATTTACCTGGACAACCTCCGCATCGAAGACGCCAAAGACAAACTTTTGAACACAAATCTTAAAATTTATCAGATTTCAAAACTTGTAGGCTATTCAAACACGGATTATTTCTTTATGAAATTCAAAAAATGTACAGGTTACACGCCAAAAGAGTACAAGCAGGCTATCGAAAGTCAAAATTCCGGCGAAACTTCGGACCAAAATCAAAAAGAGCAGGCAGAATCCGATGAAAAATAAATTATCAAAATCACTTTTTTTAGGATTTTTTTCCATAGTTTTTTCTTTATCTTTTCTTTTATTACTTGCTTCCTGCAATATCAAAAATAAAAATGAAGATAATAAGCCCATCACTTTTACCATGTACACTTCGGATTTAACGGATTCTATGCCTTTTGATGACCCAGTTGCCCGAGAAATCACAAAAAGAACTGGCGTTATCCTCGATTTGCAGTATCCCAAGCAAAGCAATGCTGATTCTATTTCCCTCATGCTGGTAAATAATTCTTACCCCGATTTAATTTTTGTAAAAAATGATTTGGCCAGATTTATAAAGAACAAGGCGGTTATCCCCTTAGACGATTACATAGAAAAATACGGCCAAAATATGAAAAAACTCTATGGCTCAGAAATTGTAAAACTAAGGTACAGCCTGGAAGATTCTTCAATTTACAATGTCGGAACTTATGAATTAAAAAGAACGATTAATGAACTTTCGGGCAATATGCAGCTTCAAAACGCCGTCCTAAAAGAATTCGGCTATCCCAAGGTCACTACTTTGGAAGATTATGAAAATATCATGCAGGCCTATATCAATAAATATCCGGAAATTAACGGTCACAAAACAATTGGACTTTCCCTTTTGACCGATGATTGGTATTGGTATGTTGGACTGTCAAATCCTGGAAATTATGTTTTGGGCCTTCCTGATGACGGCCAGTGGATTGTAAATCAGGATACCTTTGAGTCAACTTACAAATTTTTGTACCCAGAAATGAAGATTTTTTATAAATGGCTCAATAAAATTTATCATAAAGGGCTTTTGGATCCCGAAAGTTTTACCCAAACCCATGATATGTGGAAAAATAAACTTTCTGGTGGCTATGTTCTGGGAACTACTTACGCTTACTGGGGTTTAACCGAAATTAAAAAAGAACTGGAAAACAGCGGAATGACAGAGCGGACTTTAGCCTATCTTCCTGTTACTGCCGGCAAAAGTTATATGGATCCTTCTTTAAAAGATTACGGATATTCTGGCGGTTGGGGAATTGCAATTTCGGTTGACTGTAAAGACCCTGTAAAAGCCTTTAAATTTTTGGACTGGATGTGTTCAGAAGAAGCTCAGATTTTGACCAACTGGGGATTTGAAGGCATTGACTATCTTTATGATAGCCAGGGCAAACGTTACAGCATCACCGTGAGTAGCAAACAAAATGGGGTAGGCCAGTGGCTTTATCCTTTCCCGCAAGGTGGAACTGGATATTTGGATTCAACCGGAAATCCTTTGGGAAAAAGTCAGAGAGAAACTGTTATTGCAGAATATAACTACGCCGAAAAAGAAACCCTGAAAGCCTACGGGGCAGAAATCTGGACAGAACTTTTTCCCCAGCCAGATGATTTGGGCGTTTCAAAACACGGACAAATCTGGCAGTATCCTTTGAATGCAAAAAGCACGGCCATCATCGACAATGCCGACGCCTTCGTAAAATCTTCTTTAATCGAAATGATTCTGGGCCCAGAGGGGGATTTTGACGCTGCCTGGGAAAAAATGCAGACAGAACTCCGCAAAATGGGCGTTGAAGAAGTGGGCCTGGAAGTTACAGAGTTAATAAAAAGCAAAAAAGAACTCTGGTCCCTGCCGTAACGTGTACGTCATT
>CAZGDL010000005.1:9092-20910 GCA_964525075.1 uncultured Treponema sp.
TCAAACTTCCCTTTCAAATAAACATATTCATACAAAATATCATCAAACTGGTCATAGCCAAAAATCTTATGAACCTTGGTGATATGCCACTGTTTTATATTTGCGGTGTGAGGGTAAGGCAACCAGAAAAGTCTTTTTGAAAAATGCCTTACAACCGTAGATTTTGGGTGCAGGAATTTCTGGTCATTAAATTTTTGTGGCAAAATCTTCTTTTTGGTCGTGGAATGCCAGAGAGCGTCCTGGTCGGCGAATGTCCACTTTTTTGTCATTATTTGCTGTCGGGCTTTTTCAAAAATTTTTGTTTCTTTGCATTTTTTGATATTAAAAAGCAAAACTCCGGCGTTTATATAGTCCGGGCGGATTAAATATTTTCCGTAATGGTCTGGAGCGGCAGCGTATTCATAATCCGAAATATCATAATCATATAAAAGGCAAATATCCCGATTGAACATTATGTCGCAGTCCAGGTAAAGCATTTTATCCGGAATATTTGGAATCTGGTCCGCAAAAAGTCTGATTAAAGTGTAGGGGGAACAATAAGCCCCTTCGTTTGGACAGCCAGAAAAATCTTTCATATAGTAAGATGTCACGTCAATTTTTGTGACTTTGTTTTCGGGATTATATTCTTTTAGAACATTTTCCAGAAACTGGACTTTTTTATCAGAAATTGGGATATATTTTGGACTCAAATGGGTAAGATTCATCGTAAAAAGATAAATATTAAATGCTTCTTTTGTTTGAGTTCGTTTTACAATCGAAAGTGAAGTTGTAAGAACTCCATCAAAAACTCCGTCATTTCCACAAAATAAAATATTAATCATCTTTATCCTCGTCCAAATCAGGCTTTTTTATGTATTTTATCAGCTCAACATTATTATTTTTGCTTCTCTTCACCATGGCATTGTAAACTTTGTCTCGTAAATCCCGTCTTTGTTCTTTTAGCGAAAGTGATTTATCGGCAAAAAATGGACCATCAATATAAGTTACCATCTGGGGCGTTTTTGAAAATTTTCTTTTTTGATATGTGTTTGTAAAAGCAAAAGTCGGCAAATCATAAGAAATAGGATACCTGAAAGAATTTTCGCCAAAAGGTCTGATTTTTGTGTAAAAAGGCCAGATGTGGGCTTCGGGATAAATCGTAAAAGTCCTATTTTCCCCAATCCTAAGTTTGATGATATTCATAAAATTTTTGCTGGCAGCCATATTGTCAGGCAGGGGAACTGCTCCCAGGTAAGGGGTGATTTTTCCCAAAACCGGCATACTCACGTTGTTTGCATTTACGATTAAATAATTGTGATTTGGAAACTGCATAAAACTTGGAATCAAGGCGTCCATGATATTATTTGTGTGATTTCCAAACTGAAATTTTGCCTTGTGGATGTAAGGTTTTATGACTTCTTTGTTTACAAATTTATGATGATATTTTAGTTTTACAAAGACAAAGGCTATGGGGTGGGCAATTATTTTGTAAAAAAAATAATGCTTGATTTTCCAGCCCAAAGATGAGTCCCCATAAAAATAATTTTCATCAATTTTTTTTGGGATTATGGAGTCGCCGGCAAATTCGTCATTTAGTTCATCAGAATAATAAATGATTTTTTCGTGATTTTTATTCATTTACGTTTCCAGACGGGGCAGCGTCGCCAGTCTTTTCGGCGTCCTCGGTGGCATTTTGTTCACCAGCTAGGTCATCGTCGCCCGCCGTTTTTTCTCCAGCATCACCACCTTCTGTCGAATATGTCAGCGGAATCTTGTAGAAATCTTCATAAACTTCCTTCCACAAGCGGTAATTTTCATTTTTCAGCCATTCAATATTTTCTTTTTTTGATTTTTCTGGATCGGGATAAAGGGCCGGCAAAATATTGAGCGTATATTCCTGAACAGGAAATCCGTCCCCATCAATCAAATCAGAATCTTCCATAGTGATAAACATTGGAAGTACAGGCACATTATTTTCTACTGCAAAACGAAAAGCCCCATTTACAGGCGGCCGCGGTTTTCTGTAATTCCACCACATTCCCTGTTCCGGGTAAATCAAGATTTTTTCACCCCGGCCAAGCAGAACTTTCAATGATGACAAAAATTTCTTCATCGTAGAATAATTTGCACTTAGGGGCAGGGTATAACAGTGCCTCATAATAAAGCCAAAAAATCCCGGAAAATTCGTGTAATTTCCTTCCCTAATAATTATATGCAGTTCTTTGCCTTCTTTTCTAAGATAAGGTCGCAAAACAGAGTGAATGCAAAAATTATCATAAGCATTAAAGTGATTGCAGGTCAAAATTGCCCCTTGTCCCTTAAGTTTTGTGAAATTTTCGATACCGACCACGTTTTTTATAATCATCTGCTTTGTTTTAAGGAGATTATTTACAAATTTTACAGAAAGGCCCATGGCGTATTTTGAGATGATTTTGTTTGAAAGCTTGGAGTTTAAATAGTCAACTTTATCTGGAGTTAATGGAATGGTTGGAGGGTCATCTTCGACATCTTTTGACCACCAGCCTTTTTTTTCAAATTCAGCAATTTTCTGGAGAATTTTTAATCTTTCAGGATTTTTTTGAATATTTTCAGGGTTTTCTTGTGATTTTTCCTGTCCCTGGAGTGCATTTTCCCGCCCCTGGAGGGAATTCTCTTGCCCCTGGAGTTCATTTTTTGTCTCCGCGAGCTTTTCTTTTTCGATTTTATTTTTTTCTGCTTCCATAAACTGACCTGTATGCTTTTAAGTTCAGATATTTTTTAATAGAGTTCAAATGTTGCATTTTTTTGATAGCGTGAACAATAAATTTGCCCTTGTGCCTTTTATAATAAGTCTGCTTAAAATTTAAAGGATTATTGCTGTCTTCATCTGCAATTTTTTTCATATTTTCAACAGCATTTGCGTCTATAATTTTTCTTTCTTCTGGATATTTTCTTAGAGTATCCAGAATATCAAGATAAAAATCAGTTTCTTTTGCGTATTTCCAGAAAAAATCTTCATATTTTACGCCCTGGTAATGCCAAGGTTTCCAGTTTATTTTGTAATGAATGATTTTAAGATTTTTATCATCAAAAGAAGTGATGTCAGCCGCAGTTTTGTTCCAGCCCAAATCCAGGTAAAGAACCTTATCCTTACACAAAATATTTAAATAATCCTGATCTTGAACCAGGCGGAAAGTGTATTCTTTTGCCAGGGAAATAAATTTTTCCACGATTTTATCTTTCAAAAACTTTTTTGTATTGATTACAAGCATACCAGCCGAAAAATATTTTTCAGTTTTTACCCCGATATTTTTTACAGTGTATTCAGTAAATTCCCGATTCAGATACATAACCTCTTCTTGAACCGCTGCCAGGTAATTATCCTGCAAATCAACATTGTAAAGTTTAGAAATATCAGCCAAAACTACCATATCACAGTCAAGGTAAATTACTTTTTCATAATTTGGAAAAAGGGTAGGAATAAAAAATCTGTAATAAGTTTCTTTAGAATAATAATCCCGCAACCTAAAAAGTCCCGAAATCTTATCCAATTCATTTTTTAGCGAAACAAATTCAATATCACTTTTATCATCTTTGAGAAGCAAAAGCCTTCTCATATTGTCTTCGGTCAACTGAGTTGTGATTACATATATTTTATAGAAATATTCTTTTGAAGCATTTTGGAGCAAAGATTTTACAGCAACGGCAAGATAGGGAACATAATTATCATCAGTTGCAAAAAAAACAGGAATAATCTTGTTCGATTTTAAATTAGACATAGAAACCTCATTTGTCGATTTTTTAGTATAACATTTTAAATATGGATTAATCAATCGTGGGGATTTTTGTGAGGAATATGACTAGCAATTTTGCTTTTTTTTTGTATAGTGAGAGATGCTAATATAATATTTTATTATTTTATAACGGAGGATTTGTTATGAAAAAAATTATCGGTTTGTTTTGTGTGATACTTTCAACTTTTTCATTATTTGCATGGGAAAGTCAAGAGAAAAGACAAGTTTATTTTACAGGAGCATACAATTTTGCATTATTTACAGAAAGGGCTGATTCTGCTCAAACAGAACTAATTTCGAATGGTATGGATTTATCTGTGGCAGGATATTTCAATCAAAGTAATTGGGGACTTTATTTAAACACAGACTATAATTTTCCATGTAAGACAACTGTTACATCTGGAGGTTCTTCAATTTCAGCAACAAGTTCTGATTGGGATTTTTCAATGCTTGCATCAGTCATTTTTGGACCTACTTACAAACATTCACTAACTGAAAAATTTGAATTATTTCTTGCGGGTGGGATTCACTTTGCTCAATATAGTATATTTTTCAAAAACGGCTCTGGTTTAAATTATTCTTTTGGAATTGGAGGTGATATTGGTTTTAGATATTTCCCTTCAGAACGTTTTTATCTAACATTTGGGACTTTGTTATCACATGATTTTTTCTATGTATCTGATATGGCGATTTCAGGATATGGTCGATACGGAGATAGTGGAGCCTATAACTTTGGTTCTTTTAGACCATATATAGGAATAGGTATTAAATATTTACAATCATCTTCAGTGACTTTTTAGAGAGGCCTGTACATTCTAAGTCTTGGAAATAGCGGGGCTTAGAATGTCGCATTTTTAGAAGTTCCTAAAAAAAATATGGTTTTTACTGTTGATTTTTTTACATTTCACCCTTAGATTGTCTAAAAACTCATCATCGTAGCGTCATTTCGACCTTGTTTCTGAATCAATCTGCTAGGTATGGTGTAGATGCGGAAATAAATTCAGCATGACAGGCGTTTTTAGACAGATTCCCCCACCATTTTCTTGCAAAAATCCCACCTTTTCAATAAATTACATAAATCATGAAACAAAAATCACTTTACACCCTTTTAATCAGCTTGCTTCTGCTTTTTCCTGCTTTTTCCACAGATTTTTCGCCTGCAGAAGAAAATCTTATATCAGAAATTTTGGATTTTCGCTTTAATTTAAGGACTTTTGATTCTGCTGATGCTTGCCTTGACCAATTTCCCTCTTACGAAAAATCCGTTTATGAGTCCGAAACTTACAAAAACGCTTCGGAAGAATTTTCAATTACAGTCCAAAATCTTCTTAAAACTGCAAAATACAACTGCCTTTACGAAAAAAATCTGAAAGACCCACAGTTAAAGGATTTGATGGTCGGACAATACGAAAAAATCCTTGCTTACAACAAAAATGTCGACGCCCAAAATCGCAACAAATGGTACAACGTTACCTCTGCCGATATTATCAACTCAACTATGCAGTTTTTGCCCCAAAGTCAGGCTATAAAATTGGGGCTTGAAGAAAAATCTATTTATGATTCGATGATGGAAATTTATCCGGAGTTTTCCTACCTTTTTATAAATGCCGGCCTCTGGTATATGTTTGCCCCTGCGATTGGTGGAGGTAGCGACCAAAAAGCCCTGGGATTTTTTCAAACTGCCCTGGAAAATGCCCATTCCAATTACGAAAAATATTACGCTGCAATTTATTATTCCCAGCTCCTTTTTGAAAAAAATAAAAAAGACCAATGTGATGCTCTGCTTGCCCAAGCCGAAAATCTTCTGCCGGGCAAAAGATATGTAAAACTCATAAAACTTTTGAACGAAAATGATTATTCAGTTTTTTATTACACAAATAACCGGGAAAAAGTGGATAAGAAGTTAGGATTGTAGAGAAAAATAAGCGGGCGTTGCGGACTGTATGGAATAAACTCCTTTTTTTTGCTATTATATTGGGATTAAAAATTCTTATATAAGGACAAAAAATATGAGTTTTAAACCAGTTGATCCAAAAGTTGACTTCCCAAAGCAGGAAGAAGACGTCCTTAAATTCTGGCAGGACAATAAAATCTTTGAAAAGTCTGTAAGTCAGCGCGAAGGTGCTGAAGACTTTGTTTTCTATGACGGACCTCCATTTGCTACAGGTCTCCCACATTTTGGTCATTTTATTCCATCTACAATTAAAGATATTATTCCTCGCTATCAGACAATGAAGGGAAAAAAGGTTGAACGACGTTTTGGTTGGGACTGCCATGGGCTTCCTGTTGAAAACCTTATCGAAAAAGAACTGGGAATCAACTCAAAACACGAAATTGAAGCCTACGGAATCGATAAATTCAATGATAAATGTAAGGATTCCGTTCTCCGCTACACAGCTGAATGGCGAAAAACTATCACCCGAATGGGACGCTGGGTTGATTTTGACCATGACTACAAAACCATGGAACCTGATTACATGGAATCAATCTGGTGGGTTGCTAAATCTTTGTGGGATAAAGGTTTAATCTACGAAGGAAAATATATTCTTCCATATTGTCCACGATGTTCTACGGTTCTTTCTACCCACGAACTTGCCCAGGGCTACAAGGATGTTCAGGATCAGACTGTAACTGTCCGCTTTAAAATTACAAAAGCCCCATCTGCAATCAATGATCCAGATATGACAAATGGCAAAACTTATTTTATTGCCTGGACAACAACCCCTTGGACTCTTCCATCAAACTTGGGCCTTTGTATGGGACCTGATATTGATTATGTAAAAATCTTGGATAAAGCTTCTGGGGATTATTATATTTTTGCCGAAGCTCGACTTTCAGCTTATTATAAAAATCCTGAAGATTACGAAATTATTTACCGCGAAAAGGGTAGCAAATTTGTGGGGGCTCATTATGAACCTTTGTTCCCATATTTTGCAAAACTTGCCGATCCTGCTGAATGTGAGAAAATCTCTAATCAGAAATGCAGTGAAGGTGCTTTCCGTATGTTCAATGCAGCTTACGTTTCTACAGAAGACGGTACTGGTATTGTTCATATTGCACCTGCTTTTGGTGAAGATGACCATAAAGTTTTTGCCGGTTCAGGAGTTCCAGAAGTTGAACCAATCGACGCTGAATGTAAATTTACCGCTCAAGTTCCAGACTATCAGGGTATTTTTGTAAAAGATGCGGATAAAGAAATTATGAAAAGGCTCAAGGATGAAGGAAAACTTGTAAAACGAGATACAGTAGTTCACTCTTATCCTCATTGCTGGCGTTGTGGTTCTCCTCTCATTTACCGTGGAATTGGTTCATGGTTTGTAAAAGTTGCTGATTATCACGATGTTTTGCTCAAGGCAAATTCTCAGATTACCTGGCAGCCTAATCACATTAAGGAAGGCCGTTTTGGAAAATGGCTAGCCGGAGCTCGTGACTGGGCTGTGAGCCGTAACCGCTACTGGGGTAACCCAATGCCAATCTGGCGTTGTGATGATCCTAATTGTAAGCACACTCTTTGTGTAGGTTCTCGCCAGGAATTAAAAGATTTGAGCGGAACTTATCCAGATGATTTACACAAACAGTATGTTGATAAAATCACATTTACTTGTCCAAAATGTAAAAAAGGCACAATGCACCGTATCCCAGAAGTTTTTGACTGCTGGTTCGAATCTGGTTCTATGCCTTACGCTCAGCAACATTATCCTTTTGAAAATAAAGAATATTTTGAACAGCATTTCCCTGCAGATTTCATTTCGGAAGGTTTGGATCAGACCCGAGGCTGGTTCTACACTCTTACAGTTTTGGCAGCCCAGCTTTTTGATAAGCCAGCCTTCAAAAATTGTATTGTAAACGGAATTGTTCTGGCCGAAGACGGTCGCAAAATGTCTAAATCTTTGCGAAATTACACTGACCCTGTTGAAGCAATCAATAAATTTGGTGCCGATGCAATCCGTCTTTTCCTCATGCACTCTGCCGTTGTTCGTGCCGATGAAATCCGCTATTCAGACGCCGGGGTTCGTGATGTTCTAAAATCAATTATCATTCCTTGGTGGAATTCTTATTCTTTCTTTGTAACTTATGCAAATATTGATAAGGCAAATCCTACTGGTCATTTGTTTGATGATAAAAAGCCTGTAAATCCACTGGATGCTTGGTTGCTTTCTATTACTCAGGGACTTATTGAAGATGTTTCTAAAGCCCTTGATTCTTATGATTTGTCTGGTGCTATTGACCCAATCGTCAAGTTTATTGACCAATTGAACAACTGGTATATTCGCCGTAGTCGCCGCCGTTTCTGGAAATCAGAAAATGATGGTGATAAAGCCGAAGCTTACGAAGCACTTTACATTGCTTTGAAAACTTTGACTAAAGTTGCCGCTCCATTTGTTCCATTTATCACAGAAGAAATGTATCAGAATCTTAAAACTTCTGAGGATAAAGAATCTGTTCATCTTTGTGATTACCCAAGTCCAAACACAGCATGGAAAGATCAGACTTTGGAATTCAAAATGGCTACTGTTCAAAAAGCTGTTTCAATGGGCCACAGCCTCCGCAATCAGTTTAATCTTAAAAACCGTCAGCCTTTGGCTTCTGTTGCCCTGGTTACCCGAAATCCGGAAGAGAAAAAAGTTCTTTCTGAGATGGAAGATTGTATTCGTGAAGAATTGAATGTCAAAAAAGTTGAATTCCACGAAAGGGAAGACGAACTGGTTGAGTACAAGGCAAAGGCAAACTTCAAAGTTTTGGGAAAAGAACTTGGACCTTTGATGAAAAAAGCTGCAACTATAATTCAAGACCTTAACAACGATCAGATTGTTGCAATTCTCGAAAATAAACCTGTCGAAATCGAAGTTGAAGGAAAAAAAGTTGAACTCAATTCTGAAAAAGTTCTTATCGAACGTTTTGAAAAAGATGATTTGAAAGTTTTGAATGACGGAACTTTGACAGTCGGCCTTGATTCAAAAGTTACTGATGAACTCAAAAAAGAAGGTTATGTCCGCGATTTAATCCGTGGTATTCAAAATCAGCGTAAAGAAAACGGCTATAATGTAACAGACAGAATTACAATTCAGCTTGCCGGCGACCAGGTTTTGGAATCTGCTTACAAAGCTTTCTCAGACTTTATCGCAAACGAAACTCTGGCAACTTCCATCACCTGGGCAGGCAGCCTTGCTGGTGGGGTAGAAGTTGAAGCTGATGATAAAAAATGGAGTTTTGTAATTGCTAAAGCATAAGTCAAGTTCATTTATTCTGATTTCAATTTTGGCTTCACTTGTCATCCTTCTTGCAGCCTGTAAAAGTCTTCCTGCAGGAAGGACAGTTGACCCCATTGAATTGCTGGATAACCAAAGTGGATTTTATATTGCCATTCCAAAGTCGGCAGATACAGTTTTAATTGAAAGAATGATTTCAAACAATGTTCAGAATATTTCTGAATCTGATGTGAAATTGCTTTCTGACCGTATCAATAAAATCTACTGTGGATTAAACCGTTCTAGAAAAAATCTAGAAATACAAGCTTCAATTGATTCTTCCATTCCCACAGGTCATATTTCAAAAGTTTTGAACAAAAAAAATGGCTGGGAAAAATCTACCTTTACCCCAGAATCAGGGACTAATCAATATCCTGTTTATTCTTATGATGGTATGGATTTAGCTTTTCCAACAAAATCTATCACCTGCATTGGTAGAAATATGGATTATATGCTCAACCGCTATGACACTCTTTCTGCCATGCCAGCCGAACCTGCTGACGCTCCCCAACTTTATTCAGATTTGCCAGAAGAACTTGTCGAATATTTGAAAGGGGCGGAGGACGAAATCAGATTTTATGCAAATAAGCCTCAATCATTTTTAACAATCTTGACAGGAGCAAATCTTGATTTAAGATTAATAGATGTAAAAGGTTCTTTTGTCACAGATCCTAAACACGAAAGTCAATATTTGTTAAATCTTGATTTTAATTTTAAAAGTGACAAATACATGAGGGCCGGAAAAGCCCTGTTGACCTTAGCTTTTGGTCTTACAAATTCGCAAAGCCTGGAATTATCGACAAACGAATTACAGATTAATGGCATAAAGATTGACAAACAACAGTTGTACAAAATTTTAGTTTTGTAATAGGAGGTGTGATAAAAATTACATCCATGTAATTTTTATCACAGCAGTTTTCCAAACGTTGTTTGCAAAACTGCTTATTCAGCACTTCCTTGTGCTGCCGCTAACGCGGCGTTTTTATAGGAGATAAAAATGACGAATGACAAAATTATTCTAAAAGCAGAGGATTTAGACGGCTATCTTACAAAAGAGGATATGGATGATTTGAAAAGCCTTGAAGTAATGTTTAAGGAAACAATGAAGTCATTTGATCCTGTTGATGAAGGCAAAATTATTGATGGCTATGACAAAATGGGTAAAGAAATGCAGAAAATCTGTGCAAAACACCCAAATATCAAAGTTTATTCTTTTGTTACCGAAGAAGGGGCTCATGCAGAATGTTCCCGAGTAATTTCAAAATTGCGTGATGTTGAAACTGACCACCAGGAATTTATGTATTACAGCCAGCGTGCTTATGAAATGCTTTTCCGCATGGCTTATACAGAGCAGCATGATGATAAAAAAGGTCATATCATCGTAAAAACTCCGGTTAATTTCCCAGTTCAGAACTATGCCGTTCACAAAATCCCTGACATCGACCATAAAATCGAAAATACTGTTATGTGCGTAATGCTCCGTGGTGCTCTTTTGCCAAGTATGATTATGTCAAAAGAAATCCAGGAATATTCTTCCCACAAATACAAAACTCCATTTGCACTTTTCAAAATCAGTCGCAACGATACAAAAAACGAATCTAACATGGAATACATCATGGATTTAACAAAATCTTTCTTCAAGTTGGAAGATTTGGACGGCAAAGATTTGATTTTTGCAGACCCTATGAATGCGACAGGCGGTTCTCTGGTAACTGTTGTAAAATATTTGCAGAGCCAGGGCGTTCATCCAAAGTCAATTTCTTTTTTCAATACAATTTCAACTTTGAAAGGCAGTATCCGTGTTACTCGCGCCCTGGAAAATTGTACCTGCTACACCCTGTGGATGGATCCAGTTATGAACGAAAAAGCCTACATCATGCCAGGACTTGGCGACGCAGGCGACCGTCTTAATGGCTGCGATACAAAAGAAGCTCCAAGAAATATTATCCAACTTATTGCTGATTATGGCCATAATATTTCAGGTTTGTACAAATCCCAGCTTTACGAAATCGAAAAAATTGTTTTAGGGTAAAAGAGACGTGTGTCATGCTGAACTCCTTTCAGCATCTAACCAGATACGTCATGCTGAACTCGTTTCAGCATCTTGTGGAGATTCCGGAGCAAGTCCGGAATGACGGAGTTTGACTCATGCAGAACTTGTTTCAGCATCTTCTTCAAAAGAGGATATAAGATATAGATGAAAACTAAAAAAAAATTACAACTTGCAAAATCTCTCGTTCTTATATCCTCTGTCTTTTTAAATTTTGCCTGTGCTTCAAAAACTGCCCTTGTACCTGGCCAGGAAAAAATTGTAATTGATAATGTTTACGTGGAATATTCCAATATTGGTGATTCATATTTCAAATTGGAAGATTACACCAACGCCGCCAAATATTACAAAATGTCCATGCAGAACCCCAAAATTTACTGGTCATCATACTACAAACTGGCTAAATCCTATGCTCTTGCCAGCAATTGGACCGAAGTCCTGCCAATGTACAAAAAATTACTGAAAAGAGATCCCGAAAATTCCAGCCTAAAAGCAAGTCTTGCCTATATTTATACAATGCAAGGGGAGTTGGAAAAAGCCCGGGAACTGTATGCCCAGCTACTCGAAATCGAAAGTCAAAATGAAAAATACCTTGAAAATTATATTTCATTGTTGACTGTTGATGAAAAAACTTACACAGAAAATTCCGATTTAGTAAACGAGTTATTGGCTCGCCTGAAAGAAAATTTCTTAGACAACAAAAACGTCACAAAATTTGAAAGTGCGATTGAAGAGTTTAATAAAAAAGCAGAAGCTGAAAGTGGTAC
>CAZGDL010000005.1:21010-22614 GCA_964525075.1 uncultured Treponema sp.
GTCCAATTCTAGTCTTTATTTCCTTCCAAAAACTGTCTGTACTTTTCAGCATCAACCCTGAATGCAATTATTGGGGAATCTTCATCATCTTTTGCATGAATTAAAGCCTGGCTAGCTTCGTTCAAAAGCCTTTCTCCAGAAACCATTCGAATAGACCTCGTAGAAATACCAATATAACACTTATTGTCTTCGATGATATTTTTTATATCAGCGTAGATTTTATCTGCAAAATTTAAGGCTTCGTCCAAATCCATACTGATTTTCATGGCAACCAGGCAGTCGTCCTTGTATTCAAAGAGCAGATCCTTGAACTGGAACTGAATCGCAAGATAATTGCAGACATTTTTTACCATTTCGCTGTCACGCGACAAAAGTGGCAGTTGAATAATAAAAATTGAAAAGTCAATTTCTGACGCAATAGCCCGATTTATTTCACTTTCCAGCCGAGTAAGTAGATATTGTTCCCAGCCAAAACCTGTAACCGGATTAAAAAGCCCGGCAGGGGAATCTGATTGAGCTTGATTATTTAATTCCATTGGTTTTACTTCCTGGCTAGGCAACTCGACAGGTTCTGCATCTGGTATTTTTTCTGTTTCAGTTTGAGGATTTTCTTCTTGAGGATTTTTTTCCTCTTCTTTTACTTCCAAAGGCTTTTCTTCTAATTTTTTTTCTTCCAGATTTTTTTCTTCTTCAGATTTTTCTTCTTGTGACTTTTCCTGAACCGGATTTTCTTCTACTTGTTGAACCTGAACCTGTGTCTGAGCTTCTTGAGCAAGATTTTCTTCTTTTGTTTCCTTTATTTCAACGTTAGCAGAATCTGAAGCAACAATATCATCAGCAACAACATGGTCTTTTACTTCTAGAGGCAAGGGACTATCAATATCACTATCACCATGGGTATTCATATAAATGATAATGACAACTGTCAAAAGTGTAATTGCAAGAATAATCAGAAAGGCAACTTTTCCGTAATAATAAATTGAAGACGGCCGCAAAAGGTATAAATTACTTACGATTTTAAAAGTTCCGGCCTGGCTCGAAAAAGACTTTTCATAAGTTTTTGTAAGGCTGGATTTTGTTGCTTCCAAAGTCTGATTTGCTGGATATTTTAAAATTTCAACATCATTAATCGTAATTTTGATAAAAGCGTAGTCATTAAAAGACCCCAGCGATTTTTTCAGGTCATTGACCAGACTGTTTGTTGTAAGATTTGGATTTTTTGAAATAGTATCCAAGTCTGTGACTATATTATTAAATTTTTTACTGGTGGAGATTTCACCATAACTGTACTCTTTATAAAGATTTAGACCAAAAAAAGAAATTGCAAAAACAAAGGCAAGGGCTGCAAAAATTGTATAAAATATAGTAAATTTATTTTTCATGATGATTAATTATAACTTACAATAAAAGACTTCGCAAGGTTTTGAAAATCCTGGAATTTTAAATCCTTGTAGTCGGCATTTTTTCTGAGCCAGGAAATGTAGGGGAGGAGGGCAATTTCAAAAACTTCTGGCTCTTTTTTTTCTGTTTGCATAAAAAAATCCTTAAAATTCTGGTAGTTAAAATTTTGGTAGTCAAAATTATGATTTTTGAAAATATTTTCA
>CAZGDL010000005.1:22714-26772 GCA_964525075.1 uncultured Treponema sp.
GGATTTTCAATCTGGTAAATTTCATCTTCCAATTTATAATTTAAATGATTCTTTTCTAGGAAATCTTCAAAGGAAGTTTTATAACCCGATAAAATTTTCGTCGTGACTTTATCATCAGAAACTTTTTCTAATTCAGTTCTGAACAGCAAATTATCAAAAAGTTTTTCGCTGGTCTTTAATCTATTTGCCCCCTTGTTATACAAAACGTCCAAATACGTTCCTCTTGTGTAGGCTTTTCCTCGGGAATAGCCAAAATCCGCCCCCAAAACTTGGATATTTTTAAAACCGCATTTTACGGCAAAATCCAAAGCGGCGATAGTAACCGTTCCAGAGCCAGAATTTAATTCCGGCAAGGCATTTGCATAATGTTTGTAAAATTGATTGAATAAAGTTGACAGTGGATGGCCCGAAATAAAAAAGATGATTTTCCCACCAGCGTCCAAAACGTGTTTTACTGCCGAAAAATTTGCAGATAAATCAAAAGCGAACAAAATATCCGAAAAATCACTAGAATTTATAAAATGATTATGGGAAATTGCCTGACCGTCCAGGGAAAATACCATATCCGGCTTGATTTTATGCTTACTCAAAGTTTGAAAAGCCGTGTCTGTGGAGATTATAAAATAATTCTCAGGATTTTTTTTCAAGATTTCAATTTTTTGATCAAGGCTGGGGCCCGCCCCGAGAACTAGGGCTTTTTTATTTTTCCCAATAATATTTTTCCCAGCAGCCAGTTTTTCTTTTGCCTTAAGCGAGTAATCAGCATTTTGTTTTGAAAGCAATTTGATGTTGTTCAAAATATTGCAAGTCCAGATTTTTCCAAAATGGGACTGCACAGAAAAATCGCTACTGATAATTTCCAGGGCGTTTTTTATTTGTGATTTTATAAAATCCAATTTATCTTCATTTTCCAAAAGCCAGTTTTTTTGTTCGATAATTTTCAAATCACCAAATTTGGCCGGAATATAATAATTTATCAGATTTTTTTCTAGTTGGTCGGAAGTAGAAAGAATAATCCTTTTATCAGATAAAATTTTTGCGGTTTCCTGATTTGTTTTTAAAAATGAAAGTTCAGCGTCTGTCATTTCCAGGGCCAAAATCCTACTTTCCGGAAATTTTTCCAGGATTTTTGAAATTAAAATGCCAGAACCAATTCCCATCAGCAGAAAAAATGAGAATTTTTTGTCCAAAGAATTAGCAAGATTTTCCCCATCCCTCTGCGGATTGTAGCGAGATTCCAGCGTTCGCCCAGATTTCAGCACAGGAATTAAAGAGCTGTTTTTTGCTTCTATAAAGTTTGTGTAAATAGAATCAGCCATCAATAATCCCCCTTAATTTTTCGTAAAGGTCATTATGATTTTTTTCAATCCGGTTTTTAATTTCCCTATTGCTAGGTTCGTGTTTTAGCAAAATATATTCCAGGGGGTAGAGCTGTTTTTTTGTTTTTTCGGTAAAAAAGTCATTTTGCAAGAATGATGATAGTGATTTTTTTACCTTCTCCGCCATTTTTCCACCTTGTCGTGGATTTGTTTCTAGGTAATCTTTATTTTCATTTTTTTGAAATTGAGATATAAGATCGTTGAAATCGTCGCCAGAGATATCTTTAATTTGCCCCAGAGAATTGTGCTTAAAATCTTCATTAATCACTCTGTAAACTTTTCGTTCCTTCAAATTAAAATTTTTAAACCAATTTTTGTAAATTTCAAACGACGCCGTAGAAAATTGACTTCTGGTAGCCCTTGTCTGGTCGTTCTTTATCCTATTATCTTTTGTTGCAGCATTTATTTCCAATTCATTGGGTTGGCAATGCTGAAATCCCTTTTGACTAGCCAAATCCAAGCCAAAAAAGAAAATTTCGCTTTCGCTTTCGGAATAATCCAGGGCAAATTCCAGAGCTGTTCCGCTGATTGTCCCATTCCTTTTTGCCAGCAAAAAATCCGAATTTTCAATCTTAATGACTTCATCTCCGTATTTTAATGGAAGAATGTCATTATTTTTTAATATTTTTTTTGGACAATATGATTCGCTGACCAGGGCCAGAGGAATATTTTTTGAAGTTAGGATTTTTAAATGCTGGCCAGCCCAATATCCTCCGTCTGTGGACAGACACAAATCGGGCTTTATTCCATTTTCCAGGCAGGCTTTTATAGCAGATGAAAGGCAGATTATAAAAACTTTGTCCTGACTTTTTTTGATAGCTTGTAAATATGTTTCCAAAGACCTTCCCGAAGCAATAATGAAAATGGGATGTCTGATTTTTCTTGTAAGTTTAAGAGGATTTTTTAAATAAGAAAAAAAATTGAAAGAATTTAGTAGCCATTTTTTTTCAAAATATTGGCGGGTTATTAAAAGTGTTTTTGCATTTTCGATTGCTTTTTTGATAGCCTGCCAGGCATTTTTATTTTGTTCAGAAAAAACTTTGGAAGAAGGTTCCCATGAACAAAAAAAAGTGGTCAAAAGTCTTTCTTCTCCCAATTTTTGTAAAAGCTCGTTTGCAAAATCCCTTGGATTTTCAAAAAAATTTAAAACAAAATCAAAATCCTTGTTGTATTTTTCAAAATCCGCAACATAGCGAATACATGCAATTTTACAAGTTGGAAATTTATTTTTTAAGGGGAGGGCAACATAAGATAAGGCCGGCTCTGTAATTATGATTATTTCGGGTTGAAAGGGAGGCTGCAAATTTTCAACAAAACGGTCTGCCTCTTTTTGAGGATTATAAGCAGAGTGTAAATATAAGTTTTCAACTAAAGCCGTATCTTCCCCATTTTTAGCTTTTTGAAAAATTATATTCAAGATTTATTCCACCTGTAAAAAATCTTTTAACTCAGAAAAAGATTCTGCATTTCCTAAAAAATCAATATTGATTACTTCTGCAGCATTTTCTAGAACGTCTTTATAATTTAAAATTAAATGATTTGTCAAAATTTCTTTTGAAAGGCTGGTATTTGCAATAAAAACAGTTTTAATTTTGTTATCAAAAGATTTTACGCTGGTATTTGCTTCATTGTATGCAAATAAAATCCTGTTTGACAATTCATTAAAAAGTGATTTTGAAAATAATTCCGCATAATCTTTTTTTGTCAGTTTTGTGTAAATAAAAGTTTGAATTGCTTCATCAAAATCAATCTGAACTTTGCAAAGAATAGACGATTTTGAAATTAAATTATTTAATTTTGAAACATCAAGTAAAGATTTTGTGTCATCAATCATTAAATAATCTTTTAACATTTCGGAAGTGATTTGCTTATTGCACAACATCAAAATGTTTTTTGACGTCCTGCAAACAGAAATTGTTCTGATTTCGTCTTTTAATTTAAACGAGAAAAATTGCAAAAGAGGATTTGCCTTGTCAGATGAGTCAAAATTGTAAACCGTGTCTAAATTTTTACAAATCCCTTTCCAAAAGTCTGGGGTAGAGGTGGAGCCAATTATAGAAACACCATCCATTCCCAAACTGTTCGAAATATAATAATCATTTTCGATTTTTGAAAAAATTGAGAATGAGTTCAGTTCGTATTTGTAAACAAAATCAGAAAAAGCCAACCTTGTATTCAAATCAACAAGATTGGCTTTTGTTAATAATCCCATATTAAGATAATCCTAATTCAGAGAAAAGCTTTTTATATGTTGTAAATTCATCAGATTTTGCAAACTCAACAATTTTTTCTTCTGGAAGATTTTCAAGCAACTGGTCCATGTAGAGAAGAACTGATTTAATATCTTGCTTCAAATCTGAATTGACAGAGTTTGAGTCAGCTTTTGTTTCTTCTACAACCGGCTCTTTTTCTACGATAGGTTCTTCAGTAACAGGGGCTTCTGGAGCAACATCAACTGCCATAGGTTCTTCTTCAAAAGTTACCGAAGTTTCTTCAATAACAGGTTCGTCGTTTTCTGGCATAACCTGGTCAAAAATTGGCTCTGCCTCAGTTTCTTCTGTCTCCTCGGTTTCCATAGCATCTGCAAGAAGTTTATCAACTGTTGGAATATCATCAGAGTCATCATCTACGATAGCTTCTTCGATAACAGGCTCTTCAACTGGCTCTTCTGCAACAACA
>CAZGDL010000005.1:26872-33376 GCA_964525075.1 uncultured Treponema sp.
CTTCTACATCATCAATAATGTCAGCCGGTAATTCTGAAGGAATGTCTTCATTTACAGATCCAAAAGCCCCAGTTTCTTCGACATCATCATCAGATTTTACAGAATCCATAAAGTCAGACGCATTTGATTCAACCAAAATGTCATCATCTTTTGGAATGGAAATTTCTGATGGCAAATCTTCGTCTTCAAAATCTTCAGCATTTTCATCAACTGAAATATCTTCGATATTTGGTTCTTCCAAGTTTTCGTCTTCGAATTCAAAATTCAAATCATCACTTGCAGGATTTTCTTCTTCAACTGTGTCAAAAGTGATTTCCTGGTCAGAAACTTCTTCTGTAGCAACTTCTGCTGGATTTTCTTCAATCTCAACTTCATTTTCTGCACTAGCGTCGTCTGTGATTTCTTCATTTTCGAAGGCTGTTTCTACAGTTTCAAATGAATCTTCAATTGTAGGTTCTGAAGGTTCTGGGATTTCTGATGGTGATTCTGAATTTTCTGTTTCAAAAACGGATTCTTCTGGTTCAACAGCAAAATCTTCTGCAGCTTCGGCAATTTCAGCTTGGTCAACAGCAGTTTCTTCAATTACAGGTTCTTCGTTTTCTTCAACTATTGTTTCATCAACAATAGTTTCATCAGCGAGAGGTTCTGTATATTCTTCTGTAACGGCTTCTTCACTTTCTGTAACAAGGGCGTCGTCAGCGAGAGACTCCGGTTCCGATGCTACTTCCGGTTCAGCAAAGGCTTCTTCTACAGGGCTTTCTGTGATTACAGGTTCTTCTACTGTTTCTTCTGTGATAGGTTCATCTACAACTTCTTCGACTTTTTCTTCATTCTGGCTATCAGCAGTTTCTTCTGTGAATTCTGCTGTATTCATAATGTTGTCCAGTTCATCAAAAGAGAGGGCGATTGTATCATCTCCATCACTTTGACTAAAGAATCCGCCTTCATCTTTTTCTTCTGCGATGTTTAATTCTTCGCTAGCAGGTTCTTCTTCAACTGGGATTTCTGTACTTTCTGCAACAAGTGGACTTGCAACTGGTGCAGCTTCAGCAGTTTTAATTGCTTCAAGATTTTCCTTTAATTTGTTGATTTCGTCTTTTAATCCAGACAAATCAGCAACAATCTGCTGCAAAAGACTGTTATCAACGACTGTAGAATTTTCAGGAACTTTTTCAACAGGTTCCGCAGTTTCGACTTCTGCCATTTTTTCATCAGCTTCTGCATCATTTTTAATTTCGTTTACAACTGGAGCTGATGATGTGTTTTCATCACCAACTGAAAGGTCATAATCAACAACTGCTTCTTTACTTTTTTGTTCTTCAACATCCTGAGTGATAGGAGTTTCTTCTGCATCAGCATCAATACCAAAGTCAGACAAATCAACTTCTTCTGTGCTTATATTTGAAGATGTGGTGTCAGAACTTGAATTTGCACTTACGTCAGAATCAAATGAAGCTCCAAAATCATCCAAAGAAACGTCTTCTGTTTCAATTGTTTCAGTTTCGAAATCATCATCATCTGTAAGGGAATCATCATTATCAATAGAAATATTATCTTCTGTCTGAACACTGTCGGCAGAATCATCAAATGTAAGATTCATATCCAAAGGAGGTTCATCTTCAATAACTTCTTCAGGTTTTGCTTCTGGAGGAGCCATATCGAATGAAGATCCGTCCATAAAATCGTCTAGGGAAAGTTCCTCTGAATCACTAGAAACTTTAGGTTCTGAACCTGCTTCGTAGCCATTGTTTCCGGCTGCAACAGATTCATCAGAAAAACCACCATCCATAAAGTCGTCCAGAGAGATTTCTTCATCATCACCAAAAGAAACTTCTTCAAAACCGTCATCGGATGTAACTTTAGGCTCAGAAATATCTTCTGTAACAAAATCTGAAGTCTCAATATTTTCTTCGGCTGGGGCAGGGGAATCATCAGAAGTCATAAAATCATCTATATTGATTTCCTGTTCACCTTCATCTTCTATATCGGTAACTGGAGCGTCAACTTCTTCCAGGGTAACATCTCCAAATCCGGTAATATTTGCCAATTCATCGGTGCTAAGCGTTGAATCCAAGTCATCGCTAAAAGTTTCTTCAACTTTTGATTCTGTCGAAAATTGCGAATCATCTTTGAACATATCAGAAAAATCTGTGTCTTCAAAATCTGGTAAATCTAAAGATGAATCTTCAGTTTGAATTTCTTCTGCTTTGTCTTGATTTTCTGCAGCCTTGTCGTCTGTGGATTTTTTTACCCAAACGCCGTAGCTATCAAGTTCATTTGTGTTATCATCAGATATGTTCATATAGTTCCTCTCAGAATTGGAATTAGATTTTATCTCTTAAATTATCGGAGTAAACACCGTAAAAAAATACAAAAATCTTCTATTTATTTTTTTATTGTAACACATATTTTCATTTCAGAAAATAGGAATATTTGCCGACAATAAAATATCTTATGAAACGTGCAAAGTATATTTTATCAGTTTTTTGTGCAACTTTGGTTTACGTTCTTCTTTCTATGACAATAGGGCAAAATAGTTTTCGTTGTTATAATCAGATGGAAGAACAAAAACGAATTTTGAGCAAACAAACAAGTGATATTCAAAATATTAATAGCGAATTAAAATTGGAGCTTACCGCTTTACAGAATGATAAAGCCGTAATTGCTGCTTATGCACGTAAACTTGATTATGTTAGTGATGATGAAAAACTGGTAAAAATCACTGGCTTAAAACCTGCCCAGACAACTCTTTACGATACTGGAACTGTAATCCGTCACGAAGAACCTGAATATTTGAGTGAAAAATATTGTAAAATCATAGCTCTTTTTATGGGACTTATGAGTTTTTTACTTATGCTGTTTTTTGATTTGAATAAGGGCAATATTTCTTTTGGTAAAAATAAAAAGCCAATGGTTACAGGTATTCCAGTTTACGACCTTCCCCAACTTGACTGACATTTTTTTTAGCTGTTCTTAATTAATTTTTTTCCATTCTACATTGATATTTCCGACAGTAAATGAATCTCCGTCTGGAATTAATGTCGATTTTATCCCGGAAAGTGTAGTTTCGTCCTTGCTGGTCAAAGTCCATTTTATTGGTTCTGCAGAAATTGCAGCTGACAGGGCTACGTTTCGAGCTAGTTCAGGGTAGAATGAGGCATTTGCCTTGCCGTTTTGAGTTACAGTTACAACTGAACTGTCCGAATCTGAAATGGCAACAGTAACATTCATAGAAGCTCCGTTTTTAAAAATAACAAAGCCCCTGCCACCTCGCAAAATTATGATTTTGTTGATATTTTCTTCGCCCTTCCAGGTGCCAGAAAGTGTTTCCGTCGAATTTATTTTGCTTTTGTTTGAATTATCCTTAAAAGAAGGCTCTTTTTGAGCATTTGCTGTGACGTTATCAGAATCAGAACCGTTTTCTATGAGATTTTTCAAAGTTTCCTGCAAAAGACTTTTTGGTTCCATCAGAATTTTGTAAAAAGAATCATAATGATTGGTTTTTAAATGTTCATCATTCTGGGCTTTATTGACGACGTGGTAGGTGGTAGTCCACTTATCAGAAGTTTTATCCTTATTTATCGTGATAAAAAATGATAAAGCTGTCAGGGAAAATCCTTCCTGATCTGGGAGATTTTCCAAAATTACATCAGTTCTTTTATCAGCTACCGAAAAAGAATTTATTTCAGACAACTGGGTAAAGTACAATTCGCTTGTCATTTTAGCCATGTTTGAATCAATATCGGTGGAAACAATCCCATAATAATCAATACTATGGTTTTGACTGATTAAACAATAAGTTTGAAAAATGAGGAAATAAATTATATAAACAATCTTCCTGATTTTTATCAAATTAACCCCGTAATTTGTTGGCAAATTCCCTTTGAAGATCCCTTTTGACGTCTCTATCCTTTATTGTTGCTCTTTTATCATACTGTTTTTTACCTTTACAAACGCCCAAAGTCGCTTTTACTCTTCCATCTTTTAGGTAAAAATCAATAGGAATTAAGGTGTAGCCTTTTTCTTCAACTTTTCTGGTCAGTTTTTTGATTTCTTCTTTATGCAATAAAAGTTTTTTCGGTCGGTCCGGATTGTGATTAAATATAGAAGAATATGAGTATTCTGATATATGAAGATTTTTAATCCAAATTTCGCCATTTATGATTTCGGCAAATGCGTCTGGGAATGAAATGTTGCCGTTTTTGAAAGATTTAACTTCCGTTCCCTGCAATTCAATTCCACATTCATATTTTTCTTCAATAAAGTAATCAAAATGTGCTTTTCTGTTTTCTGCAATAATTTTTCTATCGCCCATATCTTTCAATTATAAGATATAGCAGGCTTGCTTTCAAGTTTTGACATTTCCTTGTAAGGCAGGGTAACTTGTAAGTAAGCGGTCTTTATGATATTTTTTATAAAGGTAATAAAATGAGATTAACGCAGTATAATTATCAGCTAAAAAAAACACGACAGAAAAAGACTTTATTTATTATTGTTTTCTGTATTCTTTTATTCATTTTTGTAAATTTAATTTTGACATATCTTATTTTCCCAGTTCGTCAAAATTCTTCTTCAATGTCTCCCGATATTCCTGAAAATTCTTTGATAATGCTTTCGCCTTTAGCAAAATCCTACGAAAGGGGAGATGTTGTTCTCATAAAATCCCGAAAACCTGAAGAAACAAAGGCTTTTAAAAAATTTTGCAATAAATTTCTTTCGTTTTTTACAGGTCAGCAATACACTCCATTTGAAAATGAAAAATTGGCTGGCACAAAAGAACAGCTACGAAGAATTGTGGGAATGCCTGGCGACACAATTTATATGCGGGATTATGTTATGTACATAAAACCCAAATCCGAAAATCTTTTCCTTACCGAGTTTGAAATTACTCCAAAAGCTTACAACGTAACCTTTTTTGCCGCACCTGCTGGCTGGGATTCTTCCATTGGTGTGAAAGGTTCTTTTGATCAAATTGTTTTGGCTGATGATGAATATTTTGTTCTTGGTGATAATCGTAAATCCACAGACGATTCCCGCCTTTGGGGGGCTATCACAAAAGATAAAATTGCAGGAAAAGCCTTGATTTGCTATTTTCCTTTCCAAAAAATTAAACTTTTTTAATTTTCATTGTTTTTATTTTTAATGGAAAAATCTGCATCATTATACATTCACATTCCTTTTTGTATCTCAAAATGTAAGTATTGTGATTTTTTTAGTCAGACAAATTTTGATGATGACAAAATGTCAAAATATATTCAGGCCCTTTGTAATGAAATACAATTTCGCCTCGAAACTTATCAGATAAAAAGCCTAAAAACAATTTACATTGGTGGGGGAACGCCCAGTCTTTTATCTCCAAAAAATCTTAATCAGCTTTTTGCATCTATAAAAAATTATGTAAAAATTCTTTCGGATTGTGAAATTACCATAGAAGTAAATCCTGATGATATTACAGAATCTTTGCTGCAAAATTATCAGATGGTGGGGATTAATAGAATTTCCTGTGGAATTCAGTCAATGAATGACCAGGTTTTGAAATTTTCTGGCCGGCGGGCTTGTTTGGAACAAAATTTAAAAGCTCTGGATTTGCTGAAAAAAAACTGGAAAGGAAAATTATCCCTAGATTTGATTTGCGGACTTCCTGGAGAAAGCAAAAAAACTTTTATGGCTGGCCTGGAAAAAATAATTGAATATGAGCCGGTTCATATTTCCATGTATTCTTTAACTTTTGAAGACAAAACTCCTTTTGGCCAGGCTTTGAATAGCGGAAAATTGGATTATGATTTTGATTTTGCTGATGATTTGTGGTTGGCCGGCAAAGATTTTCTTGAAAAAAAAGGATATTCCCAGTACGAAGTGTCAAATTTTGCAAAAGTTGGATTTGAATGTCGGCATAACCTGGTTTATTGGAATCATGAGGATTATTTGGGCTGTGGAAGTGGGGCAACTGGCACGGTTTACAGTGAAGATGGACAAGGTTTTAGGTGGACTAATAGCAGAAATATTGAAGAGTATGTTGATTTTTGGGGAAGAAAGGATTTTTCTGGGGTGGATAAAAAAATCCCTTCGCTGGGGGAAAATCCTCTTTCCTTGAAAAAAGATCACCTGACAGGGGAGGGGCTTTCCGAGCAAAAAATCCCTCAAGCTGAAGAAATAATAGGCCTAGAAGATTCAATTTTTGAGTTTTTTATGATGGGGCTTAGAAAAAAATCTGGAATATCATCTCGGGATTTTCAAAAAATCTTTAATCAAAAAATCCCAGAAAAAATTGTAAAAGTTTTTGAAAAATGGCAGAAAAATGGGCTTTGTCAGATTTACAAGAAAAATGAGAAAACTGAGAATGGTGGAAAAAGGCTCTCCGGGCAGGAGCATGCGTGTACCGGTGGTGAAAAAACTCCTGGTTGGCAGGAAAAGGCTCCTGCCTCCGATAAGGTCCCCGAAAATCACGAAACAATTTACCCTCTTGGAGAAAAAGGTCTTTTATTTTTAAACAAATTCTTGGAA
>CAZGDL010000006.1:0-5264 GCA_964525075.1 uncultured Treponema sp.
AAGGGGGAAAAATCGATAAATCGATTTTTGAGCCGTTTTTTCGATGAACCTAAAAAAAATAACAAAATAATAAAAAAAAACTTGACAAATCCCAATAGGGGGGGGGTACAATCTTATAGTATTCTAAAATAAAGGAGTAGAAATTATGATGTGTTATTATCATCCTCAAGCTGAAGGTATAGTAACTTGTGCTAAGTGTGGAGTTCCATTATGTAGGGAATGTGAAGCAAATGCTTTTTATAGGACAGAAAATGGAAGCGGTCAAGCACTTTGTAACAAATGCAGTTATAACGCTGCAAAGGAAACAATTGATAACTATAAGTCTTGGTTTCAAAAAAGAAAGGCACTGCTTATTGTCTGCTCAATTCTCATAGTTATCGGTTTGATACTCGGTTTCGTATTTTACAGTAACGATGCAACGACAGGTATTACAAGTGCAGCTGTTTTATGGGGAATTGCAGGCTTTATTATGAATTATGGTAATAAACCACCAAAATCAGTAGAAGAGCAAATTAAAGATGCCGTCTATGAACAAAATCACCCTATCAGCCATAGTATTGGTAAACTTATAGGTGCAATTATAGGATATGTTTTCTTTGCCCCTATTCTTTTAGTTGCAAACTTTATAGGATTCGTAAGAACAAAATCTGAATACCAAAAAGATTATGATGTTTTTAAGCAGATAGAAACTGCTTTAAATCAGTAGTTCAAAAAAAAGGCTACCTAAGTAACGGTAGCTTTTTTTATTTTTCCCCCTCCTACTTTCTAAAAAAAAATCAAAAATTTCACACAAATTTTCTCTTTGACTTCCTATTTTCGTTAAATTTTGACTATATTATATATATGAATCGAAGTTCGCAGACACAGGCTCTTGTTCTTACGCTGAAAAATCTGGGCGAAAATAATTCTTCTGTCACGCTTTTGACTCCAGATAAAGGAATTCTCTATGCGACGCTGTATGGCGGGCCAAAAAGTAAACTGAGGTCGCTTGTCTCTCAATGGAATTTTGGAAATATCTGGCTGTATGAAAATCCGGAGAAAAATCAGGTCAAAATATCTGACTTTGAGGTGAAGAATTATCACAGTTCTTTTGGGCAAAACCTTTTCAAAATGTATGCCGCTTCGCTGGCTGCGGAACTTGCTATTAAAACTCGGTGTGGTGGTAGTTACGGACAATGTTTTAAGCTGGTGTGTGGTTTTCTAGATGGAATGGAACTTTGCGACGAGGACCAGTGCCGTGTGGGTTTGATTCGGTTTTTATGGCGTTACCTTGAACTTATGGGGCTGCAGCCACAGACGCACGCTTGTTCTTCTTGTGGACAGTCTTTTTTAAGTTCAAGGTTTGCCCCAAAGTCTATTTCATACTATAATGGCATTGATAATAGTTTTATTTGTCCGGAATGTGGCTCTGCTTTTGACAGTTCGAATCCAAGTCTGCGTTTGCAAACTTCGGCTCTTCAATATCTGGCGGCAGTTTCTTTTTTAACGCCGGCGGAAGTCAGAAAAATTCCTGTGACAAAGGAAAATTATGACGAACTAAAACAAATTGTCTTTTTTTTAATTGAAAACAGTGTCGAACAAAAACTGAACTCTATAGAAACTGGGATGGGAATTTTATGAGAGCGACTGACATTATCATCAAAAAGCGGGGAATTTTTGTAACTGACGAAAATGGTAACCGCACTTTGCAAAATTCACAGGCAAATACAAAAGAAGAAATCAACTTTATGATTGAAGGCTGTGTAAATGGCACAATTCCCGACTATCAGATGTCTGCCTGGCTTATGGCTATTTTCTTTAATGGTATGTCTTTTGAGGAAACTGGTTTTCTGACTCAGGAAATGCTCTACTCCGGAGATGTCATTGACTTTCACAAAAATGGGGCAAATAAAGAAATAATTTACGTCGACAAACATTCCACGGGTGGCGTTGGTGACAAAATCTCCCTACCCCTTGCCGCAATTGTTTCTGCCTGCGGTTTACATGATCCTATGATGAGTGGTCGAGCCCTTGGTCACACAGGCGGCACTTTAGACAAACTCGAATCAATTTATGGATATTCGACACAACTTTCCGAAGAACAATTTATTGAAAATGTAAATAAATACGGTTATGCCATGATTGGCCAGACAAAAAAAATCGCTCCGGCGGACAAAATTCTTTACGCCCTCCGCGATGTAACTGGAACTGTTGAATCTGTTCCCCTGATTACTGCCAGCATTCTTTCTAAAAAAATTGCAGAAGGCTCTGATGGTCTTGTTTTTGATGTAAAATACGGTTCAGGGGCTTTTATGAAGTCCAAGGCTGATGCCGAAATTTTGGCAACTTTTCTGGTAAAGACCTCCCAGGCTATGGGGAAAAAAGCGGCTGCTTTAATCACTGATATGAATACTCCTCTGGGCAACAAAATCGGGAATTTTCTTGAAATTGAAGAAACAATCGAATGTTTACAGGGAAAAGGTCCTGATGATGTTATGGAAGTGACTTACGCCCTGGCTTCGCAAATGCTTTTGATGGCAAATCTTGCAAAAAACGAAGCTGACGCAATCGAAAAATGTAAACAGGCGGTGGCTTCTGGTTCTGCCCTAAAAAAATTTTTGGAAAATGTGAAAGTCCAGGGGGGAAATCCGGACCAGGTTATGGGGCAAATTGGAAAACGCCGGTCTGATTTTTCTACAAAATTGACCGCCTCGTGTGATGGAATTATCAGCATTGACGCTTACAAAACTGGAATGGCTGGGGTAATTTTGGGAGTTGGCCGAAATAAAACTTCTGACCAGGTTTGCCCGGATGCCGGTATGATTTTGCACGCCCGCACTGGCGACAGACTTTGCAAGGGCGATTTGATTATGGAAATATTTGGTAAAGATAAAGAATGTTTAGAGCCTGCAAAAAGGCTTTTGGAAGAAGCGGTGACTTATTCTGAAAATCCACCCGAAAAAAATCCTCTGATTTTCAAGAAAATTTAAAGTCGCCTCTAAAAAATCACTTCTTTAATTTTTATGATTGCAATTATCTCAAGGAAAAAATTTTGACAAATTGGACAAAAAAAACTGTCACAAAGGCTGAAATTACCCCTTTGTGCGACAAATATGATGTAAATCAGATTCTGGCTTCCATTTTTGTAAGGCGGGGAATCACTTCCGGCCAGGATATTCTTTATTATCTCCAAGATGATTTAAGATTTCAGCACAGTCCTTTTAATTTTGCCAATATGGAAGACGCGGTTGAGCGGATTTTACAGGCGAAGGAAGAAGGCGAAAAAGTTCTGATTTTTGGTGATGATGATGTGGACGGCATTACCAGCACGGCAATTTTATATGAACAGCTTGTAAGAATGGGCCTGAATGTTAGCTGGAGACTGCCCCTCGAAAATGATCCATACGGGCTTTCAATGAATGCAGTTGATGATTTTGCAAAAGAAGATGGGACTTTAATCATCACGGTTGACTGCGGTATTTCAAATTTTGATGAAATAAGGCACGCAAATGACCTTGGCATCGAAGTGATTGTCACAGATCACCACAATCCCCACCAGGAATTGCCAGACGCCATAGTTATTATTGACCCAAAAACTCAGGATTCACTCTACCCTTTCCACGATATTTCGGGGGCAGCGGTTGCTTACAAACTCGTTTCTGCCCTGCGTTTTGCCCAATCAGATTTTTACAACGCAGAAATCTGTATTTTTGACATCACGGAAGATAGCCAAAATCAATGTTACAATGTTGACTGCTTGAAAATCCGAAATCTTGTAAAAGTAAAGGAATTACACGAAAAAATTATTCCAGGCAAAACTTCTATTTACGATTTAAAACTTCCATATTTTTTACAAGGTCAGCTGATTTACGTCTGGGATCTTGCAAAAATCAGCCAACTTTTAAAAGACATTTTTGGCTCTGGAGTGGAATTTAATCTTTATGATTTGAAATCCGAAATCACAAAATATTATACAGCCCTTAAAAATAAATCCAGCGACCAGCTTCAATCTTTATCTCTTATCGCAAAATACGACGAAAAGCAAAATACGGTTATCGACACGCTTTTTAATCTCTATGTTTCCTATTGTAAAAAAATAATTGCAGATAAAAATCCTGACCAGACTCAGGACGAAAAGCGAGATTTGCAGCTTGTTGCCCTGGCTGCCCTGGCAGATATTATGCCGATGAAAAATGAAAACCGGATTTTTGTAAAAAATGGGATTTCTTCTATAAAAAATGACCGCCCTCGCCCAGGTCTTGCAGAATTATTCAATAAATTAAACATAAATATTGATTCTGTGACTTCGACAGATCTTTCCTGGACGGTAATTCCAGCCTTGAATGCGGCCGGTCGTATGGGAAAATCAAATCTTTCGCTCCAACTGCTTATTTCAAAAGACCCAAAAGAAAGGGAAATTCTTGCCAATCAGATTTTTGATTTAAATGAAACAAGAAAAAATTTAGTTTCTGAGGCGATTTTTAAAATTCATGATGATGCAGAAAAAAGTCTCGATCAATATGATAACAAACTTTGTATTTGCGTTGATGAGTGCATAAACAAGGGGGTTACAGGAATTGTTGCCGCCCGCCTTATGAATGATTTTAACCTGCCTGCAATCGCAATTACTTTTTCTGAAGATATTTGCATTGGTTCGATGAGGTCTTGCCGGGGCCTCGTTGCCACAAGCTTTTTGGATTCGTTTGGTGATATTTTTATAAACCACGGTGGCCATGACTGTGCGGCAGGGTTTAGTTTTGATAAAAACCGTTTGAACGAATTTTTGGCAAAAGCAAAGTCGGCTCTTCCATCAATCCAACTTACAGAAGAAATTGACCAGACTTTTGTTGATGCGGAACTCCCAACTCAACATATCAGCCCGGAAGTTTTTGACCTTTTGGAAATTTTTGAACCTTATGGGTCAGAAAATTCAGAACTTTTGTTTATGACAAAAAATTTTAAACTTGTTGACGCCCTCATTGTCGGGAAAAAAGAGCCCCAACACCTGAAACTTATTTTTGAAACTGGCAAATACAAAATTCCTGCCATGTACTGGGGGCAGGCAGAAAGATTAAGAAAAGATATTATTGTAGGTCAAAATTATGATATACTTTATACGATGAGTAAAAACCATTTTAATGGGGTTAGCACAAATCAAATTATCATAAAAGATTTGGCGCCATCAGAAAATTAAAAAAACGGCACCGCCGGATAGAAAAAAAAGTCATGCTGAACTTGATTCAGTATCTTACAAAGTGCGTCATGCTGAATTTATTTCAGCATCT
>CAZGDL010000006.1:5364-30039 GCA_964525075.1 uncultured Treponema sp.
TGAACTTGATTCAGTATCTTACAAAGTGCGTCATGCTGAATTTATTTCAGCATCTCTAGTTCAGAAGATTCCGGAACAAGTCCGGAATGACGTTTTTGACAAGTCCGGAATGATGTTGTTAAATAGTTATAAAAAAAATGAGGATAAAAATGAAAAAAATTCTGCTTTCTCTTTTCTGCCTTTTCCAATTTATCAGCCTTTTTGCAGTAAATGCAAAATATAAATCCGAAAATTACAGTCTGAATCTTTCTTATAATGATGTGATTACTCCGGGGGACGCAATTTTTGTGAGACTAAACGTCACTCTTCCAAAAAATCACAAAAAAACAAAAGATAAGGACAAAGAAATTGAACAAAAAGCCACGCTTCAAATGCTTTCTGATAAAAAAGTGATTGAAACAGCCCCATTTTACCTTGTATCCAAGTCAAAAAAATCAAATTCTTTTGAAATGCTTTGCGGTATTCCTGTTTCACTCTGGCTTTCTGATGGAAATTATTCTGTAAAACTGATTTTTGCAAATTCTGATGATGATGTAAAAGAATTTATTTTGCCGACGACCTTCAAAAATCGAACTTTTAACAAAGAAATCCTGGAACTTGATCAAAAAAACACAGCTATCAAAACTGATAACAGCCCAGAACGCAGTAGCCAAATCGAAAAATTAAATACCATTCTTTTTACTACAATGCCAAGCGATGTCTTTGCCCTGAAGGCTTTTACCTCGCCTACCACTTCTAACCGCTACACCGCCTATTGTGGAGACCGCCGGGTTTACTCGTATTCAAATGGAAAATCTTCCACAAGCCTACATTATGGCAACGATTACGGCATTCCTGTTGGCAGCGAAATTACAGCCTGTGCCGACGGTAAAGTTGTTATGGCAGAAAATCGAATTTCTACAGGCTACAGCATTGTGATTGAACACCTGCCAGGGCTTTACAGTCTTTATTACCATTTGAGCGAAATGTCTGTAAAAGAAGGCGACATGGTAAAGCAAAACCAGGTGATTGGAAAGTCTGGGGATACAGGATTGGCAACTGGCCCTCACCTCCACTGGGAAATGAGACTGAACGGCTCTGCAGTTTGCCCGGAATTTTTCCTCCAGGATTTTGCATTTAGTGGAGAGTAAATCATGGGAGCCTCTAAAAATTGCAATTTTTAGAGATGCCATCACAGTTCTTTTACTACTAGTTTGCCGTTTTCATCGCAAGCAATAGAATAATAGTGGTTTGTTTTACATTCCGACAGGTCGATTGTATAGCGGCTAGTTAAGCCAAAAGTTGGCAGGTGATATTTGTGGGTTGCAAAAGCCGCAATTTTGTAAAGGGATTTTCTTTCTTTAAGACTTGAGCCAAATCCCAAAAGCATACACTGGCCGTAATCATCATAATATTTTTCCAGGGAAATTCCCTTTTTCCGCTCTTTTCTGTCCTCAATAATCCTGTTTTTTCCATAAATTTTTGACGGAAAAAGATAATATTTATCATTAAAATCCGCCTGGACAAATTCAACTGCCAGGTAGGCCCCAGACCAGGACCTTTCAATCGTAGCAATTTCGTTACCGTTGGAATCAATTATCGAAAATGTAGCACTCACCGTGTTTCCTTCCGCCGAAACCGAAGAGCCGTAAATTTTTATTCTTAAATATTCGTGTTCAAAATTTTCTGGCAGTTGGTGAGAAGCGTAAAAACATGATAGATACAAAAGGCAGGTCGCAAGAATGTAGGCAAAAATCAAAAGAGAAAGAAGATATCCTATCATCTTAAAAAAAATATTTTTTTCTTTCATAAAAATCAAAGATTTTCTTTTACCATCGCCAAAAATTCTTCCTCGTTGATAATTGGAATACCAAATTTTGCCGCTTTTTCGTTTTTGGAAGAACCGGATGAAGTGTCATTTGTTACAAGATAAGATAAATCTTTAGTAACAGAGGATTTTGTTGTTCCGCCATTTTTCTTTACAAGCTGCTCGGCATCGGCCCTCTTCATTGTATTTAATTCACCGGTAAAGCAGAATGATTTCCCTGACAACTTTCCCTGACCTTCCGCTTCCAGAATAATCGTTCCATCAGCAACAAGTTTTCGCATTTCATCAGCATTTTCTGCAAAACCTTCAACGATTGTGTGGGCCATAATCTGGGCAAATCCATAAACCCCTGCAATCTGGTCTTCACTTGCTGCCAACAATTTTTCCAAACTATTAAAACCAGCCGCAACCAATTTTTCGGCAGAAGTTTCACCCACCCCTTCAATATCAAAAGCCCCGACAAAAGTTGCCAGCTTCATATTTCTGTGGGATTGAATAGAATTATAAACTTTTTCGGCCCCCAGGGATTTTTTATCGGCTTCCATACTTTCTTCATTCAAAAAATATGGAACTAAATCCTGGACCTGCAAAGAATAAATATCAGAAATGGACTTGAGCCTCTTATCATTAAAAAGCGAAGTAATTAAAGTTTCGCCCAAATCACGAATATCAACAACTTTCTGGTATTTTAAAAGCTGGTGCAAAACTCTTTTAGGACAAGCCTTATTTGGGCAAAAAAGCCGGCTACCTTCGTCCACAAGTTTTGTCCCGCAAACTTCACAAGTACAAGGATAAGGGATTTTTGAAGTTTCAATATTTTTTTCTTCTACAACATTTTCAATTTTTGGGATAATTTCACCACGTTTTACAACTACAACATGGCTTCCAATTTTCACACCAAGTTTTCGCATGGTGTCGGGATTTGCAAGACTGGCCCTTTGAACCTTTGTACCGTTCAGTTCAACTTCATCAAAAATAGCAACCGGAGTATAAGTTCCGCCAGAAATACTCCATTCCACATGTCGCAAAGTAGAAACAGCTTCTTCCAAGCTGAATTTAAAAGCAATCTGATGGTCAGGACGGGCCCGGCGGGCATCTTCCAGGTTAATTTTTCGTTCTTTTATGACAAGTCCATCAATATCGTACTCAATAGACTTTCTTTCTTCCATAATTTTTGCACGATAAGCAATAACCCTGTCCGGCGATTTACAAATCACTAGGCGGACAACATTAAACCCACAATCCATAAGCCAACGGATTTTTTCTTCTTCGTTTGTAAAATAGGATTTTCCATCGGTGGCAAGGGCGTCATAAGTTATCAATTTTAAATATTCGCTCCCCTGGCCGTCTTTCCTTTTCATTAAACCGTTGGCAGCATTTCGGCAGTTGGCTTTATCAGAAAAATAGGTTTTGTGAACCTGGTGGGTCATAATCACTTCGCCACGAACGCCACCAGTAAATGGAACTAAAATGCCATCTTTGTAAATTGCAGCATTGACCCCGCCCATTTTTTTTGCATTTGCAGTGATGTCATCACCGACACTACCATCTCCACGAGTAACCGCCCTGACCAGATAACCATTTTCATACTGAAGTTCCAGGGAAGCCCCGTCAAGCTTGTATTCAACTAAATATTCATCGTAATTATGTTTTACAGCCCAGGCCAAAAACTGTTCCGGGTTTGCAGCTTTTTCCTGGCTGCCCATAGGCATAACGTGGTGGGCTTTTGCGAAATTTCCAGAATCCGCCCCAACCTTGTGTAAAATAGGATTTGCCGGATCTAGTTCTTTTAATTCGTCCCAAAGTTTATCAAAATCGGCATCAGAAATTTCACCTTCGCCATCATAATAAGATTTCTGATATTTTGTGATTAATTTTTCAAGTTCTTCAATCCGAGTCATAAAATTTTTACCAAATCCGCTTTTGTTTACATTCTTATGATTTTTCATAACTACCCAAAATCGTCATTCCGAACTTGGTTCGGAATCTCATGAACTAGAGATGCTGAAACAAGTTCAGCATGACGTGCTTGGAAGATGCTGAACCCAGAACTTGATTCAGGGGCAACCTGACACACGTTTTTAATATGTCAAAAGGCAATATTCTGAATAGTTACCAATTTTTACACTTTTTCAAACAGAATTTCTGTGATTTTGCGGTCGGCAGCAAGGCCTTTGCGTTCAAATTTAGTTTGAGCCCGCCAAGGCTGAGGGTCCGCAAATCCATCATATTTATTTTTCAAATGTTCAGTAAGATTTAATTCTTCCAGGGCAAATTCTGCATATTCCACAATGTCTGTCACAAAATACAAATATCCGCCTGGGGCAAGTTTTTGTGCCAGAAGATTTGTTCGTGGACGCTGGACAAGTCGCCTTTTATGGTGGCGTTTTTTTGGCCAAGGGTCAGGAAAAAAAATGTGAAAACCATTTACCGAATTATCCCCAATCATTTTTTCCAAAACTTCCAGGGCGTCATATTCAATAAGATAAAGATTTTTCAAATCCCGTCTTTTTATTTCGCTCAAAACTTTTCCAACGCCCGGAGTGTGAACTTCAATTCCAAGGTAATTGATATTAGGATTTGCTTCTGCCAGGGCAACAGTTGCGTCACCCATTCCAAAGCCAATTTCTATGATGATTGGATTCGTATTTCCAAAAATATCTACAAAATTTAATTTTTTTTCTTCAAAAGGAATGCACCAGGACGGTGCCAAATCGTTATAAGCCTTTTGCTGAGCTGCAGTCATACGACCTGCCCGCAAAACATAAGTTTTTACTTCTCTTCGGTAACCCGAGGGTAATGGTTCAGATTCCTGATTTTCTTGATTTTCCTGATTTTCCAATTTTATTTCCTTGCTTTAATGTTTTAATATTTTAATCTTTTAATTGTTCTTCTTTATTTTCTAAATTTTCCAATTCAACTTTTTGAACTTTCATAATGCAAATCACAGTATTTCCTGGCAAGCACCAAATATCCTGGTAGGTGTCAGCATTACTGTAAACATTCCAAATATCACGAACAGTTTTTAAGCCCTCATTTCTCTCTCCATAGTAAAGCAAAATCCCACTTTCATCATAAATAGCAATATTTTTGACGGCGGATTTTTTTGTCATATAATCTTCAATTTCATCATAAGTTTTTTCGTAAATCGAAGAATCATAATTTATGTGCATTTGAATTTTTTCATTTTCTTCATCAGCATTGTAATAAATGATTTCGTACAAACCTTTTGGAATTATCTGATTTTCTGGGACTTTAAGATTTGTATTTCCGGCCCACTGCCTGTCATCATTTTTTATCATGGCAATTTCGTCAAAATCCCAGATGTAGCCAGTTTCCTGTGATGTAATTTTTATATGCTGATAGCGACGGACATCAGATTCAGACTGCATAAAAATGGACAATCTTGAATCAGGATTTTCTGCATCCTCTTCGCTGTAATCAAAAATCACAGAATAATTTGATTGAATCAATTCAGGAAGAGTCTGCTGACAACTTGCTAAAAGTATAAATGAAGAAAAACTTACGGCCAGGATTTTTAGAAAGGATTTTTTTCTGTGCATAGACCTAGAAGTTGAAATTCAGATTAATGACCGTAAGATCACTAGCCGAGAACTGGTTTACAAGAGATTCAAACTTTACATTAACTTTTTTACAGGCATCATCCAGGTAAGAAAGATAGTAGACACCAAGATCCGTGCCTTCCTGGCCTTCCGGCAACTCCCTGTAAAAGTCGATAAGAGTTTTTTTGTTTGTATTTGAAGATTTTGCCGATTCAATATTTTCCTTTACTTCCTGGAATTCATCATCTTTATTGTAAAGAGTGATTGAAAGTCTGCCCTGCTTACCAATAGAAGAAGAGCCACCGCCCAATTTCCACGAAATAAATACCAGTTCATGTTTTCTCTGCAATTCCTGAACAATTTTTGCTCGAACCTCAGGGTCAAAAATCAAAGCATCAATATCATCAATACCGTGATACATATTTCTTGCTTCTTTACGGATATTTGTGTTTTCGTTGTTCAGAGCAAGTTCCATAACCATTACGGAAATATATTCAGCAACCTTTGATTTTTCCATGTATTCGCTAAGGAGATTTCGCAAGGCAATAAACATCTCGTTAGCACCTTCATTTTTGGCAAAAAGTGTAATGATATACCAGTTCATAAGCCCAAGACGATTCATAAATTTTTCAGTCATCAAAAGATAAATATTTTTTTCTTCTGATGAATAATCCTTGTTTGTCATAATTGACTTCCAGATAGGATCAAGGATTGTGCGTCTTGTATTTTGAATGATATTTTCTTTATTTTGCAAGATTGTTCTGAGCTGGCGTTCAGACATCTTTGTTCTTTCATCAATAAGATGAGTAGGATTTGCACGGTTATGTTTGCGTACACAATCACACTGAATTAAAGCCGCATAAACATCGCGGTCAAACTGTTTATACAAAAGTGAATATACGATTACCTTGGAAAGATCCATTACTTCCTGGCGGGAAGAAACAAATTCAGACATAGAAATTTCGATTTTGGAAATATAATCCAAAAGAATCATACTTTGAATTGACTGTGGAGAGAATTTGTTTAAAGAAATTCCATATTCTTCAACATTATCAGCGAGACGAAATCTTAATAATTTTTTATTGTGACTTATGAAATTAGAAGCACCATCTTCTGTCAATACAACTTTTAATGGCAGCTCTAGAATAAATTTTTTGTCGGAGCCCATACATCCCACTTAAGAATAAAACTTTATTATCGCAACAATTATACACGATAGGACTTGCAATGTAAATAATAAAAATTATAATCTAAATATGATGAAAAAAAGGAAGTTTCTTCTATATATTTTCCTTGGTATTGTGATTTCTCGGGTTGGGCTTTTTGGACAGGAACTTTCTAATTCAGTTTTTAAGAGTTTAAAGCAAAATCATCTATCACCTCAAACCCAAAATCTTGTAATTTCCGGACAAAATAATTTTCCTTACAATATTTTTTTAGAGATAAAAGGCAAAAACGAAAGCCAACAAAATCTGGTCCTTATATTTTTTCAGGAAGATTACCAAAATTGCAAAAGCCAAATTTTAGACGCCATTGAATTTATAAAAAATGCCAATTTTGATTTTAATGTACAAATTTTATTTTCTTACGGGGATAATCAAAAAATTGAAAAGCAGGGAATGATTTACGGAGACCAGGCTTTTATAAATTCCATAAACACAAACGAAGATTTTACTGTCATTATTTTTGATTTGGACTCCCCAGAAAATGAGGTAATAACAAATAGCCGGGGAAAAACCGCCCCTTCCTGGCTCATAAAAAATGAATTCGAAAGCATTTTAAATTCAAATATCCAGGCAAAACTGCCATTTTTGTTTTTGAGTCAGATTTATCAGCTGGATTATTTTTATGACAGAATTCTTTCGGATTTTTTTTCCCAAGCAATTCCCGCTATCCGAGTTAATTTGCAAAATAATCAGAATTCTAACAATAATATCACTGAAATTATTTTGGATTCCCTGGAAGCCTATTCAAAAGTTGAAAACCGAGAATGGGACAATCATTTTTTGATGTTCAGATATTTTGACCACTATTTTACGCTCACAGAAAATTCTACCATCAAAATCATCATCATCATTGTACTTTTGTGGCTTTTTTATATTTTTATGCTGATTTTTGTGAATGTTGCCCAAAAAAGATTTGCCTGGCAGCGGGTTAAAAAAATCATTTATACGGTCCCTGTAACTTTTATTATCATTTTACTTGCCTTTATTTTAGGAAAAGTGATTTTTAACAACTTAAATCCTGCAAAAACCGATATTGGGAAAATTTATTCTCTAGTTTCCATTCAACTTTCTCTCAGCTTTCTTCTGATTAATATTTTTTACAGCCTGGTTTTAAAATTTAATCCCTATTTTGAACCGACATCAGTTGATTATCTGATTACTTTTGCCTGCTTTATAAACCAGTCTTTGTTTATTCTGGTGGATATTTCTCTTTTTCCGATTTTTATGCTTATCTGCCTTCTTTCGATTTTGGCTTTAATCACAAAAAACAATGGTATTCATATTGGAATTTTTATCACCATGCTGCTGCCTTTTATTCCCTATGCCCACTGCATTATTTCGCTGGGAAATTTTATGGGTTTGAGGCAGTATCTTTTGACTAATGATTTTGTTTTGCTGGCTTTTTCCTTTATTTTGTACCCGACCTATATTGTTTACCTCAGAGTTCTCACATCCTTCAGAAAATATTTAAAACAAAAAAAATCCCTTTTTATAATTCAAGGCCTTTCTGTTTTGATTTTAATTTTGATTGTGACGACGACATCCTTAATCAGGGTAAATGGATTTAACAAAGAAGTTCAAAATAATCAGATTTTAATCAAAAAATCATCAGAAAATTTAATAGATTTTTCATACAGCGACAAAAAGATTTTTGATGATGTAATTCGGACTATAAATATTGATTTGAAAGAAGAACCCCTACAGTGCGACGTAAGAATTTTCTGTGAAAATGGAAATCCTCTTTTGTATACTGATAATGATTTTGAAATTTCATCACAAAATACGGCATTTTTTAAAATCCCAAGCAATCCTCCTTCAAATATGACATTTAGTTACGGGGCAAACCAGGCAGAAAGCACTATCACCATAACTGCAATTTTTCCAGAAACTTCTTCTGATGAAAGTTCCCACCAGGGCGAGCCATCACAGGGCAAGCCTAGTCAATACAAATTGGTCACAAAATCAATAAGGCTGGGAGAATAAAATGGGAGAGATTTCGCACTGGTACCTGCATGTTGATTTAGACGCTTTTTTTGCTTCGGTAGAAGCCCTGGACAATCCCGAATATAGGGGCAAACCTCTGATTGTGGGTGGAAAACCAAATGACAGGCGGAGTGTTGTTTCTACGGCATCTTACGAGGCTAGAAAATACGGGGTTCATTCTGCCATGCCAACTTTCCAGGCTTATAAACTTTGCCCCCAGGGCATTTACGTTTATCCAAGAATGGAACGTTATGCGGAACTTTCCTACCAGATTATGAACATTTTCCGGAATTATTCGCCGGACGTAGACCAAATGTCCATTGACGAAGCCTTTATCGATCTGACAGGCACAGAAAAACTTTTTGGCCCGCCGGAAGAAACCGCAAAGAAAATTAAAGTTGATGTAAAAAATCAGACTGGCCTCACCGTTTCTGTTGGCCTTGCCCCCACAAAATATCTGGCAAAAATTGCCTCCGGATTTTCAAAACCCGACGGCTTTTACTATATCCACCATGGCGATGAAGAAAAATTTATGCTGAACCTGCCTTTGAATAAGGTCTGGGGCTTGGGACCAAAATCCCTGGATTTACTTCGTTCAAAGGGGATTAAAACTACCAGGGATATTTTTGACCAGCCATACGACAATCTGGAATTTTTGTTTGGAAAAAACATGGCAAGTTTTTTGTATGCAGTTGTGCGGGGGCAGGAAAAAGAATCTTTTACCAGAAAAACAAAATCCCACTCTCTCAGTAACGAAACGACTTTCCCTTACGATTTGACCGATGTCTACATGATAGAAACGGAACTTTTGGAACTTTGCCATTCTGTTTTTTTCAGGCTTTTGAAGGAAAATTCTTTTTCCAGAACTGCTTTTATCAAAATTCGTTATGATGATTTTTCTACCTGCACGGTTCAGGAAACTTTGGACAGAAATATCATCACTTTGGATTCATTTTTTGAAGTGATAAAGGGACTTTTTGAAAAAAAATACCAGGAAGGCCGGGGAATAAGGCTTTTGGGCGTTGGTTTTGAAAATGTAGAAAAAGAAGAAAGGCCTTATCAGCAGACTCTTTTTGATAATGGGGACGAAAAAAAACAGGCAGTCGAAAAAGCGATTTTGAAATTGCAGAAAAAACATCCCGAAATCAAAATAAATAAAGCAAGAACGCTCAAGGCGGTAATCCTCTTTTTACTTTTGACATTTTTTCCAGGAAACAAGGCAAATGCGGATGAACAAATAGACCAGCAGGGAGCGGCAAGTGCTTCGCCTTCCACTTTTTATGAACCAAAAGAAGCAGAGGATTTTGCCAGCCAGGGGGATTTTGACACCTCCCAGGGAAAGGCTCTCCCCCAGGGGGATTCTTCCACATCCTCCACCTCCGAATCTCCCTCCTCCCTTTTTGACTGGGACATAAATGACAAAAACAAGGTAGAATTTCTACTTTCCGGCTACTGGCAAACAGCTTTATCAGAAACAATTCTGGCAACTTTTGGAAACGGCACAAATTTTACAAGTTCCTGGGGTAGCCCCATTTTCAAACAAGAAGTTGAATTATCCGCCTGGGTATTTTTAAACAAAACCTGGTATTTTCAGGCAGATTTTGCGGACGAATTCAAAAAAAACACCCTGGCCCTAGGTTACCAGGGGCAAGGATTTTTAAAATCCGCCAGGCTTGCAAACCGCGGAATATCTTTGGAAAATTCTTATTCAGCAGAAGCCTTCGGATTTGGATTAAAAGGTGGGAAAAATCAGGCACCAGGTTTTTCAAGCCACCTGCAATCCCAAGATGAAAAATTGGAAATGGATTTTCTCCTCCGCTACGACATGACCACAACAAAATCTGCAAGTTTTTACGGAATGAACAGCGTGCAGGATTTTAAAATATCACCAGAAAACTTTTTATACGGCTATTCCTACAGATTTCCAGAAAACACAGAAAATTTGCTTAGTCAGATAAAAGAAATTTATGTTGAATCCGCCCAAGGTTCTTACACCGACGAAAAAGGCCGAAAATACAAAAAATTATCAGCAAGCGACTACACCTACCAGGCTTCGACAAACAGGCTTTATTTATCGGTGACGGCAAACGCCGGCAAGCAGGATTCAAAAATTCCGACAATTTTAATCACATTTTCAGATCCAACCGGTGCTGAAAAAATTATAAATGCGACAGGCTCTTATTCAGATTCATCATCTTTTACAGGAAAAATCCAGGCAGAATTTTCGGGGACTGGCAGGGAAAACGCTGCAAAATCCTACAATTTGGCAGATTTCACAGCCCCACTTTCCAAAAAAATCAACGAAGAAACCGCCCTCGTAATCCAATCCGCAAGCGGATTTTCACCCTACCTCTGCCCCGACACCTACGACGGCGGACTTTCCACGGACGCAGACATTTTAATCGTAAAAAATTCCACAGAGACCAGCCTCAAGCAATACATAGGAGAAGAATGCGATTTATCTTTTGCTTCTTTATATGAAGATTTTTTTAACGAAAAACATATTTACGCCACCATCACAAACTCAGAAAATCCGGAGTCCCTTTATCCTTTTGCAAGCCTAGCCCCAGAAATTTACCTTAACTTGGCCAATAATTCTGATATTGCCATTTTGTTCAGAACTTATAGCCAGGTTAGCGAGTATCAGATTGGAACAAATGCGGCGGCAGGAAGTGTCCTTGTTTACAAAAATAATGTGATTGACCCGACTGCAAAATATGACCAGGCCACGGGAGTTGTCACCCTGCAAAATACCCCATCTTCCACAGATAAAATTTACATTACCTGGCAGGAAGATTCTGAGGATTTTTCTGGAGGAGCCTTAACTGGTGGTGGCGGGTTAAAATATCATTTTACAAAAAATCTTACTGGCGACGCATTTTTTTCAGCCCGTTGGCCTTTGGCAATCAGTCAAAATTATTCCACGGTAGATAATCTCCAGCGAGGATTTTTTGCCCTGACAAGTGGAATTGAATATTCCAGCGAAAATTTTACTTTTTCAAACAAAACCGCCATTTCCCTCCAAAAAGATAACGCCACCTCCGCCCTTCTTGTTTCTTCCCAGTCTGATTCAAGTCCTGAAACTTATTATTTAGATTCATCTTCTGGCTATATCACAAAAGCAAATCCAGTGTTAAATCTTGATGATGACCAAATTGAACTTTCCCAAACTGCCAACGCGACAGTGAAAAATCACCTGGGCCTTTCCGATTCCCAGATTACAGGCTATAAAATTCCCCTGCAGTGGGATTTTTCAAGCCTAGACCAGGAGACAAGTCCAAGTCAAAATTCTGATTATCAGTTTTGGGCTGCAGTTGATATAAAATTGGGCTCTGGAAATTTGCTCAAAAATTCTAGCCAGCTAAATTTCGCCTTAAAATATGACGGAAAAAGTGATGGAAGCGAAGATGGAACTGGTGACGGCGACGGTAGCCTGACCAGCGTGAGCGATGATAAAGAAAAATATCAGATTTATCTCCAACTTGGGGTAAATGCTTCTTCTGATTTTTAGGCGAAGATTCCCAAAATATCCCCACATGGAAGATCGAAAATTTTGATTTTTCAAATTCTAGTTGGCAGACTCTTTCAATTTACCTGGACGACAAAGACCGGGCCCGCCTAGTTTCCGCTTATGATGCCAGGCTGATTATCACAGCAAATGAAATTACTGACACGGACGACAAAGGCTGCCTTTATTTTGGGCCTTACGAGCCAATCACAAAAAGTCTGAATGTTTTTTATGATGATAATTACACGGTAACGACCACCAGCATTTACAACGGAGATGAAAATTATTCTGCCGTTTTGAATTGGAATATTCCTTCCACCAGCCAAATCGAAAATATCCAGGACACAAAAATCACAGGGCTTTCTTATTTTGATGCCGCAGATTTTTCTTCCTACCAGGCTATTAATCTCAAATTTGCAATAAATGCCAGCCCCCTGGAAACGTCCCCAGACCTGACAGAATCTTTGATCTCAAACTTAGTTGCCAGCCAGGCTGATGACACCTACGCTTTTACTTTAATTCTTGACGACGCCGCGTCTGACTACCAGGAAGATGGAAATATCGCCCTCAAAATCCAGATTAAAAATATTTCTGATTTTTATGATGATAATCTTACTTATCACACACTTGGAATAAATTTAAAAGAAAAAACTGCCAGCATTGACCAAAATCCTTTGGAAAATCAAAACTACACCATTTACATAAATCCAGAAATTCTTCCAACTAGGCAAAAAATTGTGATTAATACCTTGCAGGAAGAAATTTTTTACAAAAGTGGAACTTTTTACCTCAACGATTTAACTTTTTCTGATAGCGAACTTTACGCCAATCTGCAAAATCAAATTCAAGCCTCCTACAAAAAAGATGGAGATATTTTGACTTTTGGAAATTATTCTCTGGTCAAAGATTTTTCTCTGGAAGCACAGTCATCACAAAGTAGCGGAAAATTATCCAAAAATTCCTCTGATTTTGATTTTTCGGTAAATTCAAATGCAAAAACTGGGATTTCTCTGGCAGGAATTAGAGTGCAGGCGGACGCTGCCCTGCAAAATGCAACCTTCACCAACGCGGGCCATTCCATCAAAAGTCAAGACAAAATCTTTGGCGTCTTAAATCTCGAAGAAAATTACCGTTTCAGCCATTCCGATTCAAGCTTAAACAAAGAGGATAAAGTCGAAATCGACCTGGAAAAAATAAAAATTCCGCTAAAACTTTCGCTTTCGGCAAAAGGCCAAGAAGAATTTGCCGTTCAAAGCCAGAATTTTCAAGGAAAATCCGCATTAAATCTGGATTTTGGAAAAAATTATGGTCTGAACTGGGATTTATCCCTAAATGCTAAGCAAAAAATCAAAAGTGCAAAAAATTCTAGCCAGGTTTTTGATACTGATAATTATTTTAAAGGCTGGCAGGATATTTCTAGCCTGGAATTTTCTTTGGGCCAGGAAGCTGCATCGTGGCGAAATACAAATTTTTCGACAAAAGTCCAGGGGATTTTTCCCCAACTTAAGTTTAAGCCTGCTCTTGAATACAATTTGACTGCCGCCTATTCAAATTCCAAAGAGTCAATCTTTAAGGATAGCGGAGATTTAACCCTGAGCCTGCCATTTTCACTCAAATCTAACAATTTTTCCTTTACACTTGGCCGAAAAGCCGGTGGAAGCCAGAATATAAAGGCCGGCGGAACTTATATTTCAGACAGCCAGGCACTTTTTGACCTGCAAAAAAACAGGACAGGACTTTACACTTCAATTCCATTTTACGAACTTTTTGACAAAAATCTTGCCAAGCAGATTTGCGATGATTATGCTGCAAAATACGAATTTTCTTACAAACGAAGGCTTTTTAATAATATGAAAGACCTTTATATTCCGTCCGTCGCAAGTTTTGCCCTTGTCCGCCAGCTTAGCAATGACGCAAAATACAGTGATCTTTATCAGATAAAAACCGTCATCACAAATAATTCTCTGAACAATTTTGGTTCAAACAGCCTGGGAAAATATTTTGCCTGGTTCAAGCAGGAAGAAATCATCTCAAATATCACCGGAATTATCAAAATTCCTACCGACTTGCCAGAAAACACCACTTATCAGCTTACCGCCTACCTTCAAATCCTCTTTTTTATAGCCGACAAAGCAAGGTTGACTACCGCATTTGACGCTTCTTTTGAAACAGATTTGACCTGGGCCACCCACGCAAGTCTTATTTATTCAAGACCTGGAAAATCCTCGTTGATTACAGAATTTGCAAAAACAATTATTCCGCCGGCAAAAAATCAAACTTTTGAAATTACCCGGAAAGACAGTCTGAATATTGAACTTTCCAAAAGTGATGAAAAAATCAGACAAAAATACAATTTCCAGCATTCTGTAGATTTTGGATTTTTGCAGTATTTCACTGTCACAACAGGGCTTGGATCAAGTTTTACCTACACAGAAAATTCGACATCGTCCCTAGGATTTACGGCAACAATTGGTGGAAAAGCAGAATTTTGATAATTGGGATTTAGGGGATTACTCCAGCGGAGCAAAATAACCAGTTTCGTCTCGACCACTTCTATTCAACAAATAAACTTCACTTTCAAGCGGAAGATAGGTCATTCCAAAATTCGTAGTCAAGGCAGAAGTATAAGATAACTGATAAATTCCCTGAGGAATTTCAATTATATCTTTTACAACATCAGAAAGTCCTTGCGGGCGGTAAACATAATAAGAATTTCCCTGGGTATTATCAGAAACATAGGCAAGTTCCTGGCACAATCCCTGTTGTGAAACCTGGACTACAGAAAAGGAAATAGAATTATTATTCATGTAAGAAGTCAATTCCGCCAAATTATATTTATTAAAAGTAAGGGAATTTTCGTCGCCAGAAGTAATCAGCACAATTCCACGTTTTTTTGCGGCGTTAATTAAATCGTTAGAAGCAAGGCGGAGGGCCAAATCAACAGAAATCTGATTACTTTCAGGGTTTTTCAAGGCTTCGGTATTAAAATCACCAATCATATCAGGGCGACCAATATATTCGGTGACAGGAATTGCCCCTGCCGAAACGACCCTCAAAACTCCCTGGCCATTCATTGCCCCGGAAATCTCTTTTACAGCCGTTTGAATTTCTTCCCTGTAATTTGCAGCAAACGCAGACCGGTCAATCACAATTGTGATGTCGGCCTCGGTATTATTTGAAGCCGCCCCCAAAAAAGTTAAATTGCTTACCGGTCTTTGATTTTCGGATAGATAAAAATTTTCTTTTTGCAGGCCAACAACCGGCTGTCTGTGCCTGTTTTCAACTCTCACTTCAAGGGTAACCTGTGGAAATTTTGAAGCGTCAATCTGTTCAATCTGAACAAAAAGCCCACCAACCAGTTCCTGCACCTTGGACATAACGTAAACTTCGTTGGCAGTAAAATCAGAAACAATCACATTTCCATTTACATCAGGATTTGCAACGGTCACCCTAGTCGGAGCATTTCCAGTTCTCGCATATTCAAACAAAGCTCCAGTTTCGCAATCAATCGAAACAAGGCGATTTGAATCACAGATTATTAGACTTCCATTCCAGTATTTTATAGCCTCAGGCTTTTTAAAAGTTCCTTTCTCGCACAGTTCTCGAACAAAGTTTCCAGCCCGGTCAAATTCATAAACTCCACCAGTCTGGTCATCGGCAACAAAAACATTCTCGTCTATAATTGCGATTCCAGTCGGCCCCTTTAAACCGGCAAAATCTCCCTGCCTGCCCCCAAAGAAAAACAAAGCCTGACCATCTTTATCAAAAACATCAACACGGCGGTTGCCATAATCTGTCACATAAATTCTTTCCAGATAATCCTGGGCAAGATACAAAGGCCCAACCATCTGGCCAAGCCCCCGCCCCTTAGAACCAATATATTTTTCAAAATGACCGGTGGAAGACAGGAGGGAAAGCCTGTCCCCTGCATTTTCGCTCACCAGGAGTTTTCCATCGTGCAGTTTGATAATATCACTAGGGCGGTCAAAACCATTTACAGGCCCTGTAATGCGGTCAATCACTTTTCCATTTTGATTTAGTAGAAGAAGTTCATTGGAATTGTAAGCCAAAAGCCAGAGGGTTCCATCATAATTTGGCTGCACAGAAACAGGCCCCGAATAAATCAGATTTCCCTGAAATTCCCCAGGAAAAGAACCGGCTTCAGACAAACGCATAAGTTTATCTGTAGAATCTCCGGTAACCCGTCTTTCCCTTACAATTTCAATTTTATTTTGCAAAAGCTGGCCACCGTAACCATTATCGCTGGCAGTCTGCCAATAAGACAGAGCCGAACCTTCAAGCCCAGTTTTATAATAAGTTTTTCCCAGCCAGTCCAAAATTAAATTATCATTTGGAAGATAAGAAAGGGCTTTTTCAAACTGAACGATTGCTTCGTTAAAAGCCCCCTTGTAATAAGCCTGAACCCCTCGTCTGAATTCTTCCGAAGCCATACCTTCGTTTCCGGTACGAATTCTATCTTCTTTTACGGTCAATCCGGCAGTATCACTTGTAACCTGACCAAATGATATAGAAACGAAAAGTAAAAATAAAAATGCAGACGAAAGTATTTTTTTCATTTAGATTTTGCCCTATTTTCTAGCCTTAATTCTCACAGACTTGATATGGTCTGCAATTTCAACATTATCTGTATCATACTGCTCGGCCTTTTCCAGATATTGCAGGGCGTCATCATACAAGCCCAATTTATAATAAACCCAGCCAAGAGAATCCAAACAGGCAGCAGATTTTGGCTGAACTTTTACAGCCTGCTTACACAAGGAAAGAGCCCTAGTCAAATCTTTTTCCTGGCAGGCAAGTACATAGCCCAGGCCATTCAAAGAAGTAACATTATCAGGATTTTTTTGCAGGGATTTTTCGTAGTAAGACATACATTTTTCTGTATCCTGCTGTTCCCAGGCAACAAAAGCAATGGCAGCATAAACAGAATCTGTCATAAAACCTGTTTCAAGAAGTTTGCTCAGCTCAAAATCGGCAAGTCGTTTACGACCAGAAATTGCATAAATGACGGCAAGAAGAAAACGGCACTGTAAAACCCGCTCTATCTGAGTCCCGGAAGTTACAACCTGTTCCAAAAACAGAAGTGCATCATCATATTTTTCGAGTTTTGTATAACAAAGTCCCAGGTAATATGCTAATTCGATTTTATCTACGCCAGAATCAGCTGGAAGAGCCAGAAAAAAAGCCAGAGCCTGAGCATATTCCTTTTTTTTGTAAAGGTCTTTACCTTCGTCTAAAACATTGTTTTCTTGCAATTTTCCCACCCTAATCAAGAAACTTCAAAAGTACACAAAAGATTTTAACGAACAATCCAGTCAAAATCAATCTTTTACAATTGTAACCCCATCAGAAGGCGAAACTTCAAAAACAGCCGGATGAAAACCAAAGATTTTTTCAAACTCAGCAATTTTTGCCTTAAAATTATCTACATCACCTTCTCTCATAATCGCATAAAGGCAGCGGCCAAAACCTTTTCCAGTAATACGACCACAAGTAACAGGATTTCTGATAAAGTCCAGATTTGGCTCCAGGTCTTTTACCCTTTTCAAAATCCAGTCAATTTCCGGGCACGAAATATTGTACATTTCCTGCATAGTCTGATGACTGTGATTTATAGCCCGGGCAAAAGCAAAGAAATCCCCTTTTTCAATTCCTTCGCGAGCCGCCAGCAAATCATTATGTTCATTTATGATGGCCATAAGTTTGTGCTTTACATCTTCACTTACAACCTGCAATTCTTCATTAATATCTGTGATATTGTTGATATATTGCCAGCCCCCGTAAACATTGGCCTTCCGCTCACGCAAATCCCCCAAAAGCAGGGCATATTGAGGTTCGTGAAGAGAACTTCTGTCCCAAACGTCAATTCTAGGAACTTTTGTATCCAGCAAAAATATTTTTTTATCTTCAAAATTAAAAGGAACATAGTCCCAGGTATTTCTAAAGTGATCAGTGATTAAAAGATTGCCTTTTTTAGAAAACATTGTAGAAAAATTATCTGATAAATAATTTTCAGTCTGCAAAAATCGTTTATTTCCCCTTTCAATCACCTGCAAAAGTTCAGAATCAGAACAATTCAGATTTAAAAGATTTTTGATAGCGTAAGCAGAGGCAACTTTTATGGCAGTCGTAATTCCGAATCCGGCAGACGGCAGAATATTACTATATATGGTAATATCCATACCACACAATTCAAAACCAGCCGAAGTAAAACCATAAATCATAGCTTTTATGGCATTTGCCCACCGGTCTTCTTTTTTGAATTTTAAGGCTGTAAGACTAGATTTTTTTCTTTCGTCAATCTGATGAAAATAAAATTTAAGATAGGAATCATTCCTTTTTGAAATTGCAACATAAACTGGCAGATCTACTGCCATAGACATGGTTTTATCTTTAAAGAACCAAGAATGTTCGCCTATAAGATGAAAGCGCCCCGGTGCTTTCGCAACAATTTCGGGCTTCCTTTCGTACTCCAATTCGTGGGCATCATTTACGGCTTTCATAAATTGGTCACCCTCCCTTTCCCCTGTTTTTTACCTTGAATAAGCCATTGAACTTTTTCACGGTATATTGTTAAAATAATAATATAATGGAATTGATTTTACAAGTTTTTTATTCTTTAATTTCAGGTGCTCTTTTAGCTCTAGCAATTCCCAACGAACTCTATCTGTTTGGTGCGCCAATATATACAGTTTTTGCATTTATTCCCTATTATCTTGTTTTTAACAGGATAAAAAATTATAAAGAAGCTTTTCTTTGTGGCTTTGTTCAGGCAATCACAACCCATTTAATTTCAAGTTACTGGCTGGCCTATTTTAAAGATTTTGCAGCTCTGACTTTGGGGGCTTCTGCCGTAGGAACAGCTTTTATAGGAGGATTTTTTGGACTTTTTCTATATCTTCCTTACGCCCCTTCTAAAAATCACAACAAATTAAACGAATCTTGCCTTTATCAGCCTTTTTACCAGACATCATCATTCAAAATATTTTATTTTGCTTCCATGTATGTAATTTATGAATGGGTAAAATCAAGCGGATTTTTGGGCTACCCTTGGGGAACTGTGTCTTCCGCAATGTTCAAATGGCATATTTTGACGCAAATTGCTTCAATCACAGGAACTTACGGCGTTACATTTATCGTTGTCTTATTTAATGCCATAGCTGCCGAAGCTTATATACATTATTTTGAAAAGCAAAAGCAAAATGATAAAAGTAGATTTTACTACACTTCGCTGACAGGCTTTGTTTTTATCATCATTTTTGGACTTACAATGGTTCACGGACTTTTCCAGTATTACAAACCTAGAAAAGCTATAAAAACTTTAACAACAGTTATGGTTCAGCAGAATTCCAATCCCTGGAACGAAAAAACTGACAGCCCTTCAATTTTGACTTCAGAAAATCTGACAAAAGAAGCTGTTGATAAACTGAAAGAGGAAGGCAAAAAACCTGATTTGGTTGTTTGGAGCGAAGGTTGCTTAAAATACGCTTTTCCTGGTTCTGAAGGATATTATCAGACAAGACCGGAAGAAAAACCTCTTTCCCAGTTCGTAAAGGAAATTGACGCCCCCTTTGTTTTTGGCGGTTCCTATCTTCGTGACAGAGAGAACAAAAAAATTCATAATGCAGCAATTTTGTATGATAATGAAGGAAGATTTCGGGGCTACTACGGAAAAAATCACCTAGTTCCTTTTGCCGAAGCCCTGCCTTTTGTCGAATATCCTAAAATCAAAGAATTTATGAAAAAAGTTGTCGGGATTTCTGCAGGCTGGGCCCCTGGTGACATTTACACTTTCTTTGAAATTCCTTGCCAGATTACAAAAAACTACAAATTGCCGGCTGTAAAAGACATAGATTTAAATCAGACTTTTGAAGAGCAAAAAAAAGAAGAAAATACCCCAGTAACTGTAAAAATTTCTACTCCAATTTGTTTTGATGATTCTTTTCCGGATATTATGCGGCCTATGTTCCTCAATGGAGCAGAACTTTTTGTAAATATCACAGACGATTCTTGGTCACTCACAAAATCCAGTGAATTGCAGCATTTTGTGATTGCTTCCTACCAGGCAATTGAATACAGAACAACTCTCCTCCGGTCTGCAAATGCAGGTTATTCTGTCGTTGTAGACCCGGCAGGCAAAGTTATTGCTGATTTGCCTTTATTTGAAGCAAAATCTCTGGCTTACGACGTCCCAATTTACAAAAGAACGATGACAACTTACGCCCGCTTTGGTAACTGGCTGCCGTATTCACTTGTAATTTTATTTGCCGCTTTTGCAGTTTATTCTTTTATTATTTTTGATAAATCGGATTACGTTCCATCAGAGCGAAAAATCAAGAAAAACCACAAAAAGAAATCCTCAAAAAAACAAAAGAAGAATTCTAAAAAGAAAAAATAGTCAAGACTTTGCTTAAAAAGATTTTGCTAAAGCATAAAAATATTTTTTGTCAAGAAAAATAGTTTTTAAATTTTGGAAGATTTTATCCAAAATTCACTTGAACCTCCCATATTTAGTGTAATAATATAGTCATAAGTTAAATAAACACGCTAGAGAAAAAAAAGTGGGGTGAGAGGAAGCATGCGCTGTCCAAATTGCGGAAAGTTAGATGATAAAGTTCTTGAATCGCGAACGATGATAAACGGCGAAAGCATAAGAAGACGCCGGGAATGTCTTTCATGCGGTTACCGTTTTACAAGTTATGAACGAATTGATGAAAAACCTTTTATGGTTATCAAAAGAGACCAGCGTCGCCAGCCTTTTGACCGAAGCAAACTGGAAAAAGGGATTGAAAGAGCCCTGGAAAAGCGGCCGGTTTCCACTTCCATGATAGAACAAATTTCCAACGACATAGAAGATTTAGCGGTAAAAAAAGGCCGGGAGTCCAGAGAAATTTCCACCAGCGATTTGGGTGAATTGGTTTTGGAAAAACTCTACACCATCGACAAAGTTGCCTACATCAGATTTGCATCAGTTTATAAGCAATTTGATAATTTAGACGAATTTATCACAGAAGTAAAAAATATAGAAAAGAGGGGAAAGTCAAAATGAGTGAACAGTCCATTTTTCCAGAATGGAGAAGTTTTTTAGGAACAAGTTCCGATAAAGAAACAAAAGGCTTCATTAAATCAGTTGTAAAACGTTCAGGAGAAATTGCTCCTTATGACAGAATGAAGATTGAAGTTGCCATTGGCAAAGCAATCGAAGCTGTAGAAAAACAAAAAGATCCTGACAGAGCGGCAAGTCTTACTGATTCTGTTGAAGAAAAACTCCGCCTGCAGATGGCTGGAAACCGAGCCCACTCAATTCCTGCTATCGAAGAAATCCAGGATATTGTAGAAACAGTCCTCATTGAAGCAAAAGAAGTTGAAGTTGCAAAGGCTTATATTCTTTACCGTGCCCGCCACGAAGCAACCCGCGACACCAACAAACTCGTCCTCGATATCAACAAAACTATGGACGGTTATTTGGGACAAAGTGACTGGCGTGTAAATGAAAACGCAAACGTAAATTTCTCGCTTGGAGGATTAATTCTTCATAACTCGGGAACTATCACTGCAAATTACTGGCTCAACAATATTTATTCAAAAGAAATTGCCGAAGCCCACAAAACAGCCGCATTCCACATCCACGATTTGTCTATGTTTTCGGGCTATTGTGCAGGCTGGTCTTTGCGTCAGCTGATTCAGGAAGGATTGGGTGGCGTTCCAGACAAAATCACCTCAAAACCAGCAAGTCACCTTTCAACTCTTGTAAATCAGATTGTAAATTTTCTTGGAATTTTGCAAAACGAATGGGCGGGGGCTCAAGCCTTTTCATCATTTGACACTTACCTGGCACCTTTTGTAAGGGTTGATAATCTTTCATATAAACAGGTTCGCCAGTGCATTCAAAGTTATATTTACGGGGTAAATACGCCGAGTCGCTGGGGTTCTCAGGCTCCTTTTACAAACATCACCCTGGATTTAACTTGTCCAGATGATTTGAAAAACAAAAAAGCCATTGTTGGGGGAAAGGATCAGGATTTTACTTATGGGGAATGCCAGAAAGAAATGGATATGATCAATAAAGCCTTTATCGAACTGATGATTGAAGGTGATGCTGATGGTCGTGGTTTTGCCTACCCTATCCCAACTTACAATATCACAAAAGATTTTGACTGGGATTCAGAAATATCACAGTTGCTTTTTACAATGACAGCCCAGTACGGAACTCCAAATTTCCAGAATTTTGTGAATTCGGATTTGAATCCTTCTGATGTTCGTTCTATGTGTTGCCGACTCCAGTTGGATAAACGAGAATTGCGTCGTCGCGGTGGCGGACTTTTTGGTGCAGATGAATTTACTGGCTCGATTGGAGTTGTCACAATCAATATGCCACAAATTGCATATCTGGCCCAAAACGAAGAACAGTTTTATAAACGCCTGGATTATCTGATGGATTTGGCAAAGGAAAGTCTTTGCATTAAACGTAAGGTTATTCAGAAACTTTATGATGGTGGACTTTATCCTTATACAAGACGCTATCTCAAAACTCTGGTTAACCACTTTAATACAATCGGTTTGTGCGGTATGAATGAAGCTTGTCTGAACTTTTTGGACGTAAATATCGCAGATCCAAAAGGAAAGGCTTTTGCAGAAAAAGTTTTGCAGCATATGAGGGAAAGAATGCAGGATTATCAGGAAGAAACTGGTGATTTATTCAACCTGGAAGCAACTCCAGCCGAATCAACATCATACCGCCTGGCACTCCACGACAAAAAGCAGTTCCCGGATATTATCACAAGCGGAACTACAGATCCATTCTACACAAATTCGTCACAGCTCCCTGTTGATTACACAGCTGACGTTTTTGAAGCTTTGGATTTGCAGGAATCTTTACAGACAAAATATACTGGCGGAACAATGTTCCATGTTTACATGGGAGAAGCCCTTAAAGACTGGAAAGCTTGTGCTGATTTAGTCAGGACAATTTCTAACAAATACAGAATTCCTTTCTTTACAATTTCGCCTACATATTCTATTTGCAAAATCCACGGATATTTGAATGGCCAGCAGTTTGAATGTCCAAAATGTAAGGCAGAAAAAGAAAAGGCTTTAAAAGAAAAACTTAAAGCCCTGGAAGCCGAAAAAGAAAAGATTTTGGCTGAAAAATAAACAAAAATGCGTCATGCTGCCCCTGAAACAAGTTCAGGGTTCAGCATCTCATAAAAAAAAATACGTCATGCTGAACTCGTTTCAGCATCTCAGAATAAACCATAAAAAGTTTTGGGAGGATTTAGAAAAAATGGAAAAAAGAACAATTGCCGAAGTAGAACAGGAAATTGCCGCAACAAAAGAAGCATTGAAGAACGTTCATGGAAGCGAAACAGAAGTTTACGCTAGAATTGTAGGTTATTACCGGGCTGTAAAGCATTGGAACAACGGTAAAAAAGATGAATTTTACCAGCGTAAAATGTTCACCCTGGAAGACAGCAAAGAATATGACATCACAGCAGACTCTTCTAATCAGTCAAAAAAATCTGCAAAAGTGACAAAAGCTGATTGCTCCCCAGTAATGGATAGCGAATTGGCTACTTACAAAATCTACACCCGCAAAACCTGTCCAAATTGTCCTCCAGTAAAAAATTACATGGAAAATGTAGATTTACCTGGCCAGGCAATAAATGTTGACACAAATGAAGGGCTTGCAGATGCAGCAGAAAATGGAGTTTTTGCTACTCCAACTGTAATTTTCTACAATGAAGTTGGAACAGAAACAGCCCGCTGCCACAACGTAGAAGAACTGGAAGCAGTTTTTAACAAAGTTGCAGTAATTGCATAAAATATGGCTTTAAGTCTTGATAAAGCTGCCGGAATCCTGGTCAAAACTACCTGCGTAGATTACCCGGGACTTGTGGCAGCTTCTTTTTTTCTAAAAGGCTGTAATCTCCGTTGCCCCTACTGCTACAACACAGGTCTTGTTTTAAATAACGAAGATCCAGAAAATCTTTCTACAGTTCAGGAACTTTTTGACCACTTGGAAAAACGCCAGGGGGTAATTTCTGGACTTGTGGTCAGTGGTGGCGAACCGCTTTTAAATCCTTACACACCTCTAATCATCAAAAAAGCAAAAAAATTGGGCTATAAAGTCAAATTAGACACCAACGGTAGCCTGCCTTTTGAACTAAAAGCATTTTTAGACAATCCAGAAATAAAGCCAGACTTTGTGGCCATGGACATAAAAACTAGTCCCAAAAACTACGCCCACCAGATTTGCCCGAATTTTTCAAAATTTTTCAAAAATGAAGATTACTGGGAAAAAACTATAAAAGAAAGTGCAAACCTTGTCGCAAAACTCCCCTGCAATCAAAGAGAATACAGGACAGTGCTTGTTCCAAATCTTGTTTCGAAAGATGATATAAAAACAATGGCAAATCTACTCCCCAAAGACGCCAGCTGGCAACTAGCCCAGTTCCAAAATAAAAACTGCCTAGATGCCACTTACAACAATATAACGCCCTACACCGACTTGGAAATCGGGGAACTTGTAGAATATGCAAAAAGCCTTATTCCAGGGGCGGAATTAAGATA
>CAZGDL010000007.1:0-1403 GCA_964525075.1 uncultured Treponema sp.
AACAAACCTTGAACTGCTTTTTCAAACAGCGATTGACGAAAAAGATTATCTGAATGCAAAAAAATATTACAAATCTCTGATTACTTCTGGCTGGAAGTCTGAAAAATATACTTCTGACGAAATTGAAAAACTTTACAGCCAGGACGTACCGGGCCTGACTGGCGAAAATCAAAAAGCCCCAAAAACAATTGAAGATTGTATGCAAGCCACGGTTACAATTTGGGTGGACCGTGGAGTTACCGTAAAAAATGGGGCTGGTTATGCTGATATTGTAATCGGTTCAGGATTTTTTATAGATAAACGTGGTTATTTAATCACAAATCACCATGTAATTGATTCGATGGTAAATCCAAAATATGAAGGTTATTCAAGGCTTTATATAAAACTTTTGGATGACCCCGACACCAAAATCCCTGCGAAAGTTATCGGCTATGATTCTGTTTTGGATCTGGCACTTTTGAAAGCCGAAATTGAGCCTAAAGTCGTGCTAAATCTTGGTAGCAGTAAGGATTTGCACCTCGGCGATAAAATTTCTGCAATTGGAACGCCAGTCGGGCTAGAAGGAACCCTCACTTCTGGAATTATTTCTTCTACAGAGCGAAAACTTTTTTCTATGGGGGATGTTTTTCAGATTGACGCGGCTGTGAACACCGGAAACTCCGGGGGACCTGTAATTGACCAGAATCTGAATGTCCAGGCTATTGCTTTTGCTAGTATTTTATATCACCAGGGCTTGAATTTTGCCATTCCCGTAGAATATTTGCGACAGGAATTGAATTTTTTGTATCGGGGAGACCAGGTTCAACATCCTTGGCTGGCCTGCTACGGTCACACAAAACGCCAGGCTAAAAAGAAGGTTGGCCTTGAAATCCAGTATATTTTACCTGGCGGGTCGGCTTCTATGTCTGGCTTCCAGGTTGGCTATGTAATCACAGAAATTGACGGTTGTAAAATCACCAGCCTTGAAGATTTTCAATTTTTGATGATGGCTTACGAGCCTGAAACCCTGCTTTCCTGTAAATTTCTTGATAAAGACGGCCAGGAAAATGAAAAATTTGTTTATCTTGATAAACGCCCGGAAGAACCTAGTTGTTTGGTGCTTGAAAGTGATTTTATAGAAAATGCTTTTGTCCCTCTGTTTGGAATGAAATTGAAGCCTTCATCGACAATAAGCAAAAATTCTTATACAATAGAGTACGTTATAGGCGGAACTGCTGCCGATGAATCAAATTTTTCGGAATATGATTCTGTTTCCGTAAGAGATATTAAATTTGATAAAGAAAATGAGTATATTTTTGCTCAAATCTACACAAAACGCCGAAAAAAAGGCTTTTTGGACATAGTCATGGTACTTTCCACACCTTATGACTCTTCTTATTATTTTTGATGATGATAACTCGGCA
>CAZGDL010000007.1:1503-15492 GCA_964525075.1 uncultured Treponema sp.
ACTCGGCAAAACTAAATAAATTAAAATACATCAGGGGAATTATAATGACTGAAATGAAATACAAACGCAACTTTTGCATTGTTGCCCATATTGACCACGGAAAATCTACTTTGTCGGACAGGCTTATTCAAAAAGCCCACATCATCGACGACCGCAAAATGGTAAATCAGATTTTGGATAATATGGATATTGAGCGTGAACGTGGTATTACAATCAAAAGTCAGGCTGTTACAATCCCTTATCACGCAAAAGATGGCCATGATTATGAATTAAACTTTGTAGACACTCCGGGCCACGTCGATTTTTCTTACGAAGTTTCCCGAGCCATTGCTTCTTGTGAAGGGGCTTTGCTTCTGGTGGACGCAACCCAGGGGGTAGAAAGCCAGACAGTGAGCAATATGTACATGGCCCTGGAACAGGATTTAACAATTGTCCCTGTAATCAACAAAATTGACCTTGCTTCTGCCGATATTCCAAGTTGCCAGAACCAGATTGAAAATGAACTGGGACTTGACCCTGCCGACACCCAGTGTGTTTCTGCCAAGACAGGGGAGGGAATTGATGATTTGCTTGAAGCAATTGTTACGAAATTTCCTGCCCCAAAAGGGGATCCAAACGGAAAACTCCAGGCTCTGATTTTCGACTGCCATTACGATGTTTATCGCGGGGTTGTCGTTCATGTCCGTGTAATGCAAGGCCGCCTCAAAACAAACGATTTAATCAAAATGATGTCTACCGACACCTCTTATAAAGTAGAGCAGTGTGGCATTTTCAAAATCAATTACGAAGAAACCGGCGTCCTGGAAGCTGGCGATGTTGGCTATATTATTTCCGGCTTAAAGACCGTTTCCGATGTTCGTGTTGGTGATACAATCACGACTGTAGAAAATCCTGCCGACTCTCCATTGGCTGGTTTTAAGGAAGTAAAACCTGTTGTTTATTCTTCAATTTACCCTATGGATTCCAACGATTATGATGAATTAAAAGATTCCATGGAAAAACTTAAACTCAACGACGCCAGCCTGGTTTACGAAAAAGACAATTCTCTTGCCCTGGGAAACGGTTTCCGCTGCGGATTTTTGGGACTTTTGCACCTCGAAATTATCCAGGAAAGATTGGAACGCGACTTTGACCAGGCGGTCATTTTTACCGCTCCTTCTGTAAGATATTTGCTCCACCTGTCAAATGGCGAAGAAATGTACATCGATAATCCTTCTGAATATCCTCAGGGACGAATTAAGGATTCCGAAGAACCTTACATCAAGGCTTCTGTCATTACTCCAGCTGAATTTTTGGGAAATATTATGGCTTTGTGTACCGAAAAACGTGGCGTTCAGACAAATATGCAGTATTTGGACACAAAACGCGTGGAACTTTCCTACGAAATGCCTTTGGCCGAGGTCCTTTTTGATTTTTATGACAGACTTAAATCTTATAGTCGTGGCTATGCTTCTTTTGATTACGAGGTTATTGGTTACCGTCCGACAGATTTGGTAAAAGTTGACATTCTTTTGAACGGAAAACCGGTTGACGCCTTGTCTTTGCTCACTTTTAAAGATAATGCAGTTGTCAGGGCCCGCAAAGTTTGCGAACGTCTCAAAAACGAGATTTCCCGCCAGCAGTTTAAAGTTGCAATTCAGGGGGCTATTGGTGGTCAGGTAATTGCCAGAGAAACTGTAAATCCTGTTCGCAAGGACGTTTTGGCAAAATGTTACGGCGGTGATATTACCCGAAAACGTAAACTTTTGGAAAAGCAGAAAGAAGGTAAAAAGCGCATGAAGATGATTGGTGACGTCGAACTCCCTCAGAGTGCCTTCCTCGCAGTTCTAAAAGAATCTGATGATGATAAATAAGTCCAAAATATAAGTCTTTTTAGGAAAAAATTTTACCCTTGCAAATCCCCCTTTCGCAGCTCGCTAACGCTCGGCCTGCGGTGGCTAAACTGCTACACGCTCCGTCCGGCTTGCTGGGCTGGGCTTGTATTCCCCTTACAGATATTTCAAAAAAAAGTCGATTTCGCTTCTAATTCTGTTTAAAAATGACTGATTATATGCAAAACGGTAGCCGTCGGCAAAGTGTAAAAATAAATATTCTTTGTTGGCGGCTATTTTTGTAATTTGAGATTTTCTTTCTTCATCAGAAAGTTTTGTTTTGCCAGTCAGTAAATCGCGGAGTTGTAAAAGTTCCGCTTTTTCTTTTTTCAGATATTCTTCAATGACTTTAGCCTGGGCGTCTGTGTAAAAAGTAGTTTGATTTCCCTGGCCGGCTTGCACTTGGCCTTGGTGCGAAAAACTTTCGGTGGTGGCAGATGCTTCCTGGCCGGCTGCCATTTTCCCTGCCGGCTGGGGCGTTTTTTCGTCCTGTGGATTTTGGCGTGGTATGGAAAGCGAAATTCCACAATCCCCAGCGTCAAAAAGATTTTTTATTCCCTGGAAAAAATGATTAAAAGTTTCTGCATAATTTTTGAGATTTGGGCTTGTGTAAAAAATATTTTTTTCTTTATCCAAAAACTTTATGGCAGAATCCGAAAAAGCTGCCCCATAATTGTTCGCATATTTAATTTTATTTGCGGTTGCTAGTCTGTTTGTGTTTGCCAAAGTCTCCCGGGCGTGGGTAAGACCTGCCGAATATGAAAAATCCAGGCCTGTTACATAAACCGGGACGGAATCATCACTACGAAACTTTAAGGCATAATAAACTGCAGTTAATCCCACAGAGCCAAAAGCATTATTTATAGGGGGTAGGGGGATAGAGTCTTTCATCTCTTCAATAAAACCAGCATCGGTATAAAGGCTTGTAAAAAATGAAAGATTTTCTGCCTTTATAAAATGCGATAAAAGCCTGGTTGCTGAAAGTCCTGCAAAAACATGAATATTTGAAAAAGCCCCGATAAATGCCTTGGTGATTATAGCCTGGGCCTCTTCTACAAAAACTCCATCTGGTTTTATATTTCGTTTGAGTAAAGGCTGCAGGGCGGTGTCGGCACATAAAATAAAATAATTTGAAAAGTCTAATTTGCCGGCATTTTTTTCAAAAAATAAATCCAGGCTTTGACCTGCCCCAAAAATGATAATCGGCTTTGTAATGCTTTTAAAATATGAAGATAGAGGTTTAGTTTTGGCCAGGATTTTCAAATTGGAAAAAAGATTTTGGGAATATTTTCTGCCAAATTTTGTCAGGGTCAGCCTGTTTTTCCAAAAAGTCATCACAGAATTTACGCAGGCATTTTCGAGTTGGCTATAATATTCTTTGTGAAAATTCACCCCCGCCGAAAAATCAAGTCTGATTACCCGACGATATTTCCCGGTGGAAGAAAGTTTATACAAAATGACTGGCAGGTTATTCAATTCTTGTGAGGCTGGAAAAAGATTTTCACAAGAAATTTCCTGCAATTTTAAGTTTTCTCTTTCAAATTTTTGTAATTCTGCTTCTGCTTCACACAAAACCAAAAGACAATTTTCCGGAACTTTTGCAGACAATTCTTTGAGCCCATAATCCAAAACCGGAGAATTACAGAGAATTATAGTTCCCGGTAAAATCTGCAAATTTTCTATGCTTTGTAATATTAATTTTGAAGGATTGTATTTGGAATAGAGAAAATGGTCTTTGTATGAAACAGAAAAGCCCTGGGGCGTTTGAACGACACAGGGCTTTTGATTATTTAGATTTTCCAAAAATTAGTTACTCATTAAATGATTGAAGTAAACATTTGCAAAGTCGTTTTCAAGTTTGTCGCTGGCAAGAATGTAAGTGTTTGCAGAATCTTCATCATAACTTGTCAAATCTGAAGCAGAAACTGTCTTTGCTTCTTCATCAGCCTGACCATCACTTGTGTACTGGATAACGATAATTTTGTTATTCATAACGAGTGGTGAAGAAATTTCATCTTTTTTGAGAGAGAATGCTGTCTGGAGGAAGTTTTCGTTTGTATCAGCATTGCTAAGTCCTGTTACAGATGTATCAACTGATTTTGCGATTGCAACACTACCATAATTTAATGGGAATGGAGCAATTTCAACATTTTCAACGCCAAGTTCTTCGCAAGCATCTTTGAAAGAAGATTTCATAGCCTGGTTAGTAAAATCAGTTGCTTTTGCAGTGAAATAATCTTCAATAATTGTGTTTTCATAGCCTTTAAGATAAGAAGAAACAAGATTTTTTACTTCATCTGTATCAAAATCTGGAGCAACAGTATCAGCATTTTTCTTGAAAATTGAGAATGAACCGGCTGTTTCAATAATTTCGCTAACAGAACCTGTTGCCAAGTCTGCAATTTTTGCCAAATCATCTTTATTTACAAGAATACTTTCAACCTGATACTGGTAAGCGTTTGTGATTTTTCCTTCTGTGTTTGTGAAGTTTTTATCAGAATATTCAGAAATTGCATCTTCAAAAGTGATTTCGCCATTTGCGATGCGTTTTGCAACTGTGTTTGCTGTAGCTTTATCTTCAACAGTGATGATTGAAAGGTCAAATTTGTTGAATTTAGCAGCATTTTCTTTTCCGTATTTTAAAATCTCTTCTTCTGGGTAAGAATCCATAGAGAAAACAGCCATATTGAAGCCACGTTTTGCATCACCATAACTTGAAAGGAAGTCCAATTCAGCATCAGATTCTTTGATACCGTAAAGGGCGTTTGTACCAACTAAATCGTTAGAAGAACCAAAAAGGTCATCGTGATAGCGGGTTGTGTAAATACTATCTTCTACACCGTCTCTGATTTCGCGTTTTGTAGCGTCATCAGTTTGTTTGTAAAGTTTTGAAGAATATTTTCCATTTTCATCATAGAAATATGGAATAAGTTTTCTTGTGATTGCATTTTTTGGAGCAACGTAGCCACTCTTTTTTACTGCATCTTCATAAGCATACTTTGTAACTGTAGAGTTGAAAGCGTAAGAGAAGATATAGTAATAAGATGAAGAATCCAGCTGCTGACCATAGCTCTGGAACATCTGTGCATACTGAGAAGCAAAATTATAAAAATCACTTCCCTGCTCATATTTAATTTGTTTTCCGTCGTATTTTCCAAAAGGTGGAAGTTGTTCCTGATTGTTTTCTGAACCAGTAAAAGCTGGCAAAATGACAAAACAGAAAGCACAAATCAAAAGGACAATTAAAGATCCAATTGTGTAAGCAGTATTTTTTTTCATAACAAAAAATCCTTTTCTTAATTAAGTTTAAAATAATTGCAATATTTTATCACATAATCGCCTAGGCGTCTAGTTTTTACCATATAAGAGCGACGATTTTGTGATTTTTGTGACTTAGCGGCTTGTACTCAACTTGTTTCTTGTTTTATAAAGTTCAAGTCCTTCCTGAATCAAAAGTTCGACTAAATCTTCAAAGGCAAGGCCGGCAGCTTCGCACATTTTTGGGAACATACTGATTGAAGTAAAGCCTGGAAGTGTGTTGATTTCGTTGAGGTAAAGGGCTTTTGTATCTTTATCAATGAAAAAATCAACGCGGGAAAGTCCGGTTGCGTCCAGGGCTTTGTAAGCGGCACAAGCGGTTTTTCTGATTTTTTCCAGGTCATTTTCAGAAAGTTCTGCTGGAATCAAAAGTCTAGCTCCGTCCGGGTCATTATATTTTGCATCAAAATCATAAAAAGTATGACTTGGGGCAATTTCTCCAGGAATATAGGCAATAACTTCCTCGCAATTTATTCCTGCTGGAAAAGTAACTGAATTTCCGGTAACCGAACATTCAACTTCGCGGGCGTTAATTGCCTTTTCGATTAAAACTTTATCATCCCACAAAAAAGCTTCTGTTAGGGCACAAGAAAGTTCTCGTCTGTCATTTGCCTTGTTTGCCCCGTTTGAAGAACCTGCACAACAAGGTTTTACAAACATTGGATAGCCCAGTTCTTTTTCAATATCCTCGATGGCAGCGTCATAAACTACAGAGTTGAGAATTGTTGAACGCTTCATACAAACATAAGGAACGACTGGAAGGCCAAGGCTCTGCCAAATCATTTTTGTTTTTTCCTTGTCCATTGTGATTGCAGAGGAAAGGTGAGTGCAGCCTACATAAGGAATATCACACATTTCAAAAAGCCCCTGGATTGTTCCGTCTTCACCGTAAGTGCCGTGAAGAGCCGGGAAAACAATATCAACATTCAAAGCTTTGCCATCAACGACAAAACACTTGTTTTTTCCACCAGGAATCAGGCTGACTGATTTTTTTTCGTCATTTTTGATGGAAAGGGCTGCAGATTTATCATTTATGATTCTCTGATATTCATCATCATCTTGCAAATACCACTTGCCATCTTTTGTAATTCCTATAAGAAATACTTTATTTTCTTTTTTAATTCCACGAACGATTGAAGCTGCAGAAATAAGTGAAATTTCGTGCTCTCCAGAACGTCCACCGTAAATTACGGCAATATTCATATTTTCCCCCAAAATATTTTTTAAAATTTATTTTTCATTTTATTTAAAATTTCTTTTGCAGTGGTGATTTCATCATAAGGCATAACATAATCTTTGTAGATAATGCTATTTTCGTGTGATTTTCCCAGCAAAAGTACAATGTCATCGGCTTTTGCCATTTCAAAAGCTTTTGTGATTGCAGTCGGGCGGTCAGGAATAATAAAAAGATTTTGATTTAAAACCTTGCCCACTTTTTCTGCTCCCTCGGCAATCATTTTTAAAAGTTCGACAGAATCTTCTCCGCGAGGATCTTCGTCCGTGAGGATTACAAAATCACAATATTTTGCAGCAATTTGTCCTTGTAAAGGGCGTTTTGTTAAATCTCGCTCGCCACCACTTCCAAAAAGGGCAAACATCCGCCCCTGGCAACGCTGTCGGATTGGTGGAAAAATTGTCTCAAAACTTGAAGGTGTGTGGGCATAATCAACAATAACTTCAAAAGGCTGGCCCTCTTTAACTTCTGTCATGCGGCCTTTTATTGGCTTAAGATTTGGAATCAGGGCAGCAAGTTCTTCGTAAGTTTGTGTGACATAAGGTTTTACGGCAAGAATTGTCGCCATAATGTTGTAGGAATTGAATGCCCCTGGCAGGCTTGAAGAAATCTTTGTGTGGAGAGCCTTATCGTTGGAGTCCAGAGTGAAAGTCAGAGATTTATCATCAGACTGAATATCGCTGGCCTGGAAATAATAAGATACGGAAGAAGGGATTGGCGGAAGTTGGATTTCTTTGCCATCTTCTGTGGCTGCCCGGCCAGCTTTTCCAAGTGAGGTAAAACCTACAACTTTTGTTTTTGTGGCGTCGGCAAAATATGAAGCGGAAGGGTCTTCCAAATTTACAATTCCAAGAGAAGGGAGAGTGATTTTTTCGCCGGCAATGGTTTTTCCGTGGTTTGATTTATCAAGAGCCCTGAAAAGGTTTGCTTTATCTGAACGATACTGGTCAAAAGTTTTGTGAAATTCCAGGTGTTCCAGGGTGACGTTCATAAAAAGTCCGCAATCAAAAGAAATATTACCGCAACGGTTCAATTTTGTGGAAAGCCCATGAGATGAAGTTTCGATAACTGCAAATTTACAGCCGTTTTGGAGCATTTTATTCAAATGTTCCTGGATAATTGGGGCTTCCGGGGTAGTTTGGTGCTGAGGATTTGGCAGGGCGTCATCACCATTAGAATATTCTACTGTCGAAATAAAACCTGCTTTTTGGCCACAGGCTCTAAGCAATTGCCAGATAAAAGATACGGTCGAAGATTTACCTTCTGTGCCGGTAACCCCAAAAACAATCAGCCTTTCCGACGGGTTGTCGTAAAAACAGGCAGAAAGTGGAGCCATTGCAAAGCGGGCGTCTGGAACGTTTATCAAAACTGGCGAAAATTTTTCGATTTCGGAAGAAAGTGCATTGTCTAAACTTCGTTTGATGATTGCCTGGGCTACATCAGTTTTCTGGGAGTCGGAAAGTTGTCCCTGAAAAACAACAACATTTGCACCGGCTAAAATTGCCTGGGCTATAAAACGGTTGCCGTCGGTGTGAGTTCCTGGCAGGGCAAAAAAGAGGGAGTCTTTTGTAACTTCTCGGGAATCAAAAACTAAGTTTGTAATTGGAATATTATTAAAATCAGAAATGTCTGTAATTGGATTTCCATCTGCTGCTACTAGCGTATGTTCAAAAGATGGCAAAAGTTGCGAAAGTATTTTTTTCATAAAAACATTATAGCGTTATTGGTGGGGAAGTTGAAGTCTTTGTTTTGACATCTTCTTTTTTTACTTGTATAACTTATGGCATGAGTTTTGAAGTTCGTGTTGAGGCCGATTTTTCTGCGGCACATTTTTTAAAGGATTATAATGGGAAGTGTGAAAATCTTCATGGTCATAATTACAAGGTTTTTGCCCACGTTCGGGGCAGTAAATTGAACGAGGGCGGTATGTTGCTTGATTTTTCCAAGCTAAAATCTGCCTTGCGGGCTGTTTGTAAAAATCTTGACCACACAAATCTTAATGATATGGAAATTTTTAATCAGAATCCTTCTGCCGAAAGAATTGCCATGTATATTTATTATGATCTTATTGCGGAATTGAAAAAGGATGGTTTGGATTTGTCTTATCAGGAGGGCAAAGCAGAAGCGGTTCTTTTTGCCATTGACGTTTTTGAGACTGAAACCAGCCGGGCAAGGTTTAGGGTGGATTGCTGATAATCCTCAGCTCTCCTACAACCTCACCGGAATGCCCATTCCTTTTAGTTCTTCTTTAATTCCACTTACGGTGTATTGGCCCGAATGAACCATACTGGCAATGAGGGCTGCATCCGCTTTTCCTTTGGTCAAAACATCTGCCATGTGAGCTGGCGTGCCACCACCGCCACTTGCAATTACAGGAACTGAGACATTTTCGGAAATAAGTCGAGTCAGTTCAATGTCGTAGCCGGCTTTTGTTCCGTCTGCGTCCATAGAATTCAGGACAATTTCTCCGGCTCCAAGGCTGACTCCTTTTTTTGCCCATTCCAGGGCGTCCAGTCCAGTGTCCACTCTGCCACCGTTGATTGTTGTTCCGTATCCGCTAGGTTTTGACGGATCTTTTCGGACGTCCATTCCAAGTACAATACACTGGTTGCCAAAAATTCTGGCCCCCTCGGTGATTAATTCCGGGTGTTTTACGGCCTGGCTGTTAAGAGAAACTTTTTCGGCCCCGGCGAGAATTGTCGAGCGGATATCTTCGATCGTTCCAATCCCACCACCAACGCAAAATGGAATAAAAACCTGGGATGCGACGCGGGAAATTAAATCCAAAATTGGGCCTCTACCTCGAGCCGACGCGATAATATCATAAAAAACAAGTTCATCGACGCCCTGGCGGTAGTATTCTTTTGCCATTTCTACCGGGTCGCCAATATCAACATTATTTTGGAATTTTACGCCTTTTGTGGTGCGTCCATCTTTTACATCTAAACAAACAATAATTCGCTTTTTTATCATATTTTTATCACAACTCGCAGTAATTTTGTAAAATTTTCAAACCAGCCTGGCCAGATTTTTCCGGATGGAATTGGCAGGCAAAAATATTTCCACTTTGAATTACGGCTGGAACTTTAATGCCGTAATCAGCTGTCGCTTTTATGACATTTTTATCTTCCGGACAAATTACATAGGAATGAACAAAGTAAAAATCAGCATTGTCAGGGAGGTCTTTTAAAATAGGACAATCACCATATTTTGTAAGATTGTTCCAACCCATGTGAGGAACTTTTATTTGGGGTTGGAGAGTGTCATCAATCGAATAAAAATGTTTTATTGAACCAGGGATAAGGCCCAGGCAAGGAGTGTCGCCTTCTTCTGATTTATCAAAAATAATTTGAGACCCCAGGCAGATTCCTAAAAGTGGGATTTTGGCAGCAGTTTTTTCTCTGATAAAAGTGTCAAATCCGCTTTTTTTCAGTTCCTGCATGGCGTAGGCCGCATCTCCAACCCCAGGAAAAATCAGTTTTTCGCAATTTTTAAGGTCGCCAGGATTTTTTGAAAGAATAAAGTCAATATTCAGACTTTTTAAGGCTCGTTCAACACTGGTGATGTTTCCAGCGTTGTAATCAATAATTCCAATCATGTTGCAAAGTATAAAAAATATAGGATAAAATTTCCACTCTGTCTGTAATTTTTATTTTTTTTAGCATTTTTTTTACCGATAAGAAGATTATGGAAATAAAAGAATATTTTTCATTGATAATTGGCGTTCTCACAGATTTTAAGGTGATTATCACCGTTATAGCCATGCTCTTGGTTGTGGAATTTGCCAAATTTGTTGTGAGTTATAGAAAAAAGCCTCCTAAGCCTAAAAAGAAGAAGTCAAAGACGCCACCATCACCTCCTCCTAAAACAGAAGAAAAGAAGGCTGAAGGCAACCAGGCCGAGGCTGAAGCTACTGATAAAAAGCCTGCGGAGTAGGGGAAATTTTCTGAAAATGACGCGTTTTTGGAAAATTCCTTAAAAAAATTAAAAATTTTTGCATTTCATTTCCTAAAATCATCATATTTTGACAATATTAATAGTATGAGTCAAAATTCTGAAAATCAAAATGAAGAAAAACTTCCTTCTGTTTCCGATAAAGACCCACCTGGTCAAACGCCTCTTGCAGGGCAAGTTCCTGCTGGCAATCTTGATGATGTCATGGGCGAAATTTTCCAGTCGGAGGATTTTGTCACACAGACAGCCTGGGAAAATTTTGGGATAAAATATTTATATCCCTGGCAGCGGCTTGTCGTGGCAAATATTTTGGAAGCCTACGAATATCAAAAAAATAAAGCGGATTATGAAGAAATCCAAGATGATGATGACACTTTTTGCAAGGGGCGTCAGATTGTCCTTTTGCCGACTGGGGCGGGAAAATCCTTGTGCTTTCAACTGCCGGCTTTGATTTTGGACGGTCCGACCCTGGTTATTTATCCTTTGTTAGCCCTGATGTCTGATCAACAGCGGCGTATGGAAGAAGGTTGCCTGCGGTCTGTAATCTTCCGGGGCGGTCAAACTCGGGAGGAGCGCCAGGCAAATTTTGAAAAAATCAAAAATGGGGCTCAAATTATCCTGGCAAATCCTGAAGTTCTGCAAAATGATGAGCTTTTGGAAGAACTTAAAAGCGTAAATATCAAACATATTGCAATTGATGAAGCTCATTGTACTAGCGAATGGGGAGATTCTTTCCGGCCTGCTTATTTGGGATTGGGAAAAGTGATAAAAACCCTTAATCCTCCCATGATAACTGCTTTTACCGCGACTGCTTCGCCAAAAGTTTTGGAAAGAGTTGCAGAAATCCTTTTTGACGGTCAGGCCCACATTGTTCGAAGTGATTCCGACCGTCAGAATATCCATTATTTTGTAAAATATGCGGCTGCCAAGAAAAAAGAAGCCCTTTTTCTGGCAAAAACGGAAGCCCGGCCTATGATAATTTTTTGTGGTACAAGAAATAATTCTGAAGATATGGCTTACGAATTAAATGCCTGTTTTGGCCCTGGAACTGCAAGATTTTATCACGCGGGAATGGATAAACCCGAAAAAGATGAAACAGAAAAATGGTTTTACGAAAGTAAAAATGGGATTCTTTGTGCGACTTGTGCTTATGGAATGGGGGTTGATAAAAAGGATATAAAAACTGTGGTTCATATAGAGGCGAGTCCTACCGCCGAAGCCTATATTCAGGAGGCGGGCCGGGGTGGCCGCGATGGTTCTGTCGCCAAGGCCATTTTGATTTGGAGTCTGGAAGATTCTTTGAATTACTCGGTTTTTCCAAAAGGTTCGAGGGAAGCGGCCATGCGGGAATTTGCAGAAACGAAGGATTGCAGACGCCAGGTTTTGCTTGATGCACTGGGGGCGGAAAAAGCGGTTTGTAGCGGTTGTGATTTATGTAACGACCGGAAAAATCCTCCAACAAAGCCCTTTATTCCAGATTGGGATTTTGCCTACCGGATTATAAAAAAAAGCCGAAATTATTTTTCGGAAGATGAAATTGAAGCAGAATTGTTTGATAGTTTGAATAAAAAATATCGGCAAAGTTTAGGGAAAAATGTCTGGACCCACGGGGACGCCGAGGAAGTGATTAAACAACTCAAAGATTCCGGCAAAGTAGAACTGGATAATTTTTTCTGGAAAGGAAAATTGCGGGTGAAGAAGTGGAAAAATCCTTCTTAGGGAATTCCTAATCCATAATCAATCCATAATCGTGATTTCTACCCGGCGGTTCCTTTTCCTGCCAGCTTCTGTAGAGTTTGTCGCAACCGGTTCGGTCGCCCCTTTTCCCTGAGTAAAAATATGGAACTGGTCGCGGACGCCTTCTTTTACCAGAAAATCGGCCACGGTTTTTGCCCTTTGCTCGGAAAGTTTTTGTCTGCCGCTCTCGGTGCCTCTTTGGGCGGTGTGGCCCGTAATCAAAAGGTCGTTTGAAAATTCCTTCAAAATATCCCCAATTTTTCTGAGTTTTTCTTCTTCTGATGGGAGAAGTTTGTCAGAATCAGCTTCAAATTGGATATTTTCGAGGGCTATAGTCAAACCTTTATCACTTTGTTTTACCGAAATATCGTTAAGATTGTATTTTTCGACTGTTTTTTCCAGTTTTTTCACAGTATCTTCATTATTTACAGATTTATATTCTGTAACCTGCCCGGTCGAAATCCCCTTGAACAAAAAAGTATTGCCGTAAATATCAACAAGTTTAATTTGAAATTCTTCATCAAAATGGTCAATTTCGTTTTTACTTGAATCCCAGTAAATTTTTTGCTGGGCATAACCTTTTGAGCCTGCATAACTTGTATTTTTGTAATATTTTCCCCGGGTGTTATCCTGGAAAAATTCATAATAAACATCAATAATTTGTAGCTTGTGAGTGGAATTATCCTCACTGGTAACTTCCGAATCTCCACTGTAGGTGTAAGTCGCCGTAAAAGGAATCTGAATTGCCTGGCTCATACTAAAAAGTTCCCGCAAATCATGAACTTCCAGCCCATCTTTTTGCCATGACTGACCAAGGTTAACAGGATAATCTGGAAATGAAGGAATATTTCTTACCGTCGGCAAAAAATCGTTGTTTGAATCATAAAGTTCGCCATCAGATTTTCTATGAATAATGACGTCGTCTTCTTCCCCCCAGGTCAAAAGTTCGTCTGTGCTGTTTACCAGAGAATTTTGAGTTGTCATATAGTGAGTATGAATCAGAGCCGAACCATCATCAGAAACTTCCTGAACTGTGGTAGACGTTCTGTTTATAAATTCAGTTCGATTGTTTAGCCGGCCATTCAAATATGCTTCTTCCTGGACTTTTGAAAGGTGAGAAACTGAATCCCCCTCGTGATGATTAAATTGAAAAAGGACGCCTTCATCAGCAAAATTTTCATCAGCGAAAATAAAAGGAGAGATAAAAGTGATAAGGATGATAAAAATCCTGCGTTTAAAAATTGATTTTTTCATATTTTTATTATCGTAAGAAAGTGAGGGAAGAGTGAGAAAAGAAAAATTTTATGACGCATTTTCATTGTTTCTCTTAAAATTGCAATTTTTAAAGGTTCCCATTACCATATCCTCATGACAAATCTAAAAAACTTTTTCCAAAATCCTGAAAATTTTGTTTTTTTGCTCGTGATTTTTGCAATTTTGATTTTTTTCTGCATTTTGCAGACTGTTCGCCTGCACGTTAGAAAGGCAAAAATCCGAAAAGATGCTATTAAAAGGTCTAAGGCGGTGAGGGGTGGCCAGCTTGCAGAACAAGTCGCTCCTTTTTTGCCAAATTTCCCTTGTTCTCCTGAAGATGCACGTTTTATCGGTAAGCCTGTAGATTTTATTGCTTTTCCGGGGCTTTCAGAAAATGACAGGGTTGACGAAGTTCTTTTAATCGAAGTGAAAACCGGGCAATCCGCCTTGAGTCAGAGAGAAAAAGAAATTAAAAGGGCAGTGAAAGAGGGGCGAGTCCGCTACGTGGAATACAGAATTTAGTCACTTCGGAGTCAAAATCAGTTCGAAGTCCCGATTACTCTGGATCTTTAAAGGCCTCGCAATCTTTAAAATCCTTGCCGTTTTTGAGCAAGGCGTTTT
>CAZGDL010000007.1:15592-28726 GCA_964525075.1 uncultured Treponema sp.
TCTTTAAAGGCCTCGCAATCTTTAAAATCCTTGCCGTTTTTGAGCAAGGCGTTTTTGTTGCCAGATAGATACGAATCACAAAGATTAAAAGGCATTGGTTTTCCCCGCAAAAATCCCTGCACGATATTGCAATTAAATTTGTTCAATAAAGCCAGCTGTTCCGGTTGCTCAACGCCTTCTGCAATTGTTTCAAGTCCCATTTTTTCGACCATGCTGATGATGGAACTTGTGATATTTGCCTGAATTCCATCTGCCGAAGTAATGTCGTTTATAAAAGATTTGTCGATTTTGAGGGTGTTCAAAGGCAACATCTGGAGATAACTCAAAGACGAATAGCCTGTTCCAAAATCATCAAGAGAAACTCTCAGTCCTTTGTCTTTTATGGCTTTAAGTTTTTCGATGGTGTCATTCATATTGTGAATCATGACACCTTCAGTAATTTCAATTTCCAGAAAACTAGGATCTATTTTGTAGCGTTCAATAAATTCTCCCAGTTCATCAATAAAAGAATCTTGTCTCAACTGAACTGGAGAAACATTTACAGACATAATCCCCTTGAAATCATACTTTTCCTGCCAGGTTTTTAAAGTCGAAATTGCAGTATTCATTACCCAGCGACCAATTGGGATAATAAGACCTGTTTCTTCCGCCAGCGGAATAAAAACTGAAGGGGCAATATCACCAAGTTCAGGATCGGACCAGCGGATAAGAGCCTCGAACCCTCGCAATTCCCCACTTCTAATGTCAAACTGTGGCTGATAGAATTGCTTAAATGAGCTTTCCAAAATTGCGGCCGTCATTTTTGTTTGAAGCTGCAAATGCTGGATAAAAATTCTCTGCATATCAGGTTCAAAATAAACAAAATTATTTTTACCATTCTTTTTTGCATAATGAATTGCCATATCGGCAAAGCGGATAAGTTCGTCTAGTTGTTCTGTGTGGGTTGGGAAAATGGCAACTCCACCAGAAACTCCAATCTGCTTAATCTGAAATGTTTCGTAAATGCAGTCTATAAAGTTGATTAGGCTGTTTTCGGAATCAAAATTTGAAATTATTACGGCAAATTCATCATCACCATAGCGGAAAATCTGAATATATTCTTTTTGGAACTGTTTTAAAACATCAGCAACTTTCATAATTAGAGAGTCGCCTTCTTTTACCCCGCGAGAATCGTTTACATTCTGCAAATTATCAATATCAATAAGTAAAAGTCCTGCCGTCGTGTGGGTAAAACGGGAAGTGTCGATTGTAATTCCCAAAGCATCATTAAAACCAGAACGATTTAAAAAACCTGTAAGGGGGTCTGTGATTAAAGATTGTTTGAGTTTTTGATAATATTTGTGTTCGGATGTAACGTTAGAGAAACATACAACAACATATCTTTCGTCAGGCAGCCACTTCATATCAATCTGATACCAGGCTTGTGTTGATGGCGAAAAATACCTTGCTTCCGGATAAAAACGCCCTGCAATTGCATCAAGTGCCATTTTAAACCAAGGCACATCCGATGTTACATCAGCTTCAAAATCACTCCAGAGAGTCTGCCCCTTGATGATAAAACCCACAGCTTTTCTTAATTCTTCGTTGGTGTAAATAATATCGAAGTCGACAATGCGACCAGTTTCATCTTTGATTGGGGTTCCTACAAGAATAGGGGAAGTTATGTTGTCCAGTACTAGTGAGTGATTAAAATCCATGTTGCGCCTACTGTTATAAATGATAAGGGGGATACCCCGATAAGTCAAACTAAATATAACAGATTGAAAAATAAATGTAAAATTTGTAGAGATTTGTTATATAATCACTTGCCTAACTCTCAGAATAAGAGTCAGACAAGTCAATTTAAGAGTTCTAGTTAGAAATCCTTACTTTTTCCCACTGTTCGTAGTACTTTTCAAGATAGTCACCAATGTCATTTTTGAGTTCACAATTTTCCAGAGCTGATGCTGGGTACATTGGTGTGGTTGTTCTGTAATTTTCTGCTTCAAGGTTTACATAACAAGGAAAGCGGAAAAAATCCAGGAATTTTGCGTAATTTTCTGGCCTGTGAATAAAATTGATAAATTCTGTAGCAAGCCCAGGATTTTTTGAATCCTTTAAAATACACATGCTGTCCAGGTAAGAAGGTCCGCCATTTTCCGGGATAAAGAAATCAACTGTAGAATCCCATTCTTCTTCCGGCACTTCCCCAAAAATTACTTCTGCATAGCCCTGGCACAACCAAAGGTCGCCGCGGGCAAAGTCTTTTCCAAATCCTTCTGCATCGAATTTTACGATATTTGGAAGCCAGTCATTTTTTATAAGGCTGATGGCAGAGGCAAGTTCATCATCATTTTTTGTACAAACGCTGTAGCCCTGGTAGGCAAGGGCGTCCCCAATAACTTCGCGGTAATCGTCCATCATAGAAGCATGATTTTGGAACTGAGGGTCTGCAAAAATGTTCCAGGTCTTTTCGTACTCACCAGTAACTTTTTTCTTGTTTACAGAAATTCCTGCAGCACCAAAATAATATGGAACGGCGTAGGTCATATCCGGGTCAAATGTCATTTTTTCAACAATTTTAGGATTAATTTTACTTCGGTTAGTAAATTTTTCCTGAACAATTGGCTGGAGCATTCCTTTTTCTTTCATGATAGAAACGTAATCCTGGCTAGGAACTACAATATCAAAACTTTTTGCACCACCGTTTACAAGCTTATTGAACATTGTTTCATTAGAATCATACTCAGTTACTACAACTTTGCAGTCAAATTCCTGTTCAAAAGCTTCTACAACATCAGTTGGTGTGTAATAAGTCCAGCTGTAAAGTTTCAATACCTGCTTCTTTTCGCAAGAAACAAGTCCCAAAGCTGCGGCAAAAAGGCTCGCAGTCAAAACAATTTTAGTAACGATTTTCATAATCGCCTCCAAAATTTAAAAATAGATTTTTTTTAGCGGAAGCCCAAGTTCTACACGTCACCGCGACTTCCGCTTTTTTTTAAGACCTTAGGGATTTTTTATCAATGTGCAGCAGCAAAAGATTTCAAACCTTTTCTCAGCATTATTGCAATCAGACAAATCAAAAGAATCAAAATAAATGATAATGAGTTGATTACAGGGCTGACTCCGTGACGAATCATGTTGTAAACATAAATTGGCAAGGTTTCAACATTTCCGTTTACCAAAGATGTGATGACAAAATCTTCGATGGAAAGTGTAATGCTCATCATAAATCCGCTGGAAATTCCTGGCATTATTGCCGGAATGATTACTTTGAAAAGGGTCTGAGTTTCTGTTGCACCCAAATCGTGGCTTGCTTCTATGATGGAGTAATCAAATTCATCAACTCTGGAAGAAACCATGAGGTAGGCAAATGGCAGACAGAATGTTGCGTGGGCAATGATGATTGTGCCAAGTCCCAGATTCATATGGATTCCGCTCAAGAAAATCAACAAAGAAACCCCCATGATAACTTCCGGCAAAACCATTGGCAAAAAACTGATAGATTTAATGTAATTACGGCCCAAAAATTTGTACCAACTGATTCCGATTGCTGCCAAAGTTCCCAAAACCGTAGAGATAATGGCAGAAGCGACGGCTACAATGGCACTGTAAAGCAGAGACATCCACAATTCCCCTGATGAAATAAATAATTCTTCGTACCAGCGGAATGAAAGCCCTGTTAAATGAGCCCCTTCAGATTTATTAAATGAGAAAACTATAATTACAAATAGAGGAATGTACAAAAATGCAAGTGTGAGACAGAGAATTGTTTTTGATGATGAATAAGTTCTCTGTCCAGTTTTTTTCCAGGAACGTTTTGCGTGTCTTGCACTTTCTGATTTAGGATGATTTCCCCGAAGCTTATCAATAATCCAAGAAATTAAAAATTCCATTATTTGGCCTCCCCAGACTGTGCAACTTGTTCAGGCTGTGCAACTTGTCCGGCTTGTGGTTGAGAAAGTGGTTTTTCAGGAACGCCAGAATCTTCTTTTTTCGATGATTTTCTGAGATTTGCCTCTTTTTTATCAGAAGAAAGCATAAACAAAATGGCAACCATAGTGACAATTGTGAGAACAACCGAGAATGCAGACGCAAGTGGCAGGTTTCGTGCCTTTTGAATCTGATCCATGATGATATTTCCCAGCATATAACTTTTTGTAGAACCAACCAGTTGAGGAACTGTGTAGTTACCAAAAATTGGGATAAAGGTGAAAATTACAGAGGAAATAATTCCACTTTTAATACCTGGAAGCAAAATTTTAATCATAGACTGAGCTTTTGTCGCACCCAAATCGCGGGCAGCTTCCAGCAAAGAAAAATCAAAGCGGTCAACTGCTGTAAAAATTGGGAGAATTGCGTAAGGCAAGTACATGTAAATGCTTACCAAAACAACAGCCCCTTTTGTGTACATAAATTTATGAGGCTGGAAGGTCCAGTCTTTTGCCCCGATAAGCGAATGCCAAAGCCATTCAAAAAAGTGGAAAATCTGGTTTAAAAGTCCTTCTTCGCCAAGAATCGACTGCCAGGCAAAAATTCTGATTAGGGAATTTGTCATAAAAGGTATGATTACCAGAATCAAAAGCAAAGTTTGCCTTTTACTTCTAGCAATTGCATATCCGCATGGCAGGGCAACAGCGATTGAAACGAGGGTAGAAAGCAAGGTCATCCACAGAGTTCTCAAAAGAATTGGCAGGTAAATAAATTTTCCGGTGTCAGAATCTCTTGCAAAAATTGACTTGTAGGCGTTAAGTGTAAATTCAGCTTTAACTCCGCCGTGCATATCCTTTTTCATAAAAGAATAACAGACAATAATTGCGATTGGCACAACAAAAAATATTGTAAACCAAAGCCCCATTGGCCAGGCGTAGGCTGGTCCCGGATTTACCTTTTTATATTTAGCAGCATGAGCCTTAGCTGCAACTTTTAATTGCAGGCTCTGTTTTTGTTTGTTATCGGTCTTACTCATTTTTCAATATCTTCTACGATGTAAGCGTCTTCTGCTGACCAGGAAACGTAAACTTCATCTTTCCATTGAATTACAGGGCCATCGTCCATGTAATCTGTGTGCTGTTTAAAAACCTTAATCACTTTGCCAGTTTCTAAGCGAACGTAGAATTTTGACTGGAAACCTGAATAAATTGGCTCTTCAACAACGCCTTTAAACACATTTACATCTGTTCTGGCTCCAGTTGCTGGAGGTTCAAGTGTAATGCGGATTTTTTCCGGGCGGATAGTGAAAGCTACTTTTTGACCTTTATCTGTATGTTCGTAATCAGTTACCTGCATAAAACGGTCCAGGGCTGCAGTTGCTTCTGTATCTGTGGCAAGGGGAGCCTGGTGACCAAGTTCTGGAACTGCCAGGGTGGTCATAAAATCATCATTACCACTAGCATCTTTGTGTGGAACGCAATCAGCAACTTCTGCAGAAAAGAGATTTGTTTCGCCAATAAACTGGGCAACAAACTGAGTGGCAGGGCTTTCGTAAATTTCGTAAGGTGTGCCAATCTGCAGAACATGACCATGGTTCATAACGGCAATCCTGTCGGAAACAGAAAGGGCTTCTGACTGGTCGTGAGTTACATAAATAAAGGTAATTCCAATCTGATCATGGAGGCGATCCAAGTCGATGAGAAGATTTGCACGGAGTTTTGCATCCAAGGCAGACAAAGGTTCGTCCAAAAGGAGAACTTTTGGCTCGTTGATGAGGGCTCTGGCAATTGCGACGCGCTGTTTTTGACCACCGGAAAGCTGATTTGGCTTTTTGTTGATGTGTTCATCCAGCTGAACTAAGTGGACATATTCGCGGACTTTTTTATCAATTTCGTCTTTTGGCAATTTTTTCAGGCGTAATGGAAATGCGACATTTTCATAAATTGTCATGTGTGGAAACAAGGCATAAGTCTGAAAAACAGTGTTTGAATGTCTTTTGTTTGGTGGCAGGGCGACTACATTTTTATCGTCAAAAAGAACTGCACCATCATCTGGGAATTCAAAACCTGCAATAATGCGGAGCAGTGTTGTTTTACCGCATCCTGAAGGACCGAGAAGCGAAAAAAATTCTCCCGGCTTAATAGTAAAGTTGATGTCATCCAGAGCAACAAAGTCGCCAAATCTCTTGGATACATGATCAATGGTAACCTGACTTCCTTTCATTCAAGTGACCCCGATTCAAAAATGATGACCTGCACATACGCGCAGCAAGTACATTTTTTAAAAACTTAGCTACTAATGTTGGTTCGTTTTAATTTTTATACTAAAAATTAAAATGCAATATATAATCGTTTGTGTCAATAAGTTTTAAAAAATTTGTTTTTTCTTGCCAGCATTAAACAATTCGATTATCTTTAAAAAGGTTGAAAAAAATATAATTTGTAACGAGGTAATTTTATGGTTTCTATAATTCTTGGTATTATTTTTATTGCTTTTACGGTTTTTGCAGTTCTTCCAGCTTGCCCATTAAACTGGGGACCTGATGTTATTGCATTTTTGAAAGGCTCTGTTCCTGTTTTGGCAGCTTTAATTGGTCTTATCTGCCTTTTTATTGGTGCTGCTGATATTAAGGACAAAAAGGAAGCAAAAAAAGAAGATTCTGAAAAAAACGAGTAGTTTTTTAATACGAAATTCTGAAGGATTTTTGACGCCCTGCCAGGTTCGGTAGGGCTAATTTTTTTAACTTTTTTCATATATATATATATATATATATATATATTGTAAAAACAAGTCATTATGATATATTATAACATACTGTGAAAAATAATGACTTGAACTATGGCTCTTTTGTTCCTGGCTCCAAAACTGTCGGAGAACAAAAAATTGAAAACGTAAGCAAACCTGCTAGTCAAAAGCAATCTACAATGGCAGGGCAAAATGACAAGGCAAAACAGCCTGAACTCGCAAAAATTCCTCCTTTGCCGAACGCTGGAAAAACTGAAAATCCTGGAAAAAAATCTGGAAAATCAACATCCTCACAAAAATCAACTTCAAAATCATCAGCAAAAAAAATAAAAGCCAGACATTCCATTGGTGCAAAACTGATTGGAATTATTTCTGCAATCGTATGTTTTTCTCTTGCTTCAATCACAATTCTCGTTTCTTATTACATTTCTTCAGATACAAGAGTTAATGCCGAAGAAAACAACCTTACAATCAACAGCCGTACCGCGTCAGATACAGAAAACCGTTTTAAGTCAGTTATCACATCGGTTGCCATGCTTTACGATACTTTTTCAATCGACGACGAAAAAGAAGAAATGCAGAACAAGGCTGCCCGTTTTTTTGAACGAAATTCTGATATTTTGGCAATGAAATTTGTTTACGGGGATTACACTTTTGTAAACAATACATATTTTCTTTCGCGAGAACTGGATTCTCAGCTACCAGACCTTTACGCAGACCAGGAATCGGAGGCCGTTGAGGCTGCCAAAAATGGTGAAGTTTCAATTTTGAATGCCACTCCTTTTTTTGAAAATCAGATAGTGGCCATTTTTACTTCCCTTGTTTCTGATGACAACCAGGATGTCGTAGTGATTCTTTCTTCTCTGGAAGCTTTGTCCGACTCTTATTCAACTGGTTCTACAAATCTTTCATTCCTGGTAAATGGTGATGGCGAAATCATTGTTCATCCTGATTTGGAACTGATGAATTCTGCTGCCGATTACAATAATCACTATCTTGTAAAAAATCTTTCAAATTCCACAAATAAAAGTGAACAAATTACCTACCGTAATGATGATAATGTTGAATATATTGGGGCTTTTACCAAGCTGAATATTGGCGGTTGTGCTGTAATCACAGAAGTTCAGACGCAAATAGTTTTGGAAGCGGTAAATGCAACTACAAGGCGAAATATTTACCTTACAATCGCAATTCTTTCTATCGCGATTATGATTGTCTGGTTTTTCTCTAAATCACTTAGTACTCCTCTGAAAAATCTTACAGAAGTTACAAACGAAATAAACGCAGGTAATTTTGAAACACCTTTGCTCAGCCAAATGAAGGCGAAGCGGCGGGACGAAATTGGCGTTCTGATTCGGTCGACCAAGGCGGAGCAGGATATTTTGAATACTTTTACCCGGCTCACAAATAAAGGGGTAACTCGTGCTATTGTCACCAAAAAAATTGACTTTCAGCCTCATTTAAAAGACATCACAATTTTCTTCTCGGATATTCGTGGTTTTACAGCTATTTCTGATGGTTTTAATAAGCGTTTTGGCGAAAAATCTGCCGGCGAAATTATCGGATTTTTGAATGATTACATGGGCCGAATGGTCAACTGTATCACAATTTCCGGTGGCAATGTTGATAAATTTGAAGGTGACGCAATTATGGCCTGTTGGGGTGTTTTGCGTGATGATAGCTTGGATTTTGAAAAATGGCCGGATTCTGATCCTAGAAAAGCTAAATTCCGGGCAGTCCATGAAAAACACGTAAAACAGGACGCTGTGAGTGCAATTATGGCGACTACGGCTATGCGTTATGCCCTCATGGAATACAATAAAAAGGCGGAAGCATTTACAAAAGCCCACGAAGGCGAGCCTTTCGCAAAATATAAGCCTCATATCAGAATTGGTTCGGGCTTGAATTCTGGGCGTGCCACAGTCGGATTTATGGGGTCTTATGATAAAATGGAATTTACTTCCATTGGTGATGCGGTTAACCTTGCCAGTCGTACAGAATCATCAAACAAACCTTGCGGTACCGATATGTTGATTACAGAAGATACCTACAATCTTCTTAAAAAAGATTTTATTCGCTGTCCAGAAAATAATTTTACAATCAAACCTCAAAATTTAAAATACGAGGTTGTGGTTGAAGTAATTCCTGTTACTTTTGAAGTTAAGGGAAAAGGAAAACAGCACTTTTACGGTGTAGTAAATATGCCTCAGTTTGATATCGAAGCCTTTTTCAAAAAAGGTGATCCGAAGTTCAAACTTGATCCTGATTGTGAAAAATCAATTGGTCCAAAAGGTCCAAAAACTCTGGCAGAAGTCAGGGCTTTGTTGGGAATTCCAACTCCAGATTTTGGAGAAGTAAACTTAGATGCAGAAGAAAGCAAGATTAAAGCTACGTGATGTTTTTATAGTGATAATCTGTTCTGGTGTTTGTGCAGCAAGTTTATACATGTTCTGGAAAGACCTGAATACATCTTCTACACGAAACGACAAGGACCAGATTGCAACTATAGAGTTCAAGCGTAAAATTGCCCAGCGAAAGTATAATGACCGAGTAGTTTGGGAACGATTACAGCAAAATTCTCCTCTCTACAACGAAGATACAATTCGTACTGCCGAAGATGCAGCCGCAACCGTAACATTTAAAGACGGCACTGTTTTGGAATTGCAGGAAAATACCATGCTCCAGGTGGCTTATTCGGAGGATGGTGGATTAAATCTTTCAATTGGTGGCGGAAATATCCAGGTCGATACAACAGCCTCAACTGAAAAAAGCAAAGTTTCACTTTCTATGGACAATGGTTCTGTTTTTCAACTTGATTCTGGAAGTAAACTTTCGGCAGCAAGCAATTCTTCTGGGGAAAATTCTTTCAAACTCCAGGCCGGAAATGCCACTGTTTCAAATGGAAAAGAAAGTCAGGTAATTTCTTCTGGCGAAAGCGTAAAAGTTGAATCTTCTGGGCAGGTTAAAAAAGAGCCTTTATCAGTAACTTCAATTTCTGATGTCACAAATCTTCTTGCCTTTAATGGCGAAAAATCTGTTGCGGTTTTGTTGAAGTGGAATGCTTCTAGTGATTATGAGACGGAAAATATAATAGTAGAAACAGCAGCCGACAAAGAATTTTCTAAAATCAAAAATACTTATACCGTAAAAAATAAAAACTCTTTAAGTTTAGATTCTCCGCTGGGAAAAACTTATTGGCGAGTTTATCCACAGGGGCAGGTTGATTTAGCCGCTTCTGGACGAATTTCTTTGGAAAAAGTAAATCCTGTTTCTCTTACATCACCGGCCTCTGGCTCTGCTTTTTCTTATCGTAGTGATTCAGACCTGCCAAAAGTTCAACTTTCCTGGTCTGGAAATGATTACGCCGACCATTACAAGGTTCAGGTTGCCAAAACTGCCGATTTTGCCAGCCCGATTATTGATAGCGATGTAAAAAATCTCCAGGCTAGCGTAAAAAATCTGAAAGAAGGAACTTACTACTGGAGGGTTACTCCTTTTTATGCGGTAAATTCTATTGGTTTAGGAAAATCCTCTTCTGCAAATTCTTTTGTGATTGAAAAACAGGAAGCGGTAACTCCTCCAAAACTTTCACTTCCGGCCCAGGGCGGAAAATTGGTTTTTACTGCTGCCAAAGAAAATCCTGTAACATTCCAGTGGAAATCTGATGTAAAAACTGCTGATTACAAAGTTCAGATTGCAAGTGACAAAAATTTTGCAAATCTGGTTTACGAAAATAATACAAAATCAAATAGACTTACGGCTTCTTTCACCCTGAAAAGTCTGCCAGCCGGCACTTATTATTGGAAGGTCGAAAGAACTTCTGCCGAAGATGACGGAATTGCTTTGTCAGATATCAGGGCTTTTTCGGTTGAACCCTACGTTCCGGGCGAAAATAAACTAGTTTATCCTCCTGATAATTTTGCCGTAGAAAAACAAAAACTAAAAAATACGGCGTTTATGTGGAAACTTGCCAGCGAATATCAAAAACAGGAAACAACTTCGGTATTCCAGGTTTCCAAAACTTTGGATTTTAATAAAAATCTGGTGGAAGTAAAAACTACAGACATTCAGACAAAAGATTTAGATTTGAATGATGGATCTTACTTCTGGCGAGTTGGAGTTTTATCACCATATTCTGATGAAATGGTTTATACCTCTGCCAGAAGTTTTAAGGTTTTGGGCCAGCTTGCAAGTCCTGTAATCACAAAGCCACTTTCCGGGGCGACCCTTACAGTTTATGGCGAAAATCCTGTCAGAATTACTTGGAACGGCGTTTCTGATGCTGATTATTACCGGGTAAAAGTTTACGACCAGAATGAAAAATTGGTGGGCGAAGTTTCATCTACAAAATTCCTGTATGCAAATCTTTCTCTGCCACCTGCTACTTATAAGTGTACAGTCCAGGCTTTCACAGAAGAAACGGAACTTTCACCTCGCAGGTCAGGTAAACTTTCTGAATCAAAATTTACGGTTCGACTTCCTCTTCCTGTAAAACTTATGTCTCCTGCCAATAACGCAAAAATTGACGGTCTAACGGCTGTTCGAAGTCAGACAACTTTTACATGGCAGCAGGGTGATAAAGTTGCCCGCTCTCAATTTGTTTTGAAAAAACGACAGTCTAACGGAAATATGAAGACAATTCAGACTTTGAATAATCCGAAAAACCAAATCAGACTTTCTCGCCTTGAGTCTGGAACTTATGAATGGACAATTACTGCAAGTTCCGCTGATGGAATTCCTTTGGATGCAGAAAAATCCTTTACTTTCACGGTAAATCCTCTTCCTCAACTGGCAAGTGCAAAACTGGTGAGCCCGGCTGCTAATCAGAAAATTGGGGCTGATTATTTGAAGAAAAACCGTAGCATTACTTTTAGCTGGGGAAATGTCAAAGGGGCAACTGATTATCACTTTATTCTTTATCAGAAAAATGCGAACGGTTCTCTTAAAAAAGTTTACGAACAGAAAAATCTCCGCTCGTCGGAAATTAAAATAAAAGACCTTTCTATTTTGGATATCGGGGATTTTGAATGGAATGTAACGGCCTATGCTCATGCAAAAGACGGCTATGAAGAGCAAAAGAGCAAGGCTGCAAGTGGTAATTTTAAAATAGATTTTACTCTACCGGGGAAAGTACAGACTATAGATCCAGGAAAACTTTACGGTGAATAAGGCCAGATTTTTTGCTGTTATTTCTATTTTCCTCATCATGGTGATTGCCCCACTGCAGGTTTTTGGCCAAAGCCAGCATCTTGAACAGACTTTAAAATGGCAGGCTGATAAAAATGCGATGGAATACAAGGTCGAAGTTCAAAATATTGATACCGGGGCAAAAACATCATATAAAACCAGCGAAAATTTTATCACTTTAAAACTTTTTGCCGGACGTTATAAATACAGGGTTTTTGTTTATGATTTTTTGGATAGGGAAAGTAATGTAAGTGAATGGCGGTCTTTTGATGTCATTAAAGCTCTTGCTCCAAAAGTTACAAAATCCGAAAAGGCAGAAAATAGCGTAACTTCTGTAAAATCCGGTTCAAAAGTAAAAGTTCCTCTCGAAGTTACAAATATCGACAAAGAAGCTAAGGTTGAACTTATCAATACGGAAACAAAAAAATCTGTAGAAGGAACTTTGCAGACAAAAAATTCTGATGGCCAGCTTGTTGCTGCCTCTGCAAGTTTCCCCCAGGTCGAAGAAGGAACCTGGAAAGTTCGTGTCACAAATCCTGGCGGTTTATATGCGGAAAGTCAGATTGTAAAAGTTACAGATCAAGTAAAATCTGATAAAAGCGAAAAAGAAGTTGAAACAGCTGTCGCAAAATCATCACAAGAAGAAAAAAATGCAAAATTAGCGAAAGCCGAAAAGGAAGCTACCGAAAAACAAGCCGCAAAGGATGCCGAAAAAGCTGCCCAGGCAGAAGCAAGAGCTGCGAAAGACGCTGCCAAGGAAGCTGAGAAAATTGCAAGGGCGGAAGAATCCGCTACGGCAAAAGCTGCCGAAGAAAAGGCAAAAGCGGAAGAAAAAGCTGCAAAAGAAGCCGAAAAACAGGCGGCAGAAGAAGCAAGGTTAAAGAAAGAAGCCGAGAAAAAAGAGGCCTTAGCTCTGGCAAAACGCCAGGCAGAAGAAGCAAAAGAAGCCGAAAGACTGGCAAAAGAAGCTGAGAAAAAAGCAAAAGAAGAGGCGGAACGAAAAGCTGCCGAAGAAAAACGCATTTTGGACGCTCAGAAAAAAGCAGAAGAAGCCCGACTCCGCCAGGAAGAAATCGTAAAACGCCAGGCAGAAGCCCAGGAAAGGGCCAGAGTTCGAGAAGAGCAGGCAAAAATTGCGGCACAACAAAAGGCGGAACGCAAAGCCCAGCAGGAACTTTTGGCTCAGGAAAGGGCCCAGGCTGCCGCAGAGCGAGAAGCTAAAGCTAAAGAAGCGGAAGAAAAATATCAGGAAACATTGAAAAAAGAAAAAGAAGAAAGGGAAGCCCAGGA
>CAZGDL010000008.1:0-27705 GCA_964525075.1 uncultured Treponema sp.
CAACTTTGTTCAAGAATACGATAATCTTTGGTACACCTACCTGACGAGCAAGCAACAAGTGTTCACGAGTCTGAGGCATAACTGAATCAGGAGCAGATACAACGAGGATTGCACCATCCATCTGAGCTGCACCAGTAATCATGTTCTTAATGTAGTCAGCATGTCCTGGACAGTCGATATGAGCATAGTGTCTCTTGTCTGACTGATATTCCAAGTGACGTGTGTTGATTGTGATACCACGTTCCTTCTCTTCTGGAGCGTTATCAATTTCATCATACTTAAGAACTTTATCACCATATTTGTTTCCACAATATGTAGTGATAGCAGCAGAAAGTGTAGTCTTACCATGGTCTACGTGACCAATAGTACCAACGTTCATGTGAGGTTTAGTTCTAACGAACTTCTCCTTTGCCATGTTTTTCTCCTTTACCAGATTCCTTTTTGATCTGGCATACTTATTTTTATGTGCTGCACTTTAAGCCAGAACAAATACAACTTTCACGAAAGCCGCATTTTATTCGCAGACACACTATTTGATAGATTAAGATAATGATTGATGTATTCGGATAAGATTTTCATTTAACATTCCATATTTTCGAAATGTTCTAACCCGACACCACCGATCGTTATCAAATCATCCTGACAACTGGTTTGGTATTTTCGAGTTTAGTCTTTACAAGACCTGCCAGAAACCCAAAATCAGCTGTCTATATATCTATTACCAACGGTAATAAAAACCACATTTAGGGTCGTACCCACCTGAAAACCTTTCGGTTGACTTTACGGTGATACCAAACTCGACTTTTCAAAAGCAAGTTTGCCTGACTCTCAAAGAACCCAATTACGCCAAAATTTAAAGCGTAAGTTCTATATTTATACACTTTTAAAAAAAATATTTCAATAGTCAAAAAGTAAAAAATGTGAAAAAAAAATGGGAGATACCTAAGTACCTCCCATATATTCAGGCAGCTAAAAAACTACCATCTGTAATGAGCAAAAGCCTTGTTAGCTTCAGCCATTTTATGAACATCTTCGCGCTTCTTGTAAGCAGTACCAGTATTATTGAAAGCATCAAGAAGTTCTGATGACAATGTATCAGCCATACCATGACCACTTCTGTTACGAGCAGCTTCAATAATCCAGCGCATTGCAAGAGCTTCGCGACGTGTTTCACGAATCTCCATTGGAACCTGATATGTAGCACCACCAACACGGCGAGATTTAACTTCAACCATTGGTTTTACGTTTTCAAGAGCCTTAAGGAATACTTCCAAAGGATCTTTATCAGTTTTAGCCTTAAGTTTGTCCATAGCTTCATAGACAATCTTAGTACAAGTATCTTTCTTTCCGTCCAACATCATACGACATACGAACTTAGAAACTACTTTAGAATTATATTTTACGTCTGGCAATAATGGACGTTCGATTGATTTCTTATGTCTTCCCATCTTAGTCCTCCATTAAGCCTTAGGTCTCTTAGCACCGTACTTAGAACGACCGCGTTTACGATCTTCTACGCCAAGAGTATCTTTTGTACCACGAATAATGTGATAACGTACACCAGGAAGGTCCTTTACACGACCACCACGTACTAAAACAACTGAGTGTTCCTGCAAGTTATGTCCAATACCTGGAATATATGCAGTAACTTCAATACCATTTGACAAACGAACACGAGCAATCTTACGAAGAGCTGAGTTTGGTTTTTTTGGTGTCTGAGTCATAACACGTGTACAAACGCCACGTTTCTGAGGACAAGAATCAAGTGCGGGAGACTTGGTTCTGTTAGCTGTCGCTTTACGACCCTGACGGATTAATTGATTAATTGTAGGCATCGCCTATTCTCCTATTTTATTCCGGTCAGCACCCCGGAAGATTTTCAATTAAAAAATCCATTACGGATAGGTTTAACGATTATATTAAATTCAAAAAATGAATTCAATAGTTGCTTCTAAAAAAAAGAGGAGTGATTTTTGGTCACTCCCCTTTTAGAATCTATAATGCTAATAAAATTTTCTATTAGTCATTATCTTCAACTTCAAAGTTTGGTTCTTCAAGTTGAGATTCCTGTTCTTCTTCCTGTCTTCTTCTTTCAAGAATTTCCTGCATCTGAAGATCAAGGTCTTTATCACTATCATCATAAAGTTTGATTTCTTTATAATTTTTGATACCAGTTCCGGCTGGAATCATATGACCGATAGCAACATTTTCCTTAATACCATGCAATTCATCGACAGCACCAGAAATAGCAGCATTTGTAAGAACACGAGTTGTTTCCTGGAATGAAGCAGCAGAAATGAATGAATCAACACCCAAAGAAGCTTTTGTAATACCCTGGAACATTGGACGACCGATAGCTGGCTGTCCACCTTCAGAAATTACGCGGGCATTTTCTTCGTGGAACTTATATTTATCAACATGCTTTCCAAAAATGAATTTTGTATCACCAACTGAAACAATTTCAACTTTTCGGAGCATCTGACGAACGATAATTCCGATATGTTTATCATTAATATCTACACCCTGAGCACGGTAAACGCCCTGGATTTCGTCCATAAGATAATTCTGCAAAGCATTTTCACCAAGAATTGCAAGAATATCCTGTGGATTTGGAGAACCTGCACAAAGCTGTTCGCCGGCTTCAACTTTATCACCATCACGAACAATCATACGCTTTGTCATTGGAACTAAATGTTCAAATGTCTTTCCAAATTCATCCTTGATGATAATAACACGTTTACCTTTGCGAATATCCTTAAATTCAACTGTTCCAGAAATCTGAGCAAGAACACAAGGATTCTTTGGTTTACGAGCTTCGAAGAGTTCTGATACACGTGGAAGACCACCTGTAATATCGTTTGTCTTCATAGCTTCTTTTGGCAACTTAGCAAGTGTTGTTCCAGCTTCAACAGGAGCTTTATCTTCAACAAGAAGAAGAGCACCAGCAGGAAGATAGTAGTTACCAAGAGGATTACCAGCTTCATCTGTAATAATTACACGAGGCTGTTTTACATCAAGGTGGAGGTCAGAAATAAATCTTTCTGATTTTCCAGATACCAAGTCAACTTTTTCTTCCAAAGTAGAACCAGGGATAATGTCTTCAAAGTGGATATATCCGTTCTGTTCAGCAATAATTGGCTCAGAGAATGGGTCAAATTCACCAATTGCATCACCCTTCTTAACAATGTCACCAGCTTTTACATAAATTGTAGAACCGTTGGCAATTTCAATCTTCTGATCTTTACTTACGATATAGAGGATTCCATCACGGATAAGAACAGTTCCGTTTACGGTAGATGCAACTTCTTTTCCATCTTTCTTAACAAGTGGAGTTCCGCGCATCAACTTAATGCCGTCTTCAACAAGAATCTGGTCTTTTTTACCAACTTCAATCTTATCCAAAATACGGATAACGGTCATAAAGCCCTTACGAGTAAACAACCAGTTTCCATCTTTTGTTTCTACGTGTGTACCTTCGATATCTTTCATGAAAGCATCGAATTTGAGAACAATGTGGTTATCGTCTGTAGACATTTCGGCAGCACCACCAGAGTGGAATGTTCGAAGTGTCAACTGTGTACCAGGCTGACCAATTGACTGCGCGGCAACAATTCCGACAGCTTCGCCAATTTCAACAATCTTGTTGCGAGCCAGGTTTTTACCATAACATTTTACACAAATACCGTGTTTTGCTTCACAAGTAAGTACAGTTCTAACTTTTACCTTTTCAACTTCGGCTTCTTCAATCTTCTGTGCCAATTCATCATCAATGTACTGGTTTACATCACAAAGAAGTTCGCCAGTTACTGGGTGAACAACACGTTCGATTGTGAAGTGCCCAACGATACGGTCTGCAAGGTGAACCTTAATATCATCACCATCTTTAATAGCAGAATAATCAATACCGTTGATTGTTTTACAGTCATCTTCATTTACAACTACATCCTGTGCAACATCAACAAGACGACGAGTCATGTAACCAGCATCGGCTGTTTTCAAAGCTGTATCTGAAAGACCTTTGCGGGCAGCGTTAGTTGAAATAAAGTATTCGATAACGGAAAGACCTTCCTTAAAGTTTGCTTTAATAGGAAGTTCGATAATATCTCCATTAGGCTTAGTCATCAAACCACGCATAGCGGCAAGCTGAGAAATCTGACCACGAGAACCGCGGGCACCAGATGTAGCCATCATATAGATAGTATTAAATCCGTCTTTATCTGCCTTAAGTTTATCCATCATAAGGTTTGTAAGTTTATCATTTGTACGAGCCCAGATGTTACAAGAGTTGTTGTATCGTTCATCAGCGGTAATCTGACCTTTAGAATACTGATCAACAATATTTTCAATTTCCTTGTTTGCAGCTTCTACCATTTCTTTCTTTTCGTCTGGAACGAGAATATCGTCCATACAAATAGTAGCACCGTAGAAAGTCGCATTTTTGTAACCAACATCCTTGATTGCATCGTGCATTTTAATTGTAATCCAAGAACCTTTTGTCTTATAAACATGCTCAATCATAGCTTTGAGTGATTTATCAAACATCTGGCGGTTTACAAAATCAATCTCTGGAGGCATTGCTTCGTTGAATGCAAGACGTCCAGCTGAAGTCTGAATAATATCACCCTTCTTGAATATCTGAGTTCCAGAAACAAATTCTGCATCACCCTTTACTTTAAGGGCAGCTGCATCAAATGAATCTTTTGGAGCTGGAACTTCAATCAAAGCCTGCCAGTCGATAGCTCCAGTTTCGGCAGCCATGCGAACTTCATCAGGATTTGCAAAACGTCTGTAACGAACTTTTCCATCAATCTCCTTTGGTCCACCTTTTGCAGTTGGTTTGATTGCAGTCATGTAATAAATACCAAGAACCATGTCCTGAGAAGGAGCAACGATTGTTTTACCGTTTGCAGGGTCAAGCAAGTTTCTTGCAGAAAGCATCAAAGTCCAACATTCCATCTGAGCGGCCTGTGTAAGAGGTACGTGGATAGCCATCTGGTCACCATCGAAGTCGGCGTTGAAAGCTTTACAAGCAAGAGGATGGAGTTTAAGAGCTTTTCCTTCAACGAGGACAGGTTCAAATGCCTGAATACCAAGACGGTGCAAAGTTGGCGCACGGTTGAGCATTACAGGATGCTCTTTTACAACTTCATCAAGAATTGCGTAAACTTCTGGAGATTCAGATTCAACCAGCATTTTTGCTTTTTTGATATTGAAAACTACGTCTTTATCAACAAGTTTTTTCATCAAGAATGGTTTGAACAATTCCAAAGCCATTTTTGTAGGAAGACCACACTGCCAGAGTTTCAATTCTGGACCAACAACGATTACAGAACGACCAGAGTAGTCAACACGTTTACCAAGCAAGTTCAAGCGGAAACGTCCCTGCTTACCTTTGAGCAAGTCAGAAATTGATTTAAGTGGACGGTTTGAAGCACCTTTAACGGCTCTCTTACGTTTTGTGTTATCAAAGAGAGCGTCAACAGCTTCCTGCAACATACGTTTTTCGTTTCTGATGATGATGTCAGGAGCAGACAACTGCTGCAATCTCTTGAGACGGTTATTTCTGTTGATTACTCGACGATACAAATCATTCAAGTCAGAAGTAGCAAAACGTCCACCATCAAGCTGAACCATAGGACGAAGCTCTGGAGGAATTACTGGAATTACGTCCAAAATCATCCAAGAAACTTTGTTTCCAGAAGAGCGGAAATTTTCTACGATTTCGATACGGCGAAGAAGGCGTTTATCAGATTTTGCACCCTTTTCACGCATTTTTGCACGAAGTTCTACTGCAAGAGCGTCCAAATCAAGGCGTTCGAGCATAGTTTTTATAGCTTCGGCACCCATATCAGCAGTAAATGCAGAACCAGCATAGTGTTCCAAAGCATCCTGATATTCTTCTTCCGAAAGAAGCTGACCTTTTTTCAAATCAGTATCGCCCGGATCAATTACGATATATTTTTCGTAGTACAAAACAGAACGCAAAGCTGCAACCTGGAGGTCAAGCAAAAGTCCCATACGACTTGGAACTGAACGGTAATACCAAATATGACTAACCGGAGCGGCAAGTTCAATGTGGCCAGTTCTTTCACGTCTTACCTTAAAGTGTGTAACTTCAACACCACAACGGTCACAAATTACACCCTTATAACGAATAGACTTGAATTTACCACAGTAACATTCCCATTCCTTTGTTGTACCGAAAATTCTTTCACAGAACAAACCATCTTTCTCTGGGCGGAGAGTTCTGTAGTTTATTGTTTCAGGCTTTTTAACTTCACCATAAGACCATGATCTGATAGTCTCTGGAGAAGCCAGTTTAATTCTTAAGCTGTCAAAATCCTGTACATCACGCATTTGTGTCCTCCTTATCAAAACCGGAAGCTGCTTTATCAATTAATTCCTGGTCACGTTCTGTAAGAGCAATCTGCTTACCCTTTTCATCATAAATTGTGAAATCAAGTGCCAAACCACGAAGTTCCTGAACCATTACATTGAAAGCTTCTGGAATTCCGATTGGAGATGATGGATCACCCTTTACGATTGATTCGTAAATCTTAGAACGACCATTCATATCATCAGACTTAATTGTCATCATTTCCTGGAGACAGTTAGCTGCACCATAAGCTTCGAGAGCCCAAACTTCCATTTCACCAAGACGCTGACCACCGAACTGAGCTTTACCACCGAGAGGCTGCTGAGTAACAAGTGAGTAAGGTCCTGTTGAACGAGCGTGCATCTTATCATCAACCAGGTGATGAAGTTTCATATAGTAAATAACGCCAACGAAAATTGGATTGATAAAAGGTTCACCTGTCTGTCCACTGTGAACTACCTGCTTACAACTTCTTGGAAGACCAGCTTCTTCAAGTTTATCAGCAATCTGTTCTTGAGATGGAGACTGGAAAACAGGAGCTTCGAAGAACTGGTTCAAATATTTACCAGCAATTCCAAGTTCTGATTCAAGAATCTGTCCAATATTCATTCGGGAAGGTACACCAAGAGGGTTCAAACAAACATCAAGAGGAGTACCATCTTCCAAATATGGCATATCTTCGATTGGGAGGATACGAGATACAACACCCTTGTTTCCGTGACGTCCGGCCATCTTATCACCTTCACGCAACTTACGTTTATTTGCGATAAGGACTTTAATAACCTTGTCTACGCCAGGCTGAAGATCATCACCTTCTGCACGGCTCATCTGCTGAATATCGATTACAACACCTTCAATTCCATGTGGAACGCGGAGGGAAGAATCGCGAACTTCTTTAGCTTTTTCACCAAAGATTGAGTTCAAAAGTTTAAATTCAGGAGTTGTTTCTGTTTCTGATTTTGGAGTTACTTTACCAACCAAAATATCACCAGAACGAACTTTAGAACCTACTCGGATAATACCTTCAGAGTCGAGGTTAGCAACAGCCTTCTCGGCAGTATTTGGAATATCACGAGTAATGCGCTCTGGACCAAGTTTTGTTTCGCGGATTTCAACCTGGAATTCTTTGATATGGATAGAAGTATACATATCTTCGCGAACAACACGCTGTGAAATCAATACAGCATCCTCGTAGTTGTAACCATTCCAAGGAACGAATCCAACAAGGAGGTTGCGACCAAGGGCCATTTCACCATTAAATGTTGCAGGTCCATCGGCAAGAACATCACCAGGCTGAACTTTTTCACCAATTCCAACTGTAGGTCTCTGATGGTTACAAGTATCGTTGTTTGTTCTCTGATATTTCAACAAAGGATATTCGTCAATTTCGTTAGAACCATCAACTTTTACTTTGATGAGGGTACTAGAAACATAAGAAACTTCACCGGCACGTTTTGCCTTTACAAGAACGCCAGAATCATAAGCACACTTCTTTTCCATACCAGTACCAACGTGAGCTGGCTCTGGGAACAAAAGTGGAACAGCCTGACGCTGCATGTTACAACCCATCAAGGCACGGTTAGCATCGTCATGTTCGAGGAAAGGAATCATAGAAGCTGAAACAGAAATTACCTGACGAGGAGAAACGTCGATATACTGAACATCTTTTGGAGAACGCTGAGTATAGTTACCACGGTTACGGCAAGAAATTGTTTCTGTTGGGAATGAACCATCCGGTTTAATTCCTTCAACAACCTGACCAATAAAGTATTTATCTTCATCCATAGCTGAAAGATATTCAACTTCATCAGTTACTTTACCGTCTACAACCTTACGGAATGGAGCTTCAAGGAAACCATAATCATTGATTCGAGTGTACATTGCCAAAGAAACAATAAGACCAATGTTTGGACCTTCAGGAGTTTCGATAGGACACATACGACCATAATGAGAATAGTGTACGTCACGAACTTCAAATCCGGCACGGTCACGAGAAAGACCACCTGGTCCCAAAGCGTTCAAACGACGTTTATGAGTAAGTTCTGCCAGAGGGTTAATCTGATCCATGAACTGAGACAACTGAGAAGAACCAAAGAATTCTTTTACAGCCGCAACAATAGGTTTGATAGAAATCAAATCCTGAGGCTTCATTGTGTCAGTTTCTTTCAAGCTCATTCTTTCTTTTGCGATTCTTTCCATGCGGGCAAAAGCAGATTTAAGCTGATTTGTCATCAATTCACCAACAGAACGAATACGACGATTTCCCAAATGGTCAATATCATCAATCTGTTCATCACCAATATAAACTTTGATGAGGAATTTCATAGTGTTGATAATATCATCTTTGATAAGAGTAAAATCTTTTACGTCATCATCATAGCCGAATTTTTTATTCAACTTATAACGACCAACACGGCCCAAATCATAACGTCTTTCAGAGAAGAACAAAGAATTCAAATCTTTTTCAGCCTGATCAACAGTCATTGGTTCACCTGGCTGGAGAATTGAATAAACGTGAGCTAAACAATCTTCCTTTGTAGGCTCATTATCAACAGATCCTTCATTTACAAATTTTAACTCTTCTCTTTCAAAACAGTTGATAATCATCTGAGAATTAAGAGAAAGATTTTTTTCTTCTTTGTTGTTAGGATTACTTCTTGTATCAAAGCGGATTACAGTGATTTTTTCGATATTGTTTTCAACAAGACCGTCAACATCATGAGGATTAAGTCTTGTACCCGCATTAAACAGACGTTTTTCCTGACCATTTTCATCTTTGATAAGAACTGCATCTGCAAGAACTTTTCCTACCAAAGCATCTTTTGATTTTGTATCAGATTTTACATCAGCTTCTTCTACATCATAGAAACAGCGGATAATTTCTTCACGAGTTGAATAACCAAGAGCACGAAGGAAGATAGTTCCAAGAATCTTCTTTTTGCGGTCAATTTTTGCAAAAATCAATTCTTTTTTCTGGTCAATTTCAAATTCAAGCCAAGATCCACGGTAAGGAATGATACGGCTAGAATAAACACCTTTATCGTGACAGAAGATAACACCAGGTGAACGGTGAATCTGAGAAACAACAACTCGTTCAGCTCCGTTGATAACAAAAGTACCACGGTCTGTCATGAGAGGAATGTCTCCCATATAAATATCTTTCTGGAGGATTGCTCCAGTCTGAAGGAAATTCAAATTAATACGTGCTTTCAAAGGAACAGAATAAGTAAGTCCCTTTTGTTTACACTCTAATTCTGAAAATTTAAGATTTTCCCAGTCCAATTCATAAAATTCATACTCAAGTAACATATCGCCATTTGGACTTTCAATTGGGAATGTGGAATTAAATACGTCCTGCAAACCTTGATTTAACAAAGGTTCACCTTTCTTTAAGCGATCTGCTTGTAAAAAGCTTTCATAAGATGCTGTCTGGACTTCGATAAGATTTGGTACATCCATAAAACTGTGGATGTCTTTACCAATATACTGACGGTTGACTGTTCGAGTTTTTGCGAACATCAGTTCCCCCTGTAAAGTGAGTTCAGAAATCTTTCTGCTACATACTAGAAACTCTGTACAGCACAGAAAATTCTGATTTTATAACCCCGGGCGGGATTTATTAAAATATGCCGTTATACAACGATAGGGGATACCCGTGAAAATGTTGTTTTTCAAGGCATCCCCTATAAATTATTAGTTTAGATTTTCTCTAAAAGCTAATTATTTTTTGCTAGCTTTACCACCAGCTTCTTCTACTTTCTTGATCATTTCGTCAGCGTCAGCTTTGCTTACGCCTTCTTTAAGAGCTTTTGGTGCACCTTCAACCAAAGCTTTTGCTTCACCAAGTCCAAGACCTGTGATTTCGCGAACAACTTTGATAACAGGAATCTTTTTAGCTGCATCGAATGATTCGAGAGTTACTGTAAATTCAGTCTGTTCTTCAGCTGGAGCTGCTGCACCTGCTGCTGGACCTGCTGCAACAGCTACTGCTGCTGTAACACCGAATTTTTCTTCCATTGCTTTTACGAGTTCTGAAACTTCAAGAACTGACATAGATGCGATTGCATCAAGAATCTGATCATTTGTGAGAGCTGCCATATTGTCTTCTCCACATATAAATAAAATATTCCACTCGGTGAGTGGCTGCGGATTTTTACTCAACTGAGCTTTTCCGCATTTAGCACGGACAGTCGACAGCTATGAAGCCTGAACGTGCTTTTTGTACAATAAGTACAAGTGTAAACTAAAATTAGTTTGCACCTTCTGCAGATTTTTTGTCTGCATAAGCCTGCAATGTAGCTGCAAGTTTCTGAACAGGACCGTTCATTGCAGACATCAACATAGCATAAAGCTGTTTCTTTCCAGGAACCTTTGAATAAGCTTCAATCTTAGCTGCATCGTAGATTTCGTTTGCAATAGAAGCACCTTTTACTGAAAGAGCAGGAACATCTTTTGTAAAGTCAAAAAGAACTTTTGCAACTTCGTTAGAATCTTCTTTTGCCATAGCGACAACAGTAGGTCCTTTAAGATAATCAGCAACATTTTCTACTTTCATTTCATCGAAAGCGATACGTGCAAAGTTATTTTTAACAACTTTAAGAACAGCGTTCTTTTCACGAAGTTTGTCACGAAGAGCAGTAATCTGTTCTACTGTCAATCCGCGGTAGTCAGCAAAAATGAAGTCACTGTAATCAGCGAATGTCTTTTTTGCATTTTCAATAGCTTCTGCTTTAGCAGGCTGAATTTTCTTTGCTCTAATTGCCATTACTCGCCTTCCTTATAGTCAACCCATACACCAGGGCCCATAGATGAACTAACAGATACAGACTGAACAAAAGAAGCAACTCCAACAGGCTTTTTCTTTCCAACTTCAGAAAGAAGAGTGTTGATATTAGCAACTACTTTATCAGCATCCATAGAACATTTACCAACAGCGATATGTACAATACCAGCTTTATCAGCACGATATTCTGTACGACCTTTTTTAAGTTCTGCAACAGCGTTTGCAACATCTGGAGTTACAGTACCAGTTTTTGGGTTAGGCATAAGACCTTTACGACCAAGAACCATACCAAGACGTCCTACATCTTTCATCATGTCAGGAGTAGCAACTGCAACATCAAAGTCCAGCCAACCGCCCTTAACTTTTTCGATGTATTCTTCACCAGCATAAGCTGCACCAGCATCCAAAGCTTCTTTTACTTTGTCACCCTTACAGAATACAAGAACTTTCTTTTCGCCACGGAACTGATTTGGGAATACCAAAGTATCACGAACAGTAGCATTTTTTTCAAGACGAAGTACTACATGAGCTTCGATAGTTTCATCGAATTTAGCAAACTTCATATCCTGAACCATTTTACAAGCTGAAGCTACATCATATTTCTTTGAAAGATCATATTTTGCAGCAGCTGCCTTATATTTCTTTCCATGTTTCATATTACTGCTCCACCTCTACACCCATACTGCGTGCAGTACCGGCAATGATTTTCTTTGCTGCTTCGATATCATTAGCATTGATATCTGGCATCTTTGTCTTAGCGATTTCTTCCAAATCCTTTGCAGACAATTTTGCAACCTTGTCAAGAAGAGGGTTACCTGCACCCTTTTCAATTTTACAAGCTTTCTTAATAAGAACTGCTGCTGGAGGAGTTTTAAGAATGAATGTGTAAGATTTATCCTGGTAAACAGTGATTACAACAGGAATTACGAGACCACGTTCCATAGACTTTGTTCGGTCATTGAATTCCTGAACAAATTTTGGAGCAGAAACGCCGTGTGGTCCAAGAGCTGGTCCAATTGGAGGAGCTGGAGTTGCTGCTCCTGCTGGACACTGTAACTTGATAACGGCGGTAATTTTTTTTGTAGCCATTTTGTTTCTCCCAATATTGGTGTGTAAGAATCAAAAGATTTCTTACTAACGAAATGCCGAGGTCCAACGGACTTGCATTTCTCCCAAAAACAGGATTAATGGTTTGTATTTGGGACACAAACCCCTGAATTTGCCAAACAACATATCCAAAGTAATAAAATCACTTTGGAATAAAACAAAAAGAACCTTGCTTTTCCAACAAGGCTCTCTCTTAAAAAGTAAGTTATGCTTTTTCAGCCTGCAAAAAACTTACTTCTACAGGTGTTGGACGTCCAAAAATCTGAACTTCAACACTTAATTTTTCTCTTTCAAGATTAATTTCTTTTACAGTTCCAGAGAATGAAGCAAAAGGTCCATCCGAAATCTTAACAACATCACCAACATTAAATGACTGGCGGACATGAACCTGTTTATCACCCTTGATAACACCAGACTTCTGCAAAAGATTCATTGCTTCATCTTTAGTAATTGGCATTGGACGAGCAGAACGACTTACATTTCCAACAAATCCTGTAACACCCTGAATATGATACAACTTTGCACAAGTATCTTTCCAACCAATTTCTGGAAGATCAAGTTCCATCATAATATAACCAGGCAAGAATTTATTCATGCGAGTTTTCTTTTTGCCATCTTTAATTTCTACAACTTCTTCTACAGGAACTTTTACGTCTAAAACAACATTAGAATCAATATCACCTTTTTCTAATAATGATTTAATTGTTCGCTCTACTTTTCCTTCGTAACCTGTATAAACGTTAAGAATATACCAATTTCTAGACATTTTTCCGTCCTTATTTCATTAACAAGCGGAACAACTGTGTAAATCCTAAATCAAGCAAACCAAGGATTACAGCCATGATGATTGTAGAAATGATTACTACTTTGATTGACGACAAAACATCATCTTTTGTAGGCCACACTACCTTTTTCAATTCTGCTTTAGATTCTTTAAAAAACTGAAATATTTTAGCCATAACACCTTATTCCTTAAAAATCAGGGCAGGCAGGATTTGAACCCACGACAGGCGGTTTTGGAGACCGCTGCTCTACCAGCTGAACTACTGCCCTATATATTAAAATCATTCTTAGATAAAGAATGATTAAATACCTAAACTAATTATTTAGCTTTTGTTTCTTTGTGCAAGATAGACTTCTTACAGAATGGGCAATACTTCATTTTTTCCAATTTGCCTGTAATGTTCTTACGATTCTTGTAAGTTGTGTAATTCTTTCTTTTGCAATCTGTACACTGCAAGGCGATGATTTCTACGGCGCCCTTTTTCTTGCTTCCCATATTTATCTCCTAAAATAATCCCTAAAAATTACTTAAAAGTTTTCAAGCCCATGTGCAGAATCGAACCGCAGACCTCCACATTACCGATGTGGTGCTCTACCAACTGAGCTACAGGGGCATTTGCAGTTATCCGCACACTTATGATATGAAAACGTGCGTTTTAGAAATGTAATTTAAATTGAGATTTTAGTCAATAAATTCATTTCAAAATTTAAGAAATTTCCATTGAATTCTGCCCTCAATGGATATTATTTTTTATCTATGTTACTATAAGTTTTGTTGAGGTAAAAATGAATATAGATATGCTTATTGATGGGATTCTTGATTCCTACGACCGCTACGGATTAATCAACAGATCAACATCAGAAAACTTTCCAAACCGTCAAAATGTAGTTACTGTTTTGCAGGATTTACAGTCTTTGGTTTTTCCAGGATTTAGAGTAGCTGAGGATTTGGATTCGGCAAATATCAGATATGTGACAGGACAAAGAGTTAATAATATTATTGCAAAACTTACTCGCGAAATTGAAAAAGCCCTTATTTACACAAATGCAAATTCTAAAAATCCAAAAGAAGATATTAAAAACCTCAATTGTTTTAAACTAGCCGAAAAAGCATCTATATCGCTGATAGAAGAAATTCCTGAAATCAGACGAAAAATTCTTTTGGACACAACCGCCTTGTGTGCCGGCGATCCAGCTGCAAAAAGCAATGAGGAAGTTATTCTTTCATACCCAGGCCTGGAAGCTATTCTTGTATACAGGATTGCGAATTTTCTTTACTCCATCGGAGTTCCTGTAATCCCACGAATTATGACAGAGCATGTTCATGGTAAAACAGGAATTGATATTCACCCGGGTGCAACGATTGGCGAATCATTTTTTATTGACCACGGAACGGGTATCGTAATTGGGGAAACTTGTATCATTGGAAATAACGTAAAAATTTACCAGGGAGTTACTCTTGGAGCTTTGAGCGTAAAGAAAAATCTCCAGAATAAAAAACGACATCCAACAATTGAGGATAACGTAACAATCTATGCAAACGCAACAATTCTTGGTGGGGAAACAGTAATAGGTCGAGGTTCTACAATTGGTGGAAACACATGGATTACAGAATCTGTGCCAGCAAATTCAATCGTAACCCAAAGATAAGGGCTTTTATAAAAAAATTAACCAAAGTTAATAAGTTCGTAACCAAGGTTACTATTTTGTAACCATGGTTACAGGTTTCGTAACCAAAGTTACAGTTTTTGACACCAGAGTTAAAAAAAACAAGGTTCCCAACCAGTAACACTAAAAGGGAACCTTGCGTCCAGCGTTGCTGGACATCGGAGAGAGTTTATCAGCTTATTTACAAGCTGATTAGAATATACTACCAACGATTTTAGTTGTCAATATTTTTTGAAAAAAAAGTTTAAAAAAATTAAAAATTTTGCAAAAAAAATAAAAAAAGAGGATTTTATGGCAAAGAAAAATGGATCGATAATGTACAAATGCTCAAGTTGTGGTTATTCACAACCCCGCTGGCTGGGCAGGTGCCCAGAATGTGGAGAATGGAATTCCCTTGAAGAAATCATCATAGACAAAAATAACGTTTCCCCTGCTGGCAGAGGGAGCGAACAGGCAGTAAAACAAAAACCTGTCAATCTTAATTCTGTAAAAGCCCAGGGAAATACAAGATTTTCAACTGGAATTGAAGAATTTGACAGGGTACTTGGAGGCGGAGCTACAAAATGTTCGGCAATCCTTTTGGGAGGGGAACCAGGAATTGGAAAATCGACCCTGCTTTTGCAAACTTTAGCAAGTGTATCAGCCAGGGTAAAAGAAAATGTTTTATACATAAGTGGTGAAGAGTCGGCTGCACAGATTAAAGAAAGGGCAGACAGACTGGGCTTAAATACAGAAAAAATCCAGATTTTGACCACAAGCAGATTGGAAGATTCCCTTGATGCAATGGATAGTTTAAATCCTGCATTTGTGATTATCGATTCTATACAAACAATTTATTCGGCAGAAGCTGGAATTATTCCTGGGACTGTAAATCAGTTGAAATACTGTGCCAACGAATTTATTGGCTGGGTAAAAGAGAGAGAGGCGGTTTTAATTATGACCGCCCATGTCACAAAAGAAGGAACTATTTCGGGGCCAAAATCTCTGGAACATATGGTCGACACGGTAATTTCTTTTGAACGCAATACTGATGATATAAGATTTTTGCACGCTCAAAAAAACAGATTTGGCTCGGTAGATGAAATCGGAATTTTTAGTATGACAGAAAAAGGATTGATTCCAGTACAAGACCCGACATCATTATTTTTAACACAAAGAAAATCATCACAACCGGCAGGAGTTGTCTGCACCCCAGTTTTTGAAGGCAGCAGGGTATTTTTGGTAGAAATTCAAGCATTAACTGTGCCGGCGAAAGCATCAATTTCCAGAATTTACAGCGAAAAAATTGATTCGGGCAGAATTGCGAGAATTGCAGCAGTAATTGAAAAAAGATGTGGATTGGTATTTTCGGATCAGGATATTTACGTAAACGTGGCCGGAGGTATAAAACTTTCGGAAAGTTCCATTGACGTGGCAGTCGCAGCAGCCCTGTATTCTGCAAGAACTGACCTGCCCATTCAAGTAAATACTTCAGTTTTTGGAGAACTAAGTTTGGCTGGCGAAATCAGGTCAGTTCCAAAGTCAAAACAAAGGGTAAAAACTGCGGAAAATTTAGGATTTACGAGGTCAATTATCCCAGACAAAGAAGAAAAAGCAATTCAAGTAAATGATATAAAACAACTGGTAAAAGTGATTTTTGGGAAGTAAAAATTTACTTTTTACCATAAGTAAAATGCTGAACTTATTCCGAGCGTCATGCTGAACTTGGTTCAGCATCTCTTTTGACATGAGATTCCGGATTAAATCCGGAATGACGGTATTTTCTGAAATTACAGATCAAGCCCGAAAAAGACGAAGCTGAGTAGTTTTTTAAGATTTTACTCTACTCATCTTTTAGAATTGAACCAAAGTGAACCAAATAATCAATAAAGGAAATGTAAGAACAAATCACGCAGATGATAAACAAAATCAGACATACGATTTTTAGAGTGTCAAAACAAGCAGGTACGTGGTCAATTCTCACCAAAAGTTCAAGGAACATTCCAAAAAATTCTGTGACAATGTACATTACAGTTTTGAATTTTCCACCCTTTCTGGCTGCAATCGCAGTTCCTTTTTTGGCAGCAACCATTCTCAAAAAGTTCTGGCCGAACTCTCGCAACATAATCAGAAGGAAAATAAAAGACGGAATATAAGAAATACCCGCTTTGTAAGACTGCATCAGACAAACAAAAGAAGTCAAATGCAAAATTACATCAGCAAAAGGGTCAAAAAGTTTCCCAAAATCACTTACAACATTGTGCTTTCTGGCGTAATGACCATCAAGATAATCCGTAAATTCAGCAAAAATAAGAAGCGGTAAAGCAATAATTAAAGATAAAAATGCGAATTTTCCTGTCCAAATTGGAATGTTATACAGCAGAAAAAGAATCGGTGCAAACAAAATTCGAGTAAGGGTAAACTTATTTGACAATTTCATATTTGAAGTATCTCTAATCTAATCATAAAAGTCAATAATTGAAAAAATCCTCCGAAAAATCACAAAATCACTGATAAGCCTTGAAATCGTGAACGATGCTGACTGCCGATTTAGCCTCATACTCAGGCATTTCCTTTCTGATTATCTGCAAAGCCTGTTCTACGACAGCTGGAGAATCAGAAACGCCATGGAGCAAAACCGTATTATCTTCAATAGTCACATGCATAAAATCTATATTCAGATGGTGAATAAAATAAAGTTTATTCACAACAGACTGCCCCTTCAACAATTCTGCAATCATAACGTTACCCTCTTCTTCTTTTTGAGGAGTGATGACAGTTTGAACAAGATTTGCAATCATTTTTGCGGTATCTTCAACTGGAATAAAACCTGTATTAAAAATTGCATGGTACAAAGAAGCATCATTTATATCCAAATTATAAAAACTGTTATGAAAACCTACTCTGTTTGTTTCACTTTCCTGGATACGTTGACGAGCTTTTTTTTCGTCCCAATTAAATTCATCACAAAGACGCTTAATTCGAGTTTTTTCATCAGCAATTAAACGGATTGAAATATTATTTGGGACATTTTGAAGAACAGCAAAGGCTCCACGCCCGATAATAACCACATTTTTCTTTTCTGCAGCTTCGAGAATTGCATACTGAGTGTAATTTAAATATTCATCGCGGTCTTTTGTGAGAGATGCAAAAAATCCTGGCTTTCGTTCGTCAAATTTTGGCATTTTTGACTCAGGAAATCCTAATTCCAGGATTCGCTTTTCGATTTCTTTTCTAGTAAAAAATTTGTATCCCAGAAGTTTTGCCAATTCAGCAGCAACTTCATCACCATGTGCAGCAACCTGTCTTGAAATTGAAATAATAGCCATAATACCACCTCGCACAAAATTAAGTTCATAAAAATCCCGGGAAACGTCAAAAGTAAATTTCTAGGGATTTATTCCTATGAATATAATAAAGCCAGATATTAAATCTGTCAAAAAATAGGTGGCAAAATTGATGGTAAAAAAATGATGGTAAAACTCGGCCACGAAAATCGAACGCAAAAATCGAACGCAAAAATTATGGCGGATTTTAAGAGAAAAAAGTGATAAAATACTAAAGAGCATTTCCCTTGAAAATTGCAATTTTTAGATGGGGTCTAAAACAAAAGGACAAAATTATGAAAAATTATTTTTCTGAAGATGATGAAAAATTAAAATGGAAAACTGAAAGTGTAAAATCTTTGCTAAAAACTCCAGTTTGCCTGGTGACTGCAAAACACGACAAGTCTTATACAGGCTTGGAGGGAGATTATATTGTGATGGATGCCCCGGACTGGGTTATTGTGATTGCCGAACGAAATGATAAATTTCTGATGGTAAAACAATGGCGACATGGCGAAAACGCTTTGAGTGTGGAATTTCCTGGTGGCGTGATAGATAAAGGAGAATCTCCAGAAACCGCTGCAAAAAGGGAATTGGAAGAAGAAACAGGTTGCAAGGCTGGAAAATTAACAAAACTTGGGAGTGTAAATCCGAATCCGGCCCTGTTTAGTAACCACACCCACGTTTTTTTGGCAGAAGATTTAGTTTCAACTGGAAAGCAGCATTTAGACGAAGATGAATTTATAAATTACATAGAAATTCCAAAAGAAGAAGTACTGCAGGGGATGGGAACTGAGCAATTTTCACACGCAATAATGGGAACTGCCCTCTGTTTTTATTTGAAATACAAAAATGTAAAGTTTTGATTTCTGGACAATTTGATTACAAGTCAACAAGTCAAAAGGATAAAAAAAGGCGAACTTCTAAAAGTTCGCCTTTTTTTCACAAGTTTTTGCAAGTGGAAATTTACTCACCGTAAGTGTCGTAAGTTTTCTTTGGATCGTAAGTTCCAGAACGGTACTCGCCAGTGAGAGATGGAATCTTCATCTTCATACCTGGGTGAATAAGATTTGGATCTTCAGGTTTTGGCATATCAGATTTGTTTGCCTGGTACAAATTTTCCCAAAGAAGTGGATTGTTGTAAACATAAGGACGACCAGAAATATTCCAGTAACAGTCTTTTGTTTCTGCCCATGGTTTTACAATGTAGTATTCTGGAAGTGGAGTTACTTCTTTTATTCCGTCCAGGGCAGCAAGAGAAGCCTTGGCATATTCGGTTGCCTTTGGATAATCTTCCCCTGCAAATGACGTTTCTGCATTTTCAAGATTTTCTTTTGCAGATGTGTAAGCCATAGGATAGGTGTGAGGGGCGTCAATTTTTTCTGCATAAGCAATCTGATTTTTTGCCAGTTTGATAGCGTCTTCAGCTTCATTTCTAGCCATCATCATTTGGATATAGGCTTTTGAAAGTTCAGCATTTTCTTCTGCTTTTTTAGAATATTCAACGGCATCATCATACTGACCGGCATCCAAGGCTCTTTCTGCTTTTTTTGTGTATTCATCAGCTAATTTCTGATATGTGTTATTTTTATAACTTACTGCAAAAACTGAAAGTGTAAACAATGTTAATAATACAAGTGAAAAAATCTTCTTCATGATTATTCCTCCTCAGCAGCGTCAACTGCTTCTGCTTCGGCAGGCTCAGCTTCAGCATTTTCTACATTTTCAACATCATCAGCTTCTTCAACAGCTTCAGAACCTTCATTTTCAGTCTGTTCTACAGGAACATCTTCAACAGCAGGGGCTTCCTCGATTGCATTTCCGTCATCATCAATATCTGCAGCAATATCAACTTCGGCAGCAGCTGGATCTTCATAATTATCAGCTTCAAGGAGGACTGCATCAGCATCTTCAATACCTTCTACAGGTTCTGTGATAGGAGCTTTTACATCTGCACTTTCTGCGAACTGAGCACTTTCTGCAACTCGTTTTTTAGCTTCTTCAATTGCAGCCAGGGCCTCGGCACGTTTTACAGAAACTTCTTCATACAAAGCGTTGAATTCATCTTTTGCAGAAGTATATTTTTCCAGGGCTTTTTTAGGATTTTGCATTGAATACAAAGAATCACCATTCTGGAAATTTTCGGCAGCAGCCTTGTAACGTTCTTTTTGAGCAACGCCGGCTTTTACACTATCAGCCTTTTTCTTGGCTTCGTAAGCTGCAGACCGTTCATCTTTTGCAAGACGTTTATAAGCAGTTACCAAAACTGAATTAAAGTTTGAATAAGCATCAGCGGCACTTTCCGAAATGGAAGCGTCCAAGTCTGCGTCATTAGCAAAAGCATTTTCGACTTTTTCAAGACTTGCTAAACCTCTGTCATAATTGCTCTGAGCGTAACTTGCAAAATTGTTAGCGTCGATTTCGTCTTTTGCAGATTTCGCTTTGGTATAATCTTCGAGCAATTTATAGCGGGCAATAATGTCATTTGCTTTGCTAGAAATATCAGAATTCTTTACAGATTCATAATAATCATCTACTTTTTTCAACTGGTCTGGGGCAGTTTGCTCGGCACCAGCTTCAATTGCAGCCTTTCTTGCATCTTCAATTTTTGCAATCAATTCTGCCTCTGCTTCAGCATCTATTTCAGCTTCAGCAACTTCTGGCTCTTCCGTCGGTTCTTCAACAGGTTCTTCGACAACTGGAGCTTCTGGTTTCTTTTCTTCTGCTGCAGGTTTTGATCCACAAGATACAAAAAGCAAAACAGAGAAAACTGAAAGAAGGATTAAGAAAACTTTCTTCATACAAACCTCACATTTTGATTAATACGTCAATTTTACAATAAAATTTCAAATCTAACAATGTTTATTGCGTCCATCTGGGTAAAGATGTGGTAAAATATTGATGTAGGAAGTTTCTGAAAATTGTAATTTTTGGAAACGCCCCCTAAAAACTCGTCATTTTAAAATTGCTTTATTTGTGCTAGTAGCGGATTTTTTCGTGGCAGTAGCACAGAGGGCTTTAAGAGAGGAAGAATATGGCTGATGATTTTTCTTTTGAAATTGTGAAAAATTTGGGAACAGTTGCCGAAGGAAAAGGCGGTTGGAATCTTGAACTGAACCTTGTTTCCTGGGGAGGCCGTCCTGCAAAATATGATTTAAGGAGTTGGTCTCCAGATCATCAAAAAATGGGAAAAGGTTCAACTTTTACTAAGGAAGAACTGGAAGCTTTGAAAGGGCTTTTGAACTCTATCACTCTAGAGTAGCCATCTGGGCTCCCTTTTTTATTACGATTTCGTAAATCATCTTTTGCAAAAGCAGATCTTCAAATTGAGTACCGCCAGAGCGGATTTGCATATCTGTAGAAGCTAAAACTGCAAGAATGGCGGTAGCCTGCCCGATAGTCCAGACATTTGCCGCTTTTCTGTATTGCCTTTGCAAAGGTTTGCCAAAAACAGCTTTCTCACCAATTTTATGCCAATTCACCAGTTTTCTAAAACATGACGCAAGCCCCGCAATTATCATAACCGACGCAGAATCTTTTGAAAGCCTGATTTTTTGAAGGATTAAAAGGGATTTTTCCAGGCGGGTTTGAGGATTTTCCTTGTCGTCTGCCATTGCGTTAAAAAGTGTAAAGGCATTTTCCTCGCGGACGTGAGTTAGAATTGAATCTACATCATCTTCTGTAATTTCGTGGTCTTTTGGAAAACAAGCAAAAAATCTTGAACATTCGTTTTGAAGGGCCTGCTTGTTGTTGTCGACCATATCGAGGATGAGTTGGGCTGCCGACTGCTGAATTCTATACCCATTTTTCGAAAAAAATCTTTGGACCCAAGGCAATTTGTCGCTATCAAACATTTCCCAGCATTTTTTGCGATTTGCAGGGGGAATAAGTTTTTCAAGACTGGAAGCAAGACTTACTTCGTCAGAAATGAGGATTAAAACAGCGGAAGGTTCTGCAGATTCCAGCCAGTCCGCAATCATCTGAATCTCATCTTTCTTTTTAATCACCTCGGCGTTTTTGCAAACAACCAGCACTCCATCAGAAAACAAAGTTCCACTTTGGAGAATTGTCATAACCTGACTGAGAGGAGTTTCGGCTAAATAAAAAAGATGTTCATCTATATTTCCGAACTGTTTTTTGTGATTTGCTTTTACAGCTTCAACTGCATCGTTTCTATCACCAAGTTCCGGTCCGGAAAATAGATAAATTGGACTGACTTTTGCCATTTGCTTAGTAAGTTCTTACAATATTTGAAAGAATACCTACAATTCTTACATCTGTGCAATAAATAGCCTGAAAATCAGGATTTTCTGGCTGCAATCTTACACGGTTCGATTCTTTGTAATAACGTTTGAGTGTGATTGCGTTATCAATTACTGCAACTATGATTTGGCCATCAACTGCGGTAGAAGCCTGTTCTACAACAGCAAGGTCACCATCAAGAATTCCGGCATTAATCATACTTTGTCCACGCACCCTGAGAGCAAAATAACTTTTTCCAGGGCGAACGAAAGGTTCTGTAAGATTTACATAGCCATCAAGGTTTTCTTCCGAAAGCAGAGGCTTGCCAGCTGCCACAGTTCCAAGCAAAGGCACTTTTCCAACAAAAACTGAAGATTCACAACTACTTTGTCCAGCTGACAAAATGCGGAGTGATCGCGCACGTTTTTGGCTCTGAGATAGGTATCCTTTTTTCTGCAATGCAGCAATATGATCCTGAACTGCTCGGATTGTAATACCGAAGTGACTGCTAATTTCACGAATTGTTGGCGGATACGAGTTTTTCTCGGTATAGTCTGAAATAAAAGTCAGAACTTCTTTCTGTCTGTCTGTGATTCCATTCATTTTTGCCCTCCTAAAATTTTATATATCACTTTGACAAAGTGAAATAATTTTTAATTTTCAAATTTTTTAGTCTTCTTCAAACTTACTGTTGAAAAGTTCTTCTATTACGGAAGCTGCTTCTGATTCATCAGAACCTTCAACTTTTAATGTAAGCTGAGTGTTATAACCGGCTCCCATCGCAATTACACCCATAATTGACTTGGCGTTTACCTCTGTATCGTCATGGGTAAGGGTGATTTCACTTTCAAACTTGTTTGAAGTCTGTGCAATAATTGCAGCAGGACGAGCGTGAATACCAGCACGGTTTTGTACAGTTAAGATTTTTTCAATCATTTTCTAGTTCCTTGGTCTTTTTTGACCTAAATAAAATATATTTATTTAGGGCATCTCTAAAAAATCATTTTCAATGCTTTTTCAGAGATGCCTGCGAGTTTTAATTCGTTGATATAGCACGAATTAAAACGTCGCGTTTTCAGAGTTGCCTCTAAAAATTGCAATTTTTAGAGGCTCCCTTTAATAAGAATCATCATTACCAGTGTAAGCAGACACTGCATCTCCTGTTTCAATCCACTTGAGTACATTTTGATTGAACTCTTTGGCAGAATTGTAACCCATATTTTTAAGACGCTCATTCATAGCGGCTGCTTCAATAATAATTGGCAGGTTTCGCCCAGGTCTAACAGGAATTTCAATAACAGGAACTTTTACACCCAGCAATTCCTTGTACTTTTGCTCCGTTCCCAAACGGTCGTAAGCCTTGCCCGAATCCCAATCTTCCAACTGAACAATCAGCTGAACTTCCTTTTGATCGCGAATTGCACCAACTCCGTAAAGCTGGGAAATATTGATAATCCCCAAGCCACGGATTTCCATGTGGTGACTAATCATAGTGTTAGCACCACGGCCCAAAATCGTATTACCGTTTACACACCGGATTTCGATAATATCATCAGCAACGAGGCGATGACCACGTTCTACAAGTTCCAGGGCAGTTTCACTTTTACCAACGCCAGAATGGCCATTCAGCAAAATCCCGATACCGTAAACTTCGACTAAAACCCCGTGCAAAGTCTGATGAGGAGCAAACTGATTTGAAAAAACACGAATAATTCTACTGGAAAATTCGTTGGAAGTAAGATCAGTCTGCAAAATCGGACAACAACTTTCTTCGGCAATCTGACGAAATTCTTCGGTAGGTTCAAGATTGTAGGTAAAAACACAGCAAGGCATTTCCTGCTGGAAGAAAAATCTTAATGAATCAGACTGTTTTTCTTTATGAAGTTTTTGAAGATAAGCAGTTTCGCCACGTCCAAAAAGTTGAACGCGATTGCTTGAAAAAACTTCGTAAAAGCCGGAAAGGGCCAGTCCAGGACGGTTAAGTTCAGGCACAGTAATAGCGCGCGGCAGACCACGACGCCCCGCTATACACTTGAGGTTTAGCGCGTCGTGACCTGATAACTCAAGGTCGAGTAAATCTAATACAGTGAATTTTTTATCCGCCATACGATAAATACTATACACATCATAAAATATTTTTTCAAGGGTATCTCTAAAAATTGCAATTTTTAAAGGTTCTTATTTGTTTTTTCAAAATTTCCGTGTTATTATTAAATAGATGAGTAAATCATCAGTTCGCGTATGCGAGCCTTACTTACAATTTAGTTGGAGTAAAGCAAATTTACTTCCTAGGAGACAATTATGACACCATCAATTACTGCTGTGGGTTTCACATTAGACCCAAAAAAATCTGAGTTAGTTAATTCAAAACTTAAGAGAATCGCTTATGCTGATGATTTAATTGTTGACTTGTTAATTAAGATCAAGCTGGACAACGGTTTCGTATTTGATATTACTATTAATTTCAAATGGGGAACTCAGGCTCATGTTTCTGACAAAGATCAGGATTTTGCAGCTGCTCTGAACAAGACAATGGATGTTCTTGATAACAAGATCAAGAAGGAAAAAGATAAGGTACAGAAAAAGTAGTTCTCAAATCATCATAAATTATCTGTGATATGAATTACTGATGCCCGACTGACTGCGGTATTTTGCTACGGTTCGTCGGGCTATTTTTATGCCCTGGGCGTTTAATTCCTGGGTAAGTTTTAAATCCGACAAATTTTCGTCCTTGTGGCTGACCAAAATTTGCTGGATTTTTTGCTTTATCACTTCGGCAGAAACTTTTTTGGAACCATCAGAAGCCGCAACTCCAGACTGAAAAAAATAACTGGCAGGAAATAATCCCCACTCCGTCTGAAGATATTTACTCCCCTTTTTTGCAGACATTCTGGAAACAGTTGATTCGTGAATTCCTAAATCAGCGGCGACGGTTTTTCTAGTAAGGGCAGCCAGGTGATTATCACCATTGAGAAAAAAATCTTTTTGAAATTTGACGATTGAACAACCTTGCAAAACGATTGTCGACTCACGAAAAGCAAGATTTTCTAGCAATTCCTGGGCTTTTTGCAAACTCGTTTTATCAAAAGAATAAGCCTTAGAAATTTTTAATTCCGGCAAAACCCCAGAAGCATATTTTACCTGAAAATGATAATTTTGATTTCCGGAAACAAGCCCCCTCGAATAATCATCATCCTGAAGATAACCAGGAACTTTCTCGATTTTAAGAACAATATCGGGACTTTCAAATTGAGCATTGGTATCTTTTGTATAGCCCTGGGCTGGGTGGAGATTCAAATGGAGGATAAAATTAATCGCATCCTCAACATCATAAGAATCATATTTTATTTTATCCAAAAGAATTTCCGGGGCGAACTTTTTTTTATGCCATTCAGTCTGATAATCACACAACTTTTTATAAACTTTTTCGGCTTCGGGAGGATTTAACAAATCTATGTGACCATCAAGAATAAAAAGTGCGATTTTCGGGCAATTTTTAGTGAGTTTTGCCTGGACAAAAAGACTTTCTTCTGGAGATTTACAGCAAGTTCCCACAGGATCCATTTTTTGGATGCGAGAAATACAGCGAGCAAGCATTTCTTTATTTTGCAGGGGACGTTTTTTGTTGAGAAGAGTTTCGGGAGCAAGCATTGAACCGTAAAAACCGTTATCGTCCAGATTGTAAATCAGTTTTTCGGAAAGTTCGTGCTCGTCTTGAGAAAGAGGCATGGAATTGAGCTGGAGCATGAGGTGACTTTGTAGCGTTTCGGATCTGTCTTCGGTTGCTTCCAGAGTTTGCTGATAAGCTTGAGAGGCAGCCGAAGAAAAATGACTGGAATATTCTTCATCACCTTGAGAATTTTGGGATTTTTTTTTGACAATTTCGAGGGCAGGATTCTGACCAACTTCTTTGTAAATATAATCTTTGAGCTCGTCAGTTCCCATCGAAAGCAAATTCAGGGCTTGAATTTGCAGGTGGGAAAGACTTTGCTGCTGTTTTTGTACCTGATTTTGAAACTGTGATTGCCCGATTTCCGCCATTTTTATCCGATTTTTTTACGAACTTTGCAAACTTTGCTACTTCTACGAAAAAAGCCTTCTACATTCCAGGTAAAAGCGTTTTTCGTCCGCTTCGCCCATGCTAAAACTTTTTCGAGGAAGAGGCCCACGAGAATTGATTGTTTCAAAAAAACTTTCTTTTGCAATAGGAGGAAGAAGAATTCCAAGCGAATCTTTTTTAGCCCCCAGTTTGATAACTTCGTCAGAACCGTGAATATAGTCGATTTCCCCAGCTTTCTCGGTTTTCAAAAACTCATCAATTTCCGGTTGCAATCTCGCAACAGCAAGTTCCTTTATCTTAGTTTTCAAAAGGACAAATTTCTGATTTCCATTTCCATCAATATAGATAAAACCAAAATCAACAGTAGAATTTTCCACCGCATTTTTCAAAGACTGGCCATCAGAAAGTTCAAGAACAGAGCCGTCAAGTTTTTGAGCAAGAAAATTAATCAGCTTTTCATTTTCCGCATTAAAAATTACCCGGTGAATTGGCTCAAAAGTCAGGCCAAAATCATGAATATTTACAATTTCCACCAGGGCATATCGAATTGGACAATTTTTATCATCTTTTGCCTGAGGATTATTATTTTTGTATTCATCCCAAACAGCTTTTGCAGTCGCCAGCGAATGATTTCCATCACCAACAGCAAAAAGGAAGGTCGAACCATCAGCGGCCCGTTTTTCTTCAGCAAGAATGTTGAGAGATTTTTGAACGCCTTCAATTTCTTCATCAGAAGTCAAAGCCCAGCCTGTAATTTCCCCACCATTCAACATCAATTTTCCTGAATAAAGAGGATTTGTAGCAGATTTTTCCAGGTCAGCCTTAATTCCACCCATAAGAATGTCATTTTTATCATCAGCCAAAAGCATAATATGGGGAAGTTCAAGCCCAGCCTGGCGACGGATTTCCATTCTAGGAGGCAACCTTTCCACGATTGTCGCTTCCGTAGCACGAATATTTGCCTTGCTAAAAGGCTTCCATTCATAAGCCTCCAAATCAATCAGAGCAACAAGCCCTTTTCGAGTTCTACCAAAGGCAGTTTTTCGCTCCAGGTAAACAAAACCTTTGAAAGGCTGGTCAAAAACGCCATTTTCCAGGTAATTTTGCATATTTTTTCGGATTTTTTTGATGCGATCAGCCTTATCAGTCGAATTCAAATAAACTTCCGGCAAAATCAAGTTCAGCGTAGACACCTTGCCGTCCGCAATTTTTTCCGCATTTTTCCAATATTCTGGGTCCTGCGTGTACTGGTCGCAGGCAATTACAGACCAAGACTCCAAGTCAAGATTTTTTGGTAAAAGTATTTCAGGGATTTTCACTCCCAAGTCTTCAAATGTTTTCATAACGGTGAGTATACATTTTGGGGGTGATTTTTTCTAGG
>CAZGDL010000009.1:0-3574 GCA_964525075.1 uncultured Treponema sp.
GGATGAGTAATTAAAAAGAAATCTTAATTTTTTTCGGAGAAACGAAATGAAAAAAGTTCTTGTATTTTTGACTGTTTTGCTGGCTCTTGGTTTTGCAGCATTTGCAGAAAAAAAAGCTGGCTACAAGGTTGCATCGGTAACTGGTAAAGTTACTTACGAAGTTGCAAATGGACAGTGGGCTGACGTAAAAGTTGGAATGACTTTGGAAGAAAGTGCAAACGTAAATGTTGGTTTGAACTCTACTCTCAAACTTTCCCTTGACGATGACAGTTTTTCTATCAAGCCTATGAAAAAAGGTAAAATTGCAGACCTTATTTCTGGTACAGCAAAAACTGGTGTAAAAGTTGGTTCAAAACTAACAAAAAGCGACATTGCTGCAGCTTCAACAAAAACCTCAAAAGGGGCGTCAACCGCTTCTTCTCGTGCATCAGAAGCTAAAGCCGATGTAGAATGGGAATTCTAATTATTCTCCTCTGATTAAAAACCTGCAGAATCTAAACTCTGCAGGTTTTTTGTGTTTTAAAAAAGTGTAGAAAAATCTTAAAAGAACGTAACTATTCCGGCGTCATGCTGAACTTGTTTCAGCATCTCAAGAGATCCCGGGTCAAGCCCGGGATGACGGAGCTGAGATTCCGGAATGTCACCCTGAACTTGTTTCAGGTCCGGAATGACGGTTCTGAATAGTTACAAAAGGACTAAAAAATGTTCAAAAAATATCTTTATATCATAATTCCAGTTCTGGCTACGGCTCTCTGCTCCCTGCTCATGTTTTCTTCCGTAGACCGAAAAATTGCTGACTGGTTCCAGCGGGTTTTGCCTTCCACCAGCGAAGATTCCCGCGTCGTCATGCTCAATGTTGACGATGATTCTGTAAACGAAATAGGCACTTGGCCATTTTCTCGCGACGTTTACGCTCAGGCTCTTATAACTCTCAAGGAATTGGGAACAGAGTCTGTGGTATTCGATTTGAGTTTTATCGACAAGAGTGAGTCCAAGGTCGACGAAACATACGTCACCGAAACTCTGCCAGAATATGTTGAAGCCGGATTCCAGGCAATTGACGATAAAGTCATTTCTGTGATGGGTAATTTTTCTGAGTCAAAAGTTTCTGCTGATGATGCTGAATCTGCAGCCTTGGACCTTTTGACTACCACCGAAAGTGTAAAAAATACCCTGGAAACAAACATTTCATACGTAATTGAATCTCAGGACGATAAACTTGCCCGGGCCTTAAAATATTTTGATAATTCGTATTTGACCCTTACTTTTGATGACGGTTCTGAAATTTCTGATGAACAAGCTGAATATCTGTCAAAATACATTGCTCTAGAAAATATTGACGCTGCCAAAGACACGCTCACAAAAGAGCACGCAGGACTTTTGCCAGCCCTCCACGATTTTATGATCCAGTCAAAAAAGGCCGGCTTCGTAAATGCCGATCCAGACAAGGACGGTTATACCCGCCGCGTCGATTTAATCAAAAAATACAAGGGCAAATATTACGGTCAGTTGGTTTTGGTTCCGATTTTGCAACATTTTGGCAATCCGCAGATTGTTTTGACCAACCGCTATATCACCCTTAAGGACTGCAAAATGGACGACGGCCAGGTGCGTGACGTAAAAATTCCACGTGGCCAGGATGGGGCTGTCATCATCAAATATCCTAAAACTGAATATGTTGATTATAACCATATTTCTTTGTGGAATATTTACCGCCTGTCGCTTTTGGAAAAAAATCTGAAAACTCAGTTGGATTTTCTGTATGAAAACGGATTTTTTGACGTTTATGATGGCGAAAATGACCCTTACGAAGCTTACAACAACGCTGCCTATGTTCAGGACGCTTTGAATAATCAGGATGAAGATGTCGATTTTGATATGTTCCTGGAATTTAGGGCTGCTTTTATGGCTAGTTATGATGATTTTTTGAATGGTGGCTACGAAGAAATCCTCCTTTCTTATTATGATGGGGATGAGGAGTCTCAGGCTTTAATTTCTGAAAGTTTTGAAACCTGCCGCGGCGATTTTGCAAGTTTTAAGGATTCTCGTCAAAAAGTTTCTGATATTGTAAAAAATGCTATGTGTATTGTGGGAACTTGTGCAACTAGTACTTCGGATTATGGTTTGACCCAGTACGAGGAACATTATCCTAATCCTGGAATTCACTACACTATCGCAAATATGCTTTATTCCCAGGATTTTGTTGATGATTCTCCTATCTGGATTTCGATTTTGTTGGCTCTCATCATCTGTCTGGCTTACGGAATTGCTACCCACAAAATTAAAAGTACCGGTAAGCAAATCATCATCGGAATTACTGCTTTGGTTGCCGTCATCGTTATCTTCCTTTTGATTTTTGTTGCTACAAGAACTTATATCGGGCTTTTTATCCCTCTTATGTCACTTTTAACTTCATTTATTGTAACTACGGTATTTGGATTTATGGCGGCTTCTCACGATAAGCGCTTTATCACAAATGCTTTTAGCCAGTGTCTTTCTTCGGAAGTTGTTGATGAAATTGTTGCAAATCCATCTTCATTCAAACTTGGTGGCCAGCGTTTTGAAATGACGGCCATGTTCACCGATATTCAGAAATTTTCTTCTTTCAGTGAACTTTTGTCTGCCAGTCAGCTTGTTGCCCTCCTCAATTATTATCTTACAAAAATGTCTGATATTATCATGTCGGAACGCGGTACGGTTGATAAATACGAAGGAGACGCAATTATTGCCCTGGTGGGGGCTCCAGTAAAAATGGAAGACCACGCTCAGCGGGCTTGTGCTGCTGCCATCAAAATGAAAAAAGCCGAACATGAAATGAACAAAGAAATTATTCAGATTGCTGCTGCCGAGAAGCCAGATGATATGGATGATGATTTGTATGAAGCATTCAAAATCATGGTTGAAAATCAGAAAACCTTGTTCACAAGAATTGGCTTGAACTCTGGCGAAATGATTGCAGGTTACATGGGTTCTGAAAATAAAAAGAACTACACAATGATGGGAAATAACGTAAACCTGGCCAGCCGCCTGGAAGGCGTAAACAAGCAGTATCACACTGCCGGCATTATGATTAGCGAAGCAACCCGCAACTTCCTGGGCGACCGCTTCCTGGTTCGTTCGCTGGATAGGGTTAGGGTCGTAAACGTAAACACTCCAATCCGCCTGTATGAACTGATTGACGAAAAATCTGCTGTTTCTGAAAAAGAAATTGCATATTACGCAAAGTGGGAAGAAGCCCTCAAAGTTTTTGAATCTCGGGATTATTCTAAGTCTCTTGAAATGATAGATGGCCTGCTGGGCGAAAATCCAAAAGATTCAGTTGCCCGCTATTATTCAGCTTTGATTTCGACTTATTTTGTGAAAGGCTCGTATCCGACAGAAAAAGATGATGTCGGGGTAGCTTTTAACGAAGAAGAGTTCGTGTTTAAGTTGTTGCAGAAGTAGGAATGGACGCCCGGGGGATTGGTTTCCGGGCGGAAGATTTGCATGTCTGGGGGGATTTGCACGTCCGGGCGGACGGGTGCCATCCGGGGGCGTTCGTTTGCCTTCCGGGGGTGGGGACGCCTATCAGGGG
>CAZGDL010000009.1:3674-4824 GCA_964525075.1 uncultured Treponema sp.
TCCTCTTTATCGTCAAATACCTAAACTCCACTCCATTTTCCCGATGACTTTCCTCGTCCGTGATTTTCCATTGGTCTAGTGCCAATTCTGGAAAAAAGCGGTCGCCGGGATAGTTTTTTTGAATTTCTGTGGCGTAAATGGTCTGGGTGTAGGGGAGGGCTTGTTTGTAGACTTCCTGGCCACCCGCGATTAGGATTTCGCTGGTATTCTGGGGTGGGCTGGCGTTAGGGAAAATGGTCGCCCCGGTGGTAACGTCGCTCCCGGTGTCCAAATTACTCGCCCTGGTGCAACTGCCTGCCCCGGTGTCAATTACGTTCCCGGTGTTCAAATCCCCATCATCTTCCGCTAACCTCACCGCTTCTTCAAACGATTCTGCCAAAAGGCACCCTTCCGGGCACTTTTTCATAGTCCTGGAAACAATGATAATCGTACAGTAAGGTAAACCGTGGCCAATCTCTTCAAAAGATTTTCTGCCCATTATGATTTTTTTTCCCTGGCAAATCTCTTTAAAACGATTGCGCTCAGAAGGCAGTTTCCATGGAATTGTCCCCTGAGCACCAATCACTTTGTTTTTAGAATAAGCCACGAGTATGGTTAAATTCTTTTTTATCATTTTTCAATTAAACTTCAATCTGTGCTTAAACTTCAATCTGCACCATAGTCGCAACTTTATGAGGCTGAGCGTTTGCATAAACACTGCGGTTGTTTCTGTATGGATTTTTGAAGCCGGCAATTTGAGTTCTCAGGCGGTCAATGTGAACGCGGAGGAGGTCGCGGTTAATTTCGTTCTGTTTCAGGACTTTTGTTTGCAAATCCGAAAGTTCATTCTGGATTTTTGTGATTTCTTCATCATCCTTGCTTGTAACAGAATTTGAAGCATTTCCACTTGCCGCCTTGTACATTTTTGACATTGGAACGATAACTTTTTGCAAGTTTGCCAGATTTTTTACCACCTGCTGTTCCAATTCTGTGTGAATTAAAAGATTTTCAGGATTTTCTGATGTGATAGAATCCTGCTGCTTTTCCAAAACTGTCAGATATTCCTGAAATTTGCCCCTCTGTTCTTCAAGCAGACTTCTGAATCTGCGGAGTAACGCAACTCTTTCGTTTAATTCTTCCTGTGAAATCTCTGCCATATTTTTCCTCCCGA
>CAZGDL010000009.1:4924-26454 GCA_964525075.1 uncultured Treponema sp.
CCAACAATATTCAGTGCATTTTGAACTTTTGCAGCCGGAGCGTTTGCCGTTGAATTTGCAATAGCCCTCCAAGATTCAGCCAGTTCATTCATCATTTTCAACACAAACTGAATCTTCGTTTTACTGTGATTAATATTTGCGTCCATCAGTTCTTCATTAAAATACACATATAAAGACATAAGGTTACGGGCAATATCTTTTCCTTTTTCTATATCCAGCGTAACTTGCAATTCTGTGATAATTGCCTGGGTTTTTTGGATGTGAATACCAAATTGTTCGATATTATTCGCCTTGATTTTATCATTTTGATCAAAAAGATTGAGTGCCGCATTTAAATGTTTGATTGCACCTTCATACAGCAGAACAACAAGTCTGCCTTGGCTGGCTGTGTTGATGTTAGTTCTTTGGTAAGCTGTATAAGCGTTTGGATAGCCCATTTTTTCCTCCCGGATATGACGCGTTTTCAGAAAGCCTTTAGAATTTTCTAAAAATCGCCTTTTACTCTTCTCTGATTTTCGGGATTTAAAAAATTTACTTTAGGATTTTTTTTAATTTAGTGGAAAAAAAAACGCTTCTTTACTATATTTAATAAAAATGTTTTGTGACTATTCAAATTCGTCATTCCGGGCTTGACCCGGAATCTAATTCGTTCCGTCATTCCGGGCTTGACCCGGAATCTCAGGAACAAGAGATGCTGAAACAAGTTCAGCATGACGTATAGTTTTATGATACTAAAAGGCAATATACTGAATAGATACGACATTTTTAGTAAAAATGTGATTTTTTTAAGGAATGAAAAATGGCTGAAAATCAGAACAAAGAACCAAAAAAGCAAAATGATGATGAAAACGACCCATTCAATTTTTTTAAGTTTGCCGGTCCTGAAGATAACAAAGATGATGACAAAAAAAATAAAAAAGACAAGAAAAGTCATTTTCCTTTCTGGCCTTTCGTTATTATTGTTGCGATTGGCCTGCTCATATTTGATATTGTCGTATTGAGTAAACCTGCCAATCTAATTGACTATTCAGAATTCAGAGACAAGGTTATGAATGGTCAGATTGTTTATGTTGAACTTGGTGATAACTATTTTGTAGGGTATGGACCTGAAATTACTCCTAAAGTAGATAGTTCCGAAAAAAAAGGATTTATGCTTTTCCCAATGGATACTCAGTCTACCCGAAAGCAGTATAAAACAGCCGCAGTTTTGATGCAGAGTTTTATTAATTTGCTTGATGAGCAGGGGGTTTCTTACAAATTCGTTGCCAAGCAAAATAATTATTTTGTTCAACTTTTAATCAATCTTATTATTCCATTCGGGATTATCTTCCTTATTTACTTTTTGCTTTTCCGCAAAGTGGGCAACGGGGGCGGAATGGGTAGCATTTTCAATGTTGGTGCTAGCCGGGCAAAAGTTGTCGAAGAAGGTAAAATCAAAACTCGCTTTGCTGATGTTGCCGGCGTTGACGAAGCCAAAGAAGAACTTGTTGAAGTTGTTGACTTTTTGAAAAATCCTAAAAAATATACAGATATTGGTGGAAAAATCCCTAAGGGCGTTTTGCTTGTTGGTGACCCTGGAACTGGTAAAACTTTGCTTGCCCGGGCGGTCGCTGGAGAGGCTGGCGTTCCTTTCTTTAGTATTTCTGGCTCAGACTTTGTCGAAATGTTCGTTGGTGTGGGTGCTTCTCGTGTCCGTGATTTGTTCAAACAGGCCCGCGAAAAAGCTCCTTGTATCATCTTTATTGATGAAATTGATGCCCTGGCAAAATCTCGTGCCAACGGTTTTAGTTCAAATGATGAACGCGAACAGACTTTGAACCAGTTGCTTGTTGAAATGGACGGTTTTGATAATGACAAAGGTTTGATTGTTCTGGCCGCTACCAACCGTGTAGACGTTCTTGACCCTGCAATTCTCCGTCCTGGTCGTTTTGACCGCCAGGTTCCTGTTGAAAAGCCAGATGTTAAGGGGCGTGAAGCAATCCTCCGCATTCATGCAAAAAATGTAAAGCTTGATAGAGATGTTGATTTTGAATCTATTGCTCATGGAACTACAGGTTTTGCCGGTGCCGATTTGGCAAACGTTGTAAACGAGGCAGCCTTGCTGGCAGTTCGCAATGGCCGTAGAAAAGTCACAATGGACGATTTTAACGAAGCAATTGATAAAGTCAGCATTGGTCTTAAAAAGAAGTCTCGCAAAGACAACAAAAAGCAGATGCGACTTACTTCTGTTCACGAAACCGGCCACGCTCTGGTTGCAGCCTTTACTCCGGGTCATGAACCTGTAAATAAAATTACAGTTGTGCCACGTTCTCACGGAATCGGCGGTTTTACCCAGTATCGCGAAGAGGAAGAAGAAAAATTCTGCCTTACAAAAACCGATATGATTAACGAAGTTGATTGTATGCTTGGTGGCCGAGCCGCAGAGCAGATTATTCTTGGTGATATTTCTACCGGGGCTTCAAACGATATTGCCCGTGCAACGGATATCCTCAAGCAGATGATTACGACTTATGGTATGTCTGATAAGTTTAAGAATATGACTTTGGGTAAGGGGATTTTGGGAAATCGTAGTGGCGAGCCAAATCTTGTTCGCGAATTTTCTGAAGAAACCCAGAATTATATTGATAGCGAAATTGCCCGCATCATGAATGAACGCTATGAATATGTTTTAAAACTCCTGGAAGATCACAAAGATTTGTTGGATTACATTGCCCAGCGTCTTGAACTTGTTGAAACAATGGAGGGAAAAGAATTCTACGACATTGTAAAAGGCGAAGAACACTGTAAAGAGTTAACCGCCCAAACTAATAAAGTCATAGAAGAAGATATGGAAGTTTTAAAGCCGGCAAAAAAATCATCAGAAAAAAAATCTAGCAGTAAAACTGATAAAAAAGATGATAAAGCTGATGATGATAAAGTCTCTGATGATAAATCATCCGACGAAAAGCCAAAAAAAGCTCGTAAGAGTCGTAAAACAGAGGCTAAAACTGAACCAAATCCTGAGACTTCCGAATAGCTTTCAGATTCAGTCATTTTATGCCACTTAATGACAAAAACAATTATTAACTGTATAATGCACAGATATGAAAAAAATAATTTTATCTATCTGTGCATTATTTTTTGCGACCGTATTATCTGCACAGAGCATTACAACTGCCAGTGCTTACTTTAAAACTATCTCTGAATATTACGCAACAATCAAAGATTACGAAGTTGATTTTGAAATCACAATCGATAAAAAAGAATCTGCCGGAAAATTATCATATAAAAGCCCAGATCTTTTAAGAATGGATTACACAAATCCTGAAGAACAGGTTATCTGCTTTAACGGAAATATTTTGACAGTTTACTTGCCGGAGTCATCAGCTGTATTGCAGCAGCAGATTTCTACAGAAACAAACACCGCTACTTCGTTAGTGACAGGCCAGGGGCTTTCACTTATGACCCGCTATTACACTGTTTCTTACGAAACTGGCCAGAATGCCGAACCTTTGGACGAAGGTTCGGACGAAATGGTTGTAAAATTTATTTTGACCAGAAAATCAGCATCGGAAGCCTTTCGTTATATTAAACTTTGTGTAAATGCCGAAACAAAACTTATTCGCAGGGTAGAAGCGGTAACTCCAAAGGGTGAAGAATTCGTTTTTAATTTTTATGAATATAAACTAAATCAGGGCTTGCCAGATCAGAGATTTGTTTACGAAGCTCCATCATCGGCAAATAACTACAATAATTTCTTGTATTCGGAGTAATCTTGTATGGAAAGTTATGGAGAACTCCTTCGCAAAACGCGTGAAGAAAAAAATCTTGATTTAGACAGAATTGCCCGCGAAATCTCAATCGAAAAACGTTATCTGGAAGCTCTGGAAGATGAAGACACAGGTATTTTCCCGGGCGAAGCCTACCTGTCAGGTTTTTTGCGAAATTATGCAAGTTATTTGGAATTGGACACCGAATTTGTCCTAAAACTTTACAGAAATAAACAGATTCAGGAATCGGGCGTTCCGGAGGGCTTGTATGCAAAGCCCAAGGGAAGTCAATTCTGGCGGCCGGGTCTTATAATTCCTATTGCAATTTTACTTTGTGTGGTTGCCCTTATCCTAGTTCTTTTGTTGACTCGCAAAAAATCTGACCCGAATGACGGAGTCGTTCTTTCAAACAGCACAAAAAAACATCAGTATGAACTTTCTGATAAAAAATTTGAGCAGAGGGTTTATAAAGGCGACCAGCTTTTAATTCCAACCGACAAAGACGGACAAATTATCCTCACTGTCCGCGATACTCTATCATCTTTTGGAATTGACACACCATCTGGCGTTTACTATGTAGAACTTGCAGAAGAGTCTGAAATTGACATAAACGGCGACAACACTTCCGATATGATTGTCTATGTTTCTGATATTTCGGCAACCGATGAATCTCGCGGGGCTGAAGTCAGCATTCTTTTACGCCAGGGACTTTCCCGCGACGCTGCATCTCTTGAAGACCAGGATATTCCTTTCGCGACCGAACTTTCGTCAAAACATCCTCATAAAGTTATTCTTGAAGATAATAGGGCTTATCCTTTTACCCTTAATGCAAGTTTCCGTGGACCGTGTTTGTTCCGTGATAAGGTTGATAATTCTAATTCTGTTGAAACATATTTCACCCGAGGAGAAGTGTTTACTGCTACAGCTCGTAACGGAATCCGACTTTGGATTTCAAATAATAATACCGTTAAGTTTACAATCATTGCAGATTCACAATCTTATGACCTTGATATTGGTGCTGCCGGCCAGATTTTTGTTGAAGATATTAAATGGATTAAAGATACTGACGGTAAATATAAACTGGTGGTAATCGAACTTGACTAAGTTTTTTATTGATCAGCATGGTTGTGCCAAAAACCAGACTGATGGCGAACTCATTGTCGGCTATTTGGTGAAAAATGGCTTTTCTTTTACAGAAAATGCAGATGATGCGGATTTTATCATTGTAAATTCCTGTGGTTTTATTGCTTCTGCAAAAAAAGAATCGATTGATGCTGTTTGCGAAATTCACAATTCCTATCCGAATGCAAAAATTATTATGACTGGCTGCCTGGCCCAGCGTTATGCTGATATGCTTTACGAATCTATGCCAGAATTGTCTGGGGTTTTTGGGAACGGCGATATTTCTAAAATTGTTGAATTTATGCACTCTGTGGAAGACCAGGGGCGGACTGTAAAAACTTTTAAGCAGGAAGGCGTTTGCGGGGGCGAAAGGCCTATCCTTTTTAATTTTCCTGGTTCTGCTTACGTTAAAGTTACGGAAGGTTGCTCAAATCACTGTTCTTTTTGTGCCATTCCTTTAATCCGAGGAGAATTGCGAAGTCGTCCTTTGGAAGAAATTTTGGTAGAAATAAAAGGTCTGATTGCCAGTGGCATTTATGAGATTAATTTGATTGGCCAGGATTTGGCAGCTTACGGGTCGGAAGAAAATTTTTCTTTTGGGCTACCAGCTTCTGCCCGCGGGGTAATTGGACTTTCTCCACTTGCCGTCCTCCTGTCAGAAATTTCTAAACTTTCCGGTGATTTTATTGTCCGCATTTTGTACATTCACCCTGATCATTTTAATCCTGATATTTTGCAGGTAATGAAAAATGACAACCGTTTTTTGCCATATTTTGATATTCCTTTTCAGTCTGGTGATGATGATGTGATTTTGGCTATGAACAGGACTGGCAATCATCAAAAATACCTAGAAATGGTAGAAAATATTCGCAGCGTTTTTCCACAAGCGGTTTTGCGAACTACTTTTTTGACAGGTTTTCCTGGAGAAAGTGAAAAAGCGGCAGAAAATACTTATAAATTTTTGAATGAATTGAATCCTGATTGGTCTGGTTGTTTCCCATATTCTCGTGAAGAAGATACACCAGCCTATTCTTTTAAAGGCCGGGTTTCCGAAAGAGTTTCCAAAAAGCGGGCAGACCGCTTGGAAGAATGTCAGGCAAATCTTACTGCTAAAAAGTTGGAAAAATATTTAGGAGGGGAGTATAATATTCTGATAGAAGAAATTATCCAACTGAATAAAGACCAAGCGGAAGATTCTTCTGAAGGTCTGGCAATTGGCCGTGCCTGGTTTCAGGCTCCAGATGTAGATGGCGCGGTAGTTGTGAGATATGACCTGGACTCTGCTGATGAAGTGGAGAGCGTAAAACCCGGAAATTTGGTTTCTGTAAAAATTCTTGCAAGCACCGGGGTAGACCTGGACGGGCGTTTTGTCCGCCTGGTCAAAAAATTTCAAAATACAAACAAAGTAAAATTTGTTTTTTAAAAAAAGTGATGTTTATAAATGAAGACAATTGCGGTTTTAATTCCTACATTTACTATTGAGTATGCCTCGGATATTTTGGCAGGTATTTACGATTATTTTGATGGAAAAGATGTCAGAGTAATCATTTCTCAGACAAAATTTGCCCACAGCACGGTTGGTGTTTTTGATTATCAGCATTGGACAAGTCTTGAATTTTTAAAATCTCGGGATATTGATGCTTATATTGTTGTTTCTGGCGTTTATACTTCGACCATTTCTAAAACTGAACTGGAAGAAATTGTTTCAAAACTTCTTCCCCGCCCTGTTATTTCTATTGGTGTAGATTTATCTTTGCCTGGAACTTATTCTGTCGTAACTGATTGTAATAAAACTTTTTCGGATTTAATCGGGCATTTAAAAAATGTTCACGGCTGTAAAAAAATCGCTTTTTGTTCTGCAAATTCAACAAAATCGAGTGAAGCCATAGAGCGTTATGATGCTTTTACCCTGGCTTTGGAAGAACATAATTTGCCTTTTTATCCTGATTTGGTTTTGGACGGATTTTTTACAAATTTTGGAGCCAAAGAGGATTTTCAAAAACACTATCATTCAAAAGAAGATGTTAATTTTGATGCCCTGGTTTGTGCTAATGACCTTATGGCGGCAGGTTGTATTTCTGCCATGAAAGAACTTGGCATAAGGATTCCAGAAGATGTAATAGTTACCGGTTTTGATGATGCCGTTACCTCAAAAATTTCTAAACCAAGACTTACAACAATTAATCAGTCTGTTTATTCTTTGGGATTAAAAGCGGCAGGTCTTGCGAATATTGTTGTGAATGAGGGCGTAATCAGAAAAAAAACAGCCATGCCTCTTTTGCTCAAATTCCGCCAGTCTTGTGGTTGTATAGATTCTGAACTTTCTCAGGCCATTTATAAAGATGTGGAAAATAATATCTGCCTTGATACCGATGAAAGCGAAGCAAATCTTTTTCAGTTTATAAATGAAATGAACGAAAGAAATAAACTGATAACTTTGATGGACACAGTTCGCGGGGCAAATACTCTCAAACAGTTTTTCTATAATCTCCGTTTTATTGCAGATCAGTGTGACTTTTCCAGCGTTTCTGTGAATTTTTATAAAGATGTAGTTTATTTGGATGCCGAGGATGATTTTAAGCTTCCTAAAAAAATGAGCCTTTGTATGCTTTATGATAGGGATACTTCGACAGAACTTTTTAAACCAGGCGTAACTTTCAATCCGCAAGAGCAGATTGTTGCGGCTAGGTCTTTAATCTCCAAACCTGGAATCTTTATCCTCCATCCTATTTTTTCTGGTGAATCTAACTATGGCTTTATGTTGTGCAAAATTGATAATAAGAGTTTTGCAAATTACATTGTTTATTTGAAAATTATCACAACGACAATTGCCCAATCTTATGAATATACAAATCAGATTGTAGAAACTCAAAAACTGGAAAGCGAAAAATCTTACCTTACAAAGCAGTCCCTCACAGATGAACTGACCCAGATTTTGAACCGCCGTGGTTTTATTGAAAATGGTCAGAAAGAACTGGATATTATGCAGGAAACTGATAAAGCTGGCGTGATTTTCTTTGCCGATATTGATGGGCTTAAAACTATTAACGACACTTATGGTCACGAAATGGGAGACCTCGCAATAAAAACTGAAGCCGAAGTGTTAAAATCCGTCTTCCGAAAAACTGATATTGTGGGCCGTCTGAGTGGTGATGAATTTGGAATTGTTGCGATTGGCATGAAATTGAATCACGTAGAAAATGTTAGGCTCAAAGTTGATTTGATGAACGAAAAAGTTTCTGGCGAAAAAAAATTACCTTTCAAACTTTCAATCAGTTTGGGGGCTGTCGATTTACAAAAATCTAGCGTTTTGAAAAAATTGCTTTCAGAAGCAGATAAAGATCTTTATCAGGAAAAACGAAAAAGACGCCATGCAAGAATATCTTAATATTTTGAATGATGAACAGCGGGCGGCCGTTGTTCACGAAGGTTCTCCACTTTTAATTCTGGCAGGGGCTGGTTCCGGAAAAACCCGAGTAATCACCACAAAAATTGCATATTTAATTTCCGAAAAAAATGTCGACCCCTGGTCTATTTTGTCTGTCACTTTTACAAAAAAAGCGGCTAACGAAATGCGGGAGAGGGCGATTGCAATTGATAGTCGGGCTGCAGATGCTCAAATCAGGACTTTTCACTCTTTTGGTTCCTGGTTTCTCAGAAAATATTACGAAGCGGCCGGGCTTGAACCTTCTTTTACAGTTTATGATGATGATGATATGGCAACCCTTTTAAAACAGGCGGTGCCTTCTCTTTCCAAAAAAGAACTCAAAATCGCTGCAAAACAAATTTCCCTGGCAAAAGATTATTGTCTTGGCCCGGAGGATAATCTGGACATCCTTGGCAGCGAATTGGAAATTAATCAAATTTATTCTGAATATCAAAAAAGGCTGCGGGCAACTGGAAATGCCGATTTTGGCGATTTAATTATGTTGCCGGTTCAGATTCTCGATAAGGAAAGTCAGATTGCGTCCTACATTCACAGGCGTTTTAGGGTAATAATGGTGGATGAATACCAGGATTCAAATATTGCCCAGTATAAACTTTTGCAAAAACTTTCTGGCGTCGAAAATGGCAACGATTCTTATGTTTGCGTCGTTGGTGATGATGACCAGTCAATTTATCATTTCCGTGGGGCCGAAGTTCAAAATATTTTGACCTTTCCCGAAAAATTTCCTGGAACTCAAATTATCCGTCTGGAACGAAATTACCGGTCGACTGGTAAAATTTTAAAAGCGGCAAATCTGGTCGTAAAAAAGAACCAGGATCGTTTGGACAAAAATCTGATTGCGGATAGGGGAGATGGGAAAAATCCTGTTTTGGCTTTTTTGGGGGACCAAAATGCCGAAGTTTCTTTTGTTGGTGATTTAATCAAAAAATCGGTGGAAGGTAATCACAAATATTCTGATTGGGCCATTTTGTACAGGACTAACAGCCAGTCTTTGGGCTTTGAAAAAGAATTTCTTCACAGAAAAATTCCTTACGTCGTTGTTGGTTCTCTGAAATTTTATGAACGCGAAGAAATAAAAGACGCTCTCGCATATCTGGCCTTGTGTGCAAATCAAAAAGACGAAATCTCTTTCCGCCGGGTAATCAACAAGCCTAGCCGGGGAATTGGCGAAAAAACTCAGGACAAAATTATGGAGTCGGCAATTATCACCGGTGAAGATGGAAATCCGACTTTTGACAATTTAATTGAAGCGGCAAAAAAACTTGCTCCAGGTCTTTCCAAAAAAGCCAAAGATGGGGTGGAAGATTTTGTAAAGCTTTTTGATATTTTGTTGGCCTCTTTTGAAAAAAATCCTGAAAAAAATTCTGATAAAAATAAAAAACTTTCTAGTTTTGTTGAACGGGTAATCAACGATTCTGGCTTAAACGATTATCACAAGGCTGGGGACGAAATTGACGGCACAACCCGGGTTCAAAACCTCCAGGAACTGGTCAATACTGCTGTCCCTTACGAATGTAGCATGGAAGGGCTTCTGGCTTTTCTGGACGCAATCAACCTGGACCGAACCCTTGCAGCTGAAAGTCAAAATGAAAGCGACAATGCCGTTACTTTAATCACTTTGCACAATACAAAGGGCCTTGAATACAATAAAGTTGTAATTACCGGGGTGGAAGAGGGCGTTTTTCCCCGCCAGGATAAATTTGGGGCGGATTTGGAAGAAGAACGCCGGCTTTTTTATGTTGGAATTACCCGGGCAAGAGATGAACTTTACGTCACCGCGACAAGCAAGCGTTGTCTTTACGGCTACTGGCAATATATGAAACCAAGTCCTTTTTTGAAAGAGGCTGCTTCTGCTTTTAAAATAATTGGCCAGGCACCTTTTGGATTTGCTTCTTCTCGTACTTCTTCGGGATTTAATCCTCGGACGGCTGGCCTTTCGGCAGGTTATAGTGCCGGCTACAGGTCAGAAAATGCCCAGCTTGCAGAAAAATGGAAAAAAGGATTAAAAATCTACCACGATGATTACGGTTATGGGGTGATTGTAAAAGCCTACGAAAATTCCGCTGAATATGTTATTGAAGTTCAGTTTGAATCTGGCGGTGTGAAAAAGTTTTTGCCACTCTACCAGGGGAAGAGTTTGACGATTATCAGGGAGTAGGGGATTGCCCGGGCGGGCCTGCAAAATGTCTGGGTGTTGTTGCAAACGCCTGGGAGGCCTGCCAAATTTCCTGGGAGGCCTGCCAAATCGCCTGGGGGGAGGCGTGCGAACGTCCGAGGGGTGTGAAATCCCCTAGTTCCAGTCGCGCTGAATATATGTCGCTCTAGGGCGGGCGGTTATATCGACGCGGCGGTTCTGAGCCCTGCCTTCTTCTGTCGCGTTTGAAGCAACCGGCATAGTTCCGCCATAGCCCTTGTATGTGAACAATTTTTCGTCAATTCCGCAGTCAACCAGGGCGTTCATCACCGTTCTAGTTCTCTCAATCGAAAGATTCAACTGGCCCACTGGCTTTCCAACGTCGGCAGTATGACCTTCCACCAAAATTGTGTAACCATCGTCCATGAGCAGATTTTTCAGATTTTCAGCAATAATTTCAATTCTAGGCTTTTCTGATGGGAGCAATTCCGAAGAATCCGGATAAAATTTCAAATCAACAGAAAAAAGAATTCCGTCAATCGAATCAGAAATCGTAACTCCAGGCACCTTATTTTCATAAAAATACTGCTTAATTTCCTGGTATTTTACGTAATACGAAACGTCTTTTTCCGGCACAGAAATATCATAAATCAGATTTTCTTTATCAAGGAGGATTACAACCTTACCTTCCTGCATCAACTTTACATTTTCAGGCACTGTCAGAATTTTCAAAGCGTCTTTATGTTTGATGATAGGGTCTGTCCTGTTGCGACCGTAAACTTCCGTCGCCTTAATATAAAGAGGATCCAGACCAACTCTGTCAGCATAATCATCATTATTATCAGAATAATGATAGCCCACTAGGCCCTGTTTTTCGTCAACTTCCGGATTTACCAGATTTTTTTCAAAAATGCGGTTCATCTGGTCGTCCCAAATTTGCGGGAAAAAGCAGGCACTTACCTGGCTGTCAACATATTCTCCGTGAACAGGAAGGGCACCGCGGGCGTCAATAATTATCCCGGAATAGGCTCTGGAAGCAGTGTATTCAATCGGTTTTTCTGGGGTAAAAGCGTAGGTGTGGTGAATTAATTCTTTGCTCAAATTTTTGAGATCTAGGGTGTTTGTCGTGTTTAAATATTTTAAATCTTTGGAAAAAACATCTGTAGTTTTGTAGCCACCCATAATAAATTGAAAAACCTGGTCCAAGGAAAGTTGGTTTGTGATTACGGTATCGGAAAGGGTTTTAGTGTTATCCTCATAAATAGAAAGGAGGGCGGGCTGGATGAGGGGTGGCATTTTTGATTTTATTTGTGATGATGCAGTTTTTTTGCCAGATGGCATTTGAAGTTTTGCTTTTTCGGTATTCAGCGAAAGTTTTGTAGAAAAAACTCTGGTAATCCAGTTCACAGACGAAAGAGCTTCGACCGAAGTATTAGAAGTTTTATCTGATGATTTATTTTCCAGGGCAAAAATATTTAATCCCAAAATTGCAAAAAAACAGCCTGCAATAATTTTCTTTTTTAAAACCATGTTAAACCCGCTTTTTATTATTTTTCGTTTTTAACATCGGATTATTTTGCAGGAATATAAAGAACTTTTCCAATTTTTAGGATTGCGTTTTCTTTGATGTTGTTGAGTTCGCAGATGGCGTCAACCGTCACTCCGTATCTTCTGGAAATGGACCACAAAGAATCGCCAGCCACAACTGTGTATTTGACCGGAAAATCTATAGCTTTCATTTTGGAAAGGGCATCTTGGGCGGTTTGCTTCATTCCCAGGGGCAGCCTGATTTGAGATTTTTTTGAAGGATGGGTTATCCCCAAAATAAACGATGGATTTAAGCGTTTGAGGCTGTTTTCATCAATCCTCATTTCCTGGGCTAATTGTGATATAGAATAAGCCTTGTTTACTTCGACGTAGTCAAAATTTCCTTCTCGCTCATTAATCAATTCTTCAAATTCCTGGTCGTGACTCGGCAAATCAATCCCATAATATTCACTGTTCATTGCCAGGTCGGCAATTGCAATCAGTTTTGGCACATAATTTGCGGTCTGGCTCGGTAAAAGATTGTGGTCAACCAGATACCAGAAGTCTTTTTCAGGGGATTTTTTCAAAATCCGGGACATGGCACCCACCCCACAATTGTAGGCGGCAATAGCGATGAACCAGTCATTAAAATAATTGTAATTGTCAGTCAGTTTTTTTAGGGCTCCATCGGTCGATTTCCAAGGGTCAAGGCGTTCATCAACATAATCATTCAAAGTAAGAAAAGGATAAACTGAATTTGCCATAAACTGCCACATTCCAATTGCCCCGGACCGAGATTTTGCATTGGTTTTGTAATTCGACTCAACTACCGGCAAGTATTCCAAAATTGCCGGCAAATTCTGGTCTTGCAGGGCTTTTCGGACATAAAGACGGTATTCCATTCCCTGCTCAAGATATGTGTACAAAAGTTTTGACCATTTTTCGGTGAGATACTGATTTCGGAATTTTTCGACTTCCGGGCGGGCTAAAATTTCGTCTGGAACAAGTTCAAGAGATTTGTGGACGGCTTTTACTTCAGAATTTTCTGCCGGGTTTGGGGTATCTGAGGTATCTGAGGATTGGTCGTTTTCAGCACTTGTTTGAGTGTCATTTTCGGACTCGTTCAAGTCAGAGCCTTCATCTTCCGTAAAACCTTCTGCGTCTGCCAGGTCTTCCAGTTCTACGGCAATTACGTTTTCTGCCCCCTGGGAGTTTTCCTGCCCCCCGGTGATAACGTCCGCCCCGCCAGGTGCCTTTTCTACCGCTCCCGCAGATTTCGCCTGCCCCTCGGTGCCAATTCCTACCCCGGTGTCTATTTCCGCCTGCCACCCGGTGTCTATTTTGCTCTCGGTGGCATTTCGCCCCCCGGCGTTAATTTTCCCACCAGTCCCATTTTCCCCCCAGGCACAAATCCACAGAGCAAAAAAAAGTCCTGCACAAATCAAAGATTTTTTCATTAGAGTTTGTTTCCTAGGTAAATTCCGGCCCATTCCCAGTTACCGTGAATATCAGGGTCTAGTGGGAAATCAACTTTTCGGAAATACAAATAGAAGATTGAAACGTAGGTGCTCCATCCCCAGGTTCTCAAATATGCTTCGTTAGGGTTCGAAGCTTCGTCCAGACTTTCGCTGTATTTAATTCTCTTTCCGCGAGCCCAGGATGCCATTGGGGTTTCTTCTTGAGAGTTGGCGTCATTTTCATCCTGCTTCCATGACATGGTAAAAAAGTTGACTTTTGCCTTGTATTTATCAAGTTGCTTCCAATTATAAGTTCTGATAGCTTTTTTTACCGCCTCTTCCAAAGCTGGTAAACTTTCAAAAGTCCAGTCTTTTGAAGAATTATTGAAGTCAACCATGTGGCGGGCGTTTTTGTAGGCATCAGGTTCACCTGGAATCTGAATTGTAGAAGCGTCAGGTTGTTCCAAAAACAATGAATAAGCCTTCAAAGCCTGATCCCACTGGCTGTCATTTTGATATTCAATGGCCAGTCGCAAATAAAGTTCGGTTGTGTTTACATTTTGCGGAAAGCGATTTATCAACTCATTAAAATATTTAATGCGGTGGGCTGGAGTTTTACTAATCTGAATAAGATTTTGCAGACACATAAAGTGAACGGAAGAACCTTTTACAAGAAGGTCGGGACATTGCTGCAAAATCCTGTCAAAATAATACTCGGCCACTGGTTCCGCCCCTGTCGAAAGGTAAGCGTAAGCGGTCATCAAAAGCCAGTAAGAATTGTACATATCGTTGGGATTTTCTTCGACCCAGTTTGTCAAAAAAAGAATTAGCCCCTGGTAGTCTTTTGCTGCCAGATAATTATTTGCCATCTGATTGATGATAGAATATCTTTGTTTTTCATTTAAATTCTGAGTTTCCAGAAGGTGGCTCAATTCAATTTGATTATTATTTGTAGAAGCGTCTTTTTCAGTGTTTTGATTTGTTTTGCATGCCGAAAATATAAGAGTGATAATGCAGAAAATTGAGAGCAATGAAGTTTTTGATTTCATGATTTTGAATTTAGCATTTAGAATTGTTATTGTAAAGATTAACTTTTACTAGTATTATTAACCGATTAACCTGTGCAATTTTCAGGATTTAAAACTGCAACTTAATTGGGAGGGAAAAATATGAAGGACATAAAAAAATCAAAACTGATAAATGTTTTAATTCCCTTTGGAATTGCATTTTTGCTTGTAACCATAGTTTTTACTTTTTTGAATACAAGTAAAAAATCAATTGATGTTTTAAGCCTTGTTTTTCTTTCCGTCCAGTTTATTTTAGGCATTCTGATTACAATTTTATCTTTAAAAATCACCCACCGGGCTGCCCAGCTCTTTATAGGAACTTTGCTTTTGACCTGGGGCTTGCTTCATTTTTTTGTTCAATACATTTTCGATGCTGATTTTGTGACTTTCTGGCCGGTTTATGGAATTTTGACTGGTATTTTGCTCTTTATTGCCGGGTTGTACAGATATTCTAAATTAAAATTTGGCTATGCAATTCCTTCTCTTACAATTTTTGGGATGGGAATTTGGTATTCTTTATTTTCCTTTAAAATTATCAAAATTTCATTTGTAAAAGTTGTGGAAAGTCTGGGCTTTGTTTTTGTCCTTCTGGTGGCAATTCTTTTGGTTGCCTTCTTTTTTGCCCAGCAGAAAAATAAAAAACTTGTTGTCGAAGATGAAGATACAGGAACTTTTTCTGATGATGATGATGAAATCATAAATATTGATGAATAATTGTTGGGTGCGGGGCTTGTTTTACTCTAGTTCGAAAAAAACTAAAATCCTCTTTTTGCTGACTGTCTTAGTTTTTGTGACTCCGCTTTTTTCCGCTTCCAAGAAAAAGTCCAAAAATCAAAAAACTGAGGAAGTTGAAACAGAAGTTACATCCGAAACAAAAGGTCAGGCTATAAAAGTTTCATCAAAAAAACGCACATATTTTTATAAAATTGACCAGACAATTATTGATGGGGTAGAAAACGGTTCTCCAGATTCAATCCGAGACGCCCTTTCAAAAATCAGAAAAAATAACGATGACTATGCCGAAAACGAAAAAGTCCTTATAAATGTCGCTTGCTCTATAATGAAGATTGTCTGGCCTTCCGAAAAAATTAATTTTGACCAGCCGGAAGTTCCGTCAGAAAATTCTTATATGGGAGCGATTGAGTCTGCCCAGCAGGGGATTTTTGATTTTAGTACAGGAAATGTTGATTTTTTGGCTACTATTTTGCCAACCCTAGTTCTCCTTTCGCCAACAGTAAACGAGTCTGTTTATGATTCCTGTCAATCTGCTTTATCAGAGGCCCTGGCTCTAAATCCGACTTCCATTCTTGCAAATTATTTGATGGCTCTTCTTTGTGAAAAACAGGGAAATTATCCTGAATCCGAAAATTATCTTAAAATTGCTTATGGAAATTCTCCTACCACCCAGGAAATTGCCCTGGCCTATGTCCGGGTTTTGCGTCAAAACAAAAATCTTAACCTTGCACAAACCGTACTGAATGGCCTTAAAACAGATTCCAACAATCTTCAGGCTTTAAAAGAAAATGCTTACATCGCTTTTGAACTGAAAGATTATCAGGCGGCAGAAAAATATGTTGCCATAGTTCTACAGCAAAATCCTAACGATTTGGAATTCCTTTTGTTCCGTGCCAAAATCCTCATAGAAAAAAATGACTACATTCACGCAGTTTCACTTTTGGACGTTTATGCCCGCCAAGATTCTACTTCCATTGATTATTTGATTTTGAGGGCAAAAGTTCAGCTGGATTGGAGCAAAAATACCAACGCTGCCACCGAAACTGTCGAAAAAGCCCTGCAACTTTATCCCGAAAATACAGAGGCCCTTATGATGGCTGCAAGAATTTCGTCGGCTACGGATGCCCCTGTTGCAGGAAAATATGCTGATCAACTGGCTTCCCAGGTTCTTGAAAAAAATCCCGAAAATCAGGATGCAATGCTTTATGCCTTAAAAGGTTTAATTCAGCGGGAAAACTGGAGCGAGGCTTACACAATCAGCAAAAAACTTATTTCCCAGGAAAATGTTGATTCAGAAATTATTGCTATGTATGTTCAAACCTGTCTGGAGCTGGGGAAAAATTCCGAAGCCTACGATTATGCAAAAAAACAGGTGGATTCTCACCCCGGTGACGAAACAATTTTGCAGGCTTATATTTTGGCTTATTCCAAAGTTGGAAATAGAGATGCCGTTCTTAAATATATTGATGGTTTGATGGCTTCATCATCATCAAAAATGAAGAGTTATCTTTACTATACCAGAAGTTATTTGCAGCTGACAGAAGATAATATTCTTGCAGATTTACGTTCCAGTTTGATTTCAAATCCTCGAAACAGTGATTCGCTTTTTAGGCTTTATGAATTATATTTTGCCAAAAAGGATTACCGCAAGGCCCAGTATTATTTGCGCCAGGTTGTTGCAATCAATCCTAATGATTCTTCGGTAAAACAACTAAACGAAGCTTTGACCAAGCTGATAAATTAAAATTTCTGTACCAATTAAAAGCCGTCATTCCGTACTTGACCCAGAATCTCAAAACTTTCTCAAACTTCAAATTCTTGACATTGATTATGACTATAAATAGTGATATAATTTTCGATACTGATTTTATTATCAGATTTCAAAACTAGGATGGAATTATATATGTCATCATTTATCCCATTTTTACAGGCTGCCGCTGGCGGTGCAAAATCTCCGTCAACTTCTGGTAGTTTACTTGGAACTTTGCTTCCATTTTTACTCATCATCGTTATTTTCTATTTCTTCTTAATTCGCCCACAGAATAAGAAACAGAAAGAAACTGAAAAAATGCTCAACGCATTAAAAAAGGGTGATAAAGTAATTACAATCGGAGGAATTCACGGAACAGTTTCTTCTGTAAAAGACAAAACTGTTATCGTAAAAGTTGACGACGACTGTAAACTTGAATTTAACCGCACAGCAATTTCTAGTGTGGAACTTTCTGACGAAGAAAAAGCAAAACTCGCAGAAGAAGCAGCAGCAAAAAAAGCTGAACTTGAAGCTAAAAAAGCTGCAAAAAAAGCAGGTAAAAAAACTTCAGATGCAACAGAAGTAAAAGCTGATGAAGCAAAAGAAGATAATAAATAATTTGGAGTAGATAAAAAAATGAACAAACGAACTCGTTTAGTAGTTCTGCTTGCTGTTTTGGCTCTTTGTTTCGTTTTTCTGTGGCCTTCAATTAGTTGGTATGGAAGAACTCCAAAGGAACTTCAGCAGCTTGCTTTAGGTTCAACAGAAAACATTAAAAGTTATGCTGAACTTATGGCAGCAGAAGATGTGCGTGAAATTAAAGCTATGGTAACTGAAGATGCTACAGCCGCTTTGCCAGAAGATTTGTCTTGGTTAAAGAAGGATGTTGCAAAACAGTACAAGGCTATTGGTCAGAAAGCGGCTAATCCTCTTACTGTAAAGGATGTAGTTGCAGCTTATGATTCTGAATTGGAATTTATGAATGTAATTCAGGCTCATTACCGTGACCGAATTTTAAAAGCTAAAAAGTATTACGAAAATTCTGTAAAACTTGGTTTGGATTTGTCTGGTGGTATGAATATCATCGTTAAGGCAGATTTGGATGCCGCTTTGGAATCTATGGGTGATTCTGTTACTTCTGAAAACAAAAAAACTGTTGAAGAAGAAGCAATGGCAAACGCTATCGAAAACCTTTCAAGCAGAATTGACCGCTTTGGTCTTACTTCTCCGGTAATCCGCCAGCAGGGTAGAGACCGCATTTATATTGAAATTCCTGGTGCCGCTCAGGCAGATTCAATCAACACATTGATTATGGGTAAAGGTATTTTGAATTTCCGTCTGGTTGATAACGAAGCAACTAACGCATTCAAAACTTACTATGCTCAGCATCCAACTTCTACTTTCAATGCTGTTGGCGAACTTATGGATTCTTCTATAATCCCAGAAGATTGCGAAGTTTTCGGGGTTTATACAAAAGATGATTACGGTCTTGACGAACGTTATGACTGGCTCGTTGTAAAGAAAGAAATTGCTTTGGATGGTCAGCACGTTAAATCTGCCGGCGTTCGCAATGATGAATTTACAAATCAGTTGCAGGTTACTTTTGAACTTGACGCTGAAGGTGCAGAAATTTTTGCTGATTTTACAGGCAAACACGTTGGCGACAATCTTGCAATCGTAAGTGATAACAAGGTTAAATCTAACGCCCGCATTCAGTCTGCAATTACTGGTGGGTCTGTTTCTCTTACAGGCGGTTTCTCTTATGAAGAAGCTGATAACATCAAAAAAGTTTTGCAGACAGCTTGGCTCAACGTTCCACTTGAAGTTGAAAGCCAGCAGGTAATTGGTGCTTCTCTTGGTGATGAAGCAATTCACCAGGGTATTATGGCTATTATCCTTGGTCTTGGCTTAATCCTCGTTTTCATGATGATTTTCTACAAGACTTCTGGTATTAATGCCGTAGTTGCTCAGATTTTGAACCTTTACATTATGTTCTCTGTTCTTTCGGCTTTCAATTTGACACTTACCCTTTCTTCTATTGCCGGTATGATTCTTACAATCGGTATGGCGGTAGATGCAAACGTTCTTGTATTTGAAAGAATTAAGGAAGAACTTAGAGAAGGAAAGAGCCGTGCAGTTGCCATTTCTATGGGTTTTGACGGTGCTTTCTGGGCAATCATGGACTCTAACATCACAACATTCATCGCTGCTATTTTCTTGTGTCAGCTTGGTTCTGGTTCTATCCAGGGATTTGCTGTTTCACTGGCAATTGGTGTAGTTTCATCTGTATTTACGGCTTTGTTCGTATCTCGTCTTATTTTTGACTTTGGAACAGATGTTCTCCATGCCAAAAAAGTTAGTATTGGTTGGGGGATTAAACAATGAAAAAAATTATAAAATTTAGTAAAGGATTTCTTCCAGCTACAATCATCAGTTCTTTGATTATTCTTTCGGGCGTTGTTTCACTCTTTATCAACGGAATTAACCTTGGTTTGGACTTTGAACCAGGTCTTGTTGAGGAAGTTCGTGTAGCAGATCCTGTTGCAAAAATGGTTTATGACGGTTCTTCAAAAATCGCTGTAGATCTTTCTGCAGGTCAGATGGATTTGGTAATTACAGGTTCAGAAAATAACGAAACAAAATCTTTTAATTTTGCTGAACTTACAACAGTTGAAGCTCTTGCAAAGGAGGTAAATGCTGTTGAAGGTGTCACAATGACAGTTTTGGATGGTTCTTACGATACTACAAAATTGTTCTTGAACTCTGCTGTTTCTAATCAGCTTACAAATGTTGATTTGTACATTTATCCAGCTGGAACTTCAGAAATCACAACTGACGATTTGCGTGCAGCTTTGGAAGACTCTGGAGTTGACATTAAACAGTTGGGTAACGGAGCAGATGCTTCTTACCAGATTCGTATGGCAGCCGGTGGCGAAGATGACAAACAGCATGATTTACAGAATGCAGTAAACGAAAAACTTTATTCAGCATTCGGTAAAGAAAAAGTTGCTATCATCAAAACAGACTTCATTGGTGCCGGAATGTCAAAAAGCACAACTCAGAAATCTATCATCATGTTTGTATGTGTACTTCTCTTGATTTGGGCTTACGCTGCAATCCGCTTCCACTGGGACTACGCCCTTGGTTCTGTTATTGCCTTGATTCACGATACTTTGATTATGTTCACATTTATCAGCTGGACTGGCATGGAATTCTCTACAACAACTCTTGCCGCAGTTTTGACAATTGTCGGATATTCTATCAACGCTACAGTCGTTATTTTGGACCGTGTTCGTTACAACTTGAAGATGATGCCAAATGTAAAATCATTTAATGAAATTTTGGATAAATCTTTGACAGATACTCTTACACGTTCTATTTTGACAACTGCAACAACACTTATCGCCGTAGTTTCTCTGTATGTTTTCACAACAGGAAGCATTAAAGATTTCTCTTTGGCCTTAATTGTTGGTCTTATTAGTGGTGCTTATTCTTCAATCTACATTTCTAGTGCATTTATCAGCTTCTCACGAAGACACTGGAAAGCAGAATACGGTGAACACCATTCATTAAAAGCTGTTGATAAGGCTTAATTTTGTAAGTAATTGAGCTTGTAAAACAATGAAAACTGCCCTGATGTTTTGCGACGTCGGGGCAGTTTTTTTTTTCTCTTTTTTATGCTACCTTTTTTTTATGAAAGTTATACGTTCTGATGTGATGGGCTTTTGTTTTGGTGTGAGGCGGGCGGTAGAGCTTGCCGAAAAAGCCCTTGCCGAAAATCCTGACAGTAATGTTTATGCTCTGGGGTCTTTAATTCATAACGAAAGTGTTTTGGAAGAGCTTAAAAATAAGGGGCTTAAAACTGTAAATTCTTCGGATTTGGATTTAATTCCTCCTGGAAGCCTTGTGATAATTAGGGCTCACGGAGTGCCTCCCCTTGTTGTGACTAATCTTTTGGAAAAAAATTGTAAAATTATTGATGCAACTTGTCCGCGGGTAAAGGCCAGCCAGAAAATGGTGGAACGTTTTTCTTCTGGTGATGATTATGTTGTCCTGGCAGGTGATAAAAATCACGGTGAGGTTGTCGCAATTGCAGGTTACGCCGGCAAAAATTTTGAGAGGGTGCAGAATGTGGGCGAAGCCCAGAAATTTTTGAAAAAATGCCAGGGCGGGGAAGGGCGAAATGTGATTTTACTGGCCCAAACAACTTTCAGCCCTGGGGAATTTCAGAAAATCAGCGAGCTTTTTAAGGCAAATTTTAAAAATCTTGATGTTATGAATACAATTTGCCCTGCCACCAACGAACGCCAATCCGCCCTGCTGGCCCTTTGCTCAAAAGTGCAGGGAGTTCTGGTAATTGGTGGAAAAGAATCAGCTAACACAAAAAGGCTTTTTGAAACAGCCAGCAGGCATTGTCCTCACGCTGCCTATATTCAGACGGCGGAAGATATTCCCCAGGACTTTTTTGATTTGGACGTGGTGGGAATAACCGCTGGGGCAAGTACCCCGGACAAAATTATTGACCAGGTGGAAAAAACTTT
>CAZGDL010000010.1:0-25437 GCA_964525075.1 uncultured Treponema sp.
CTTTTTGAGCAGATGATAATTCTACTCTGTCAATTTGAATGTCGAGCAGAAGTTCTAAGATTTCTTTTGCGACGTCCAGATTTTTTTCCAGAACACGGCAAAAGATAAAATCGTCGGCAAAGGTAAGACTTTCCCATTTTTCAGCAAAGGTCATTCTTTTCTTTTTTTCGTTACTCATAATTTTTCTCCAAAAAAAATAAAATAGTTTTCTGGGGGATTTTCTTAAGCCCCGCTGTTCCGCGGTAGACTATGGAGCAGCTGCGAAGGCAACTTCAGTTGCCGAAGCAGAAGCCCGCAGGGGCACTATTTGTGCCCCGAGGACTTTGAGGGTTACCGAACTGCGGAACAGCCGACGGTTGGCGAAATGAGCGAAGCGAATATATAAAATAGCAATTTTTTAGCAATATCCTTTTCATAGCCAACCGGACCGCCCATAAAAAAATGAATATAATTTTTGAACTCCTACTTCATCAACCAAAAGACATACAACATTTTTTACATTTTGATAATCCTGTATTATGTTTTTTTTTACCTAGACACTTATACAGTTATTTTTTTTCTAAAAATTCTTCAAAAAAATTTGTCGGTTTAATTTTTCGCAACTATATTATAAAAGCCTCTTGTAACAAGCAGCAAGTAAAAGGGCACTTCTAAAAATTGCCACCTCTAAAAATCGCAATTTTAAGGATGCTCTAAACCATCAGTTTAATGATTTTTGGAAAAACATCGAATATGATTTTTCAAAGATGCCCGCAATCACACAAATTATTTCTTTTATAAAAAGGACGCAAAACATGGAAGAAAACACTTTTTTCTCTGTACGCAACTGCACAGAAATCGACGCTTTGACTTTGGCATATTATCTTTACCAGATGTGTACTGATGTAACAGATATGGAACCCCACGAAGAATGTCAGGCCTTGTACAATGCCCTTGTAAATAGATTCAAATTAGGCAGGCATGCCGACGCAATTTTAGCAGTAATGATAAATAGCCTTGAAAAAGAAAAAAAACTTACTCCTAAAAGTGTAAAAGATGATTACACTCATCCCTTTAATGCAAAGGGAAACCTCAAAAAAAATTACAGAGAAGACCGTTGCATTTTTAACAATTGCGGGAACTGGGAAACTGACAAAGAAAGAGATATAAATTTAATCCGAGTTTTATTTTCCTCAAATAAATGTGATTTTGCCAAAATTGTTGGCCTTACTTTTTTCACAAAACCTGGCAGTATCGATGAAAAATCAACAAGTTTGCCAAAGACAATCACCATTTCTTCGGAAGTCAAAAAGGTCTTAAATGATTTAACTTCTGTTCAGTTTGCAATTGACACACTTAAACTCACCAAAGACGAAGGAAAACTTCTGCAAACCGCCTTCAGAATTTATAGCATCAAAGAACTGTATGCAGTTTGTAGAGATTTTTATAACAATGATAATATGTCTCAAAGTGAAATCTATGCACGATGTATGGGCAAAAATCTAAAAGAAGTCCGCTTTTTACTCAAAAGTGATCAAACCTTAAAATCTTATGGTCTGATTGATGAAGATGATAAAATTGATCAAGACGCGATGGATGCAATTTTTGAAAAGGATCTTCGATTCTACTTCTCAGATATTATCAAACCTGAAAAATCAGGAAAAACCTACAATCTGGACAGTTTCAGCATTTCAAACCAGCAAACAAATGTCGCAGTTCAGCTTTTAAAAAGCGAAAACCCTTGTAATATTTTATTGTACGGAGCCCCTGGTTCCGGCAAAACAGAATATGCAAAATCTTTAATAAAAGAATCCGGCTTAAAAATGACTACCCACAAAAATGAACTGGAAATCAGCGAGAGAGGAAAAGCTTTATCTCGTCTGAACTGCTATTTCTCCCTCAAAAAACAAGACTCTATCCTTATGATAGATGAGGCAGAAAACATTCTTAAAACAGTTGAATTCGGACTTTTTGGGGTGAAGGCAAGTTGTACCCAAAAGGGGACTGTAAACAAAATGCTGGAAACTTCTGAAAACAAATGCATTTTTATCGTGAATTACACAGATGAAATAGACGAATCCACTTTGCGCCGTTTTACATATTCAATCAAATTTCATCAGATGCCAAAAGAAACATTACGTTCCATTGCAACATCAAAATTTAGAGGCCTGAAAATGCCCGTAGAACTCAAAAATGAAATTCTTGATATGTGTGGCAATTACAAAATCACAGGAGCATCTGTTGAAAACGTTGTAAAAGCCATCAAATCTCTGGATTATCAAGAAGGAGAAGAAGATAAAGTCAAAACAGACATAAAATCTGTTTTGGAAGCAAATTCTTCGCTTTTGTACGGCAAAAAGAAAATTCGCGACACAGTTCAGCAATCTTATGACTTATCTGTGTTGAATACGAGCATGCCCGCCGGCGAAATTGTAGAAATGCTAAAAAACGCAGAAGCCTACAAAGAAGAAAATCGAGAAAACGACAACACCGATGGTGTGCGGATTCTCTTTTACGGTATCAGCGGCACAGGAAAAACCGAACTTGCCCGCTATATTTCAGAAGTCCTCGGCAAACCACTTTTGCTCAAACGTTGTTCAGACTTGCTCGGTCCTTACGTTGGCCAAACAGAAGCTGCAATTGCAAGGGCTTTCGAGGAAGCCGAATCCACAGGTTCAATTCTTTTGTTCGATGAAGCAGATTCGTTTTTTGCGGATAGAACAAACGCAAGCCGGTCTTGGGAACGAACCATGGTAAATGAATTTCTTACCCAGATGGAAGAATTTTCTGGAATTTGCATTTGCACTACAAATTTGCGAAAAATCATGGATTCTGCAATGCAGCGTCGTTTTCATATTATCAGCGAGTTCAAAGCTTTGACCGACCAGGGAATTAAAACTTTGCTCCACAAATTTTTTGCAAATTATGATTTTGATGACGCACAGATTCAAAATCTTGCAAAATACAATTCTGTAACACCAGGTGATTTTGGTTCCCTAACCGGAAAAATCCGTTTTATGCCAAAAGAAAAAGTCAATTCAGATTACATTGTAACCGAACTGGCTAAAATTCAAGACGAAAAACGGATAAATGGAACTTTTTGTAATTCCAAAATAGGATTTGCATCTTAAAAAAGTCCAGAAGCCAACTAAATACAGCCCCCCCATCGAAGGATAAAAATATGATTTCAAGAAAAGAATTGCATGAAGTTTTGCCAGAAGCTCTCAGCCTTCACATTTTTGAATTGCCAACGAAGTACCAAAAAAAATTAGAACAATTACTCGACAATCTTCTGACCGAGAGTGATTATAAACATTACACAAAAATAGAAGGAATTGAACTGTATTCTTTTTCTTCACTCGACGAACTCGAAGAAAATAACGAACTAGAAGGCAATGAATTTGCAATTTACATTGGAAAGCAAATGGTTCTCAAAGGTTCTGCCCCAGAAAATATGCACCATGAAGGTAAAGAATTATTCGATTTTTTCGACTCCATAGTTTCTAGCATCAGTAACATTATTGACCTCTGGTATGAAAAAATCATCGAAGCCCAGGAAATCAACCATGCAAAACTACAGGAACTAGAAGCAGAATGTGATTTTGAAATGCTCTACACCTATTACAACTTTCACGATTCCCCAGAAGCCTTCTTCTATTTAAAAAAACTAGCAACAAGGTATCCCTACAGCAGATACGGTCATAGACTCCAAAGAATTTACAAAAAAGGCAAACCTCACTGGCACAAAAAAAGCGAAAAATTGGCAAACAAATTAAAAATTTCCAACACATGCGAGATTTATCGAGCACCCCTCTACTGGGCAAATTCCCCCTCAGGAACGGCCCCGTAACGCCACAAAATTACCTTCTCCTCCACTCATCATCTCCACCTGCCTAAAAATCCTCTTCCTAACCTTCTCCACAAAACTTTCTGGTTCAATCACCTTCACCATAGGCCCAAAACTCAAAACCCGGATAACAAGTTCCGCCTCATCAAACGAATCATAATTCAAAGTAAACCGGTAAGTATTTTCATCAATCTGAACCGCACTTTTTTCAAAATGAGCAAAAGCCAGCATCATGCGTTCCATAGCCTTGCGGTCATCATAAATTTCCAAAGTTACACTTGCCCTATTACCAGCCAAATTTTCCGTTTCCGAAAAATCCTCCCCCTCATCACCATCAGAAATTTCACATCTATCAATTCTCGCCATATTAAAAAAAGCATAATTCTTTTTGATTTTTGCAAGGCACCTGAATTTATCGTCTTTTTGGGAATATTCAATTTTACAAGGCAAAATCTTAAATTGCTTCGATTGACCAAGCCTGCCAGTATATTCAACATTCACACTTTTATTCTGATGAATTGCCGCCAAAATAGTCTGAAAATTTTCAATATAATTTTTATCATCATAAGGATCGCCATCAGAATATTTATCATAAAGATAAAAATCCTCCTGGCTAAAAAAGGGCTGGCAATCCTGCAAGTCATTTTCCAACCGGGACATAGTTTCCGGAGCCACAAAAAGCTTAAATCGTTTATCAGCAAGAATGGCTTTGAGCCAGGATTTTTGCAAAAGAGAAAGTGGCATTGTAGGAGGATTTTTGATATTTGTCGAAAAATCCTTTTTGATAAGAGGCCATTCCCCCTTTTCCAAAGCAGAACCAATCTTCAAATAACTTTCAGAAAAAGCCGATTCCCCCACGATTTTATAAATTGCATCAGAATCTAGATCCCCCTTCTGGGCAACAGCAATAACGGACGCAACCGTATTGTAATAAGCACTATAAATTTCACTAAATAACATCGTCGCCCTCCGCTAAGCAATTCGCACCACCCCCAGGCAATTTCCACTCCCCTCCACGCAATTCCCCTCATACATCCGCCACATCCTGCGAATATCCGCATAAAACTCCCTCGCAATACTCTTATCCGAACAATCAAAAAAACTAATTCTGCAAATAAAAGTCCTAGCCCAGGGAATAATTTCCCTAGCATCAAAAACATCCGCATCAAACTGAGCATTATTTTCATCCAGGAGACTTACCTGACCGCAGCGTTTTTCCCGTAACAACCGCCGATAAATAAATTTCTCATCATCCTTAAAATGAATCCGAAAAGTCACATGCTCCTTACTCGTATCCATATGCTTTTTGTTTTGCTTAAGCGACACCCCCCAAATATGATTTCTCAACTCTTCAAACTCAGCCCTTTTTTGGTCAAAGGCCTCATAAACCTCGCCAGTTTTCATCGCAACAATATAATCAAACCTAAGAGCCAAAAAATATTTTCCCCACGGCCGGTAAGCCATCAAATACATCCGCCCACCCTGGGTACTCTGATACACCATCAGAGGAATCACCTCGTTAGAAAAAGCCCTAGCATCATCAGCCTTTTTTTGCACAATCACCAAAGAACGATGGTCACGAATTGCCCCAAATCCTCATATTCCTTGAGCTTTTTCCTGACCGTCGACTCTTCTGGCATGTTCTCCCCCGAAAATCCCTCAAGATACCCCTCATTTATTTCATCCAAAATCCGATTAAGCGTTTTTTTAGAAGCGTCAGATAGAATATCCATCAGCATAAAATGCAGCGAAATATCCATAGCCGTAAAAGATTTCGCCTTAAAAATTTTGTACAAAGGATTGGGGAAATTTCAGCCACCTAGTCGCCTTCCGCGGCTCGCTAACGCTCGGCCTCCTCGACTAAGCCGACTTGCCGGTGGTGGGCAAAATCCCCCTAATTCTCCGGATACCCCCAGAACTGTGCAATTCCCCGTCCACACCAAACGTTTCCCCAGAACTAAGCCAATCCCCCAGCTCACTGCAAAATCCCCACCCCCCTCAGAATTCCCCCAGTTCCCCATCTTAGCCTGCGGTGGCTAAACCGCTACACGCTCCAACCGCCCCACCTGGCTGGGCTAGCATTTTCCCATCCCATTTTTCCCATTTTTTCCTTTTCTTCTATTAATTGACAAACGTTAAATGTAAAATTATACTTAAATATTGGTATAATCTGGTTTAAGGAGTAAAGTTTTGCTGCAGTTACAAATAGTTAATTTTAGAAAAGGCACCTACCTCGTAGTTGAAGGAAAAGAAGACACCGATCATTTTTACATCATCCAGAAAGGTTCAGTTCAGTGTATCAAAGCTTCAGGCTCTGGCATTGCCCCTGTACTTTATGGTCCAGGAGACTTCGTTGGCGTAGTTCCTTGTATGTCAGGACACCTGCAAATCGAAACCGCTATCGCCATGACCGACGTTATGGCCATTTCTGTACGCAAAGACCAGTACCCAGAATTAATCAAAAACAATACTCCAGTTGCCCTTAAAATCATCAAAACCTTTGCCAACCGCATGCGCGTCATGAACGAAATGCTCACAAAAGCAACCCTCAATTCAGTCGGCAAAGAAACCTACGAACAGATTTTTAACGTTGCCCGCTACTACGAAAAAACATCCCGTAGCGACATTGCAACCTACGCTTATTACCAATACCTCAAAACCAAACCAATTGGACCAAACGCAGACTTCGCAAAACAGCAGTTCATTGCTTTAAAACCAAGAACCCACGCAGTTTACTTCGAACCAACATCCGAAATGACCCGTTCATATCCAAAAGACACCATGATTTTCTCAGAATCACAGTCTGGAGCAGATATGTTCATTATCCAAAGTGGCGAAGTTACCATTTCCAAAGTCGTAAATGGTAACGAAGTAATTCTTTGCGTACTCAAAAAAGGCGATATGTTCGGCGAAATGGCCCTTCTCGAAAACAAGCCCCGTTCCGCTTCGGCCATCGCCCATAGCGATTGCGTTGTCATGGTAATCAACCGTTCCAACTTCAACCAGATGGTTTCAACCCAGCCACAACTGATTTCAAAACTCACAACAACTTTAGCCGACCGCCTTTGGTCTATGTATCGCCAGTTGGATAATGCAAATCTCCGCGATCCACTTGCCAAAATGATTGATATGCTTTCCCTCCAAATCGAAAAGCAGAAAATCTACATTGGTACAAACAAACAGTCTTTGCAAACAGAACTTACTCCAAAAGATTTAGCAAATATGTGCGGTTTACCAAGCCAGATGCAGTCCAAAGCCATTTTCGATTTAGAACAAACCGACAACATCAAAATCCAAGATGGCAAAATTTACATCAAAGATTTGCTTGAATTAACAAAACAAGCTGCATTCTACAGAAAACAGAATAATAACAACTAAATTTTCCGATAAAGTAATATGCACTTTTCAAAGAAAACTTTTTTATATCTTCTCATTTTTTTTGTAACAGTTTTTGTTTTGCCAGCAGGATTATTTGCAGAAGATTTACCCCGCGGTTATCACGACATTACCCTAGGCATGACCCTTGATCAAACAAAAGACGCACTTTTAAAAGATTCAGCCTTCGGTTACCATGGCGACCGCGATGTTTCTTTAGTTCCGGGTACAAGCAAAACTCTTATCGAAACAGACTCCGAAAGCGGACATGGATCAACATTTCTTACCAGGTGCTATTTCCAATTTTACGATGACAGCCTTTTCCTCATCACAATCAACATAAATACAAAAAAAATGGACTACTACTCTGTTTTCAAAAAACTTTCCGAAAAATATGGCGAACCAGACAGCCTAGATCCAAAATCCGCTACCTGGAAAACCGAAAACACAACTATGAGCCTGGAAAAGCCTCTGACCCTAAAATATATTGATAACGACACATTCAAACAAACTCAAAATTACTCAAATATTCAGCAATCCCCAACCGAAATTACAAAAGAAATGTTTTTGGACGAATTATGATAAAAAAAATTATACAAAAAAATTTTATGATTAAGCCACAAAACCCACAAAAAATTTTTATTTCACTTTTACTGTTTTTTGCAACAAGTTTTATTTCCTGCTCTTCCCAAAGAAAACTTCCAACAAAAGACATCACAATTTTCCGCTCGGATAATTCATCAATAATTGTAAATGCAGAAATTGCAGAAAAAACCGCCGACAGAAATTTCGGCTTTATGGAAAGAAAAACAATTCCAGACGGCACCGGCATGATTTTCATTTTTGAAAAAGACCAGATTCTTTCCTTCTGGATGAAAAACACCCCACACCCACTGTCCATTGCCTACATAGACTCAAAAGGAACAATCCGAAATATTTTTGATATGACACCCTACAGCCAGGCCTCAATAGTCAGCACAGTCTCGGTTCGCTATGCCCTGGAAGTACCACAAGGCTGGTACGAAAAAAATAACATAAAAGTTGGCGATAAAATTTCGCTGGACTTTTTAAATTAGAAAATCCAGGAACGAAAAAGCCTAGGAATCCTTTTCCAATTTCAACAATTCAGCAGCCGCAATCACATCTTTTGGATCTATTTCCAAAACCGTCTGAAAATAATTTCGAGCAGTCTGAATATCCCCCTGAGCCAAAGACAAATAGCCCAGATTAGAAATAACCTTAGTATTTTCTGGATCAAGAGACAAAGCCTTCATCAGCGAATTTTGAGCTTCTTTAAAATCCTTTAACTGCACATAACACAAAGAAAGTTCATTGTAAGTATCCGGATTTGTATCTCCACCATATTTCAAAGCTTCCAAAAAAGCCTGCTTTGCATCATCGTACCTTTCAAGTTTACGCAAGCCCCAGCCCAACATAAACCAGGCGTTCCAAACCTTAGGATTTTTTACCAAAAACTCCCTAATTTGTTCCAAGCCCTTTTCTTCTTCACCCCTAGAAATTAAATCATAAGCATCCTTGAATGTCTGGTCATCCATGTTTTGCTCGTTTATAAAATTTACAATTTCCTGGGCTCGCTCTTTTTTATAAATCCCATTTTCACCCAAGTCATCATCATTTACATCACAAGTCAAAGCAATATAAGTTTCAAAAGAATCTTTAGCCTCTCGGTACTTATGCTGTTTCATAAAGAAAAATCCAGCATTAAAAAAGACATCCGGCAAAGGAGGTTCTTCTTCCATCGCCTTTTTATAATAAGAAAAAGCATCAGCATCATAAGCATCAGCATCTTCAATAAGCCCAGAGTTTCTATATGAATCTGCCCTCTGATCCAAAAACAAAGCCATATTCAAAGTAAGAGCGACATCTTCAGGATCCAAGCCAATCAAAGCCAGAAATATTTCTTCTGCCAGGTCAAAATCTTCATTTTTTGTTTTTAAGATAGCGGCTTCACACAGTTCTTTTTTAATATTTGGCTTAACCTTTTTTATAATACTTCGGTAATAATCCAAATGCTCATTTTTTTTGTCATAAGCCAAAACCGTCAAAATTCCAGCCAAAATTTGCTCAGAAGTAATCTGGCTAGGATCAAAATCGCCAGGAGCGTCATTAACTTTTTTTTGTACTGGCAATTTTATACTAGGATCAATTTTAAAAGCATCATCAGACTGAACAAAATTTTCAGGCAAACCAATATAATAAATTGTTTCTAAAGGATTAGCAGGATTCATTTTATCACCTTTGAGTTAATATGCTGTCAAAAACTAAGCTTGAGACTGGGCAACTTTTGCTATACCTGCATTACTTGTTTTTGCAGCAGCCTTGTTGCTCATTTGATTTTCAATCAATTGTTTTTGATATGACGTAATATAACTGTTTATATGAAATTTATAAGACATAGGAATTTCATCCGGGTCAAATTCTATATCAACAACAGAAATATCTTTTCTTCCAGTCAAAAAATCAGCACTTTTTACAAAACCAATTAAAGACAATTTTTCGTTAGAATCAGCAAAAAACAATCTCAAATCAACCGATTTTTTTTCAAGAAATTTCGGAAGCCCCACAAGCATTACCCGAGCCCCACCAAAAAACAAATCTTTTAAAATACATTTTCGAGGAACGCCCGTTATAAACACGTAGGTTTCTTCCTTAGGGATTCCCAATTCTCTCAAAGAATTTTTATTTATTCCAATTCTTTCTTCTTTTCGATTCGCAAAATTCTGATTTACTTCAATAAATTCGCCAATTTTTAAGATTAAATCATCAGGCGGCCTTTGGGTAAAAGTCAAGGTAACCAAAGCCAATTCAGGCGACCCCTGGTATTCCTCAATTTTAAAAACGCTACAAGTTACAAAAAACTGAATAGGTTCATTATTTGCATCAAAAAAAGAATATCGCAAACTTACAGGTGCAGATTTATTTTTGGAAATAGTCGTATAGGCACCACTCGAAGTACCAATTATGACTTTTGCCTGTTGCAAAGAAGATGAATTGATGATGCAAGGCCATTGTCCACCGTTACATTTTAAATAAATTTGCCTTGGATCCATTCGGAGTGATTTTAAATTTGCCTTTGTAAAAACAATTTCTTTATCACGAAAATAATCGTAATATCGTGAAATATGATGACTAGTTGTAACACCCATATCTTTAAAGTTTAACTCAAAAAAATGATTAGGGCAATAATTTTTACTAATAATTATAATTTTGTATAAAAAAAACCGCCATCCTTAGATGACGGTTTTGCTAAACAGTAAAATGTAATGCTATTACTCAGCAGCAGAAGCATCTTCTGCAGGAGCTTCTTCAGCAGCAGGTTTTGCTTTACGAGCTTCAACCTTTGCTTCATTCTTTAATTTTGCGTTACAAAATTTACAAATGTGTACTGTTTCACCATTAACTTCTTTTTCCCAAAGAACTTTAATATTTGTTTTTCCACAAATTGCACAAGTTCCTCTTCCTTTTGAAGGTAATGATCTAATACCAGTTCCACGATGGTTCTTTGACATATCGAACTCCTTATCCGCTTATTTCTCAGCAGGTGCTTCTTTGTTTTCAGCAGCTTTCTTAGTTGTAGTTTTTTTAGTTGTAGTCTTAGCTTCTGAACCAGCATCAGCCTTAGCTTTTGTTGTTTTCTTTGCTTTTGGAGCGTCATCAGCTGATTTTTTTGCAGCTTTCTTTTCTTCTTTTGATTCAGAATCAAGCTTATAATCAACCAATTCAAGAATTACAACATCAGCGGCATCACCCTGGCGGTATCCCAATTTCAAAACACGAGTATATCCACCATTTCTTTCTTTCATGCGTGGAGCAATATCTGTGAAGAGTTTATTTAAGATTTTTTCATCTGCAATAAACTTTGCAACTTCACGTCTGTTGTGTACTGAATCTTCTTTAGCTCTAGTAATCAACTTTTCAGCTGACTTTCTTACTTCAAGAGCCTTTGATTTTGTTGTAGTAATACGCTCATATCTAAAAAGCGATGTTACCATATTGCGTGACATAGCACGACGATGTGCTGTTGTACGTGAAAGCGGATTAAAACCATTTCTATGATTCATCTGTTTCTTCCTTCTGCTTTGTTAAGTTGGCAGCATTCTTCAGATGACTATAGTCTGTCATACCAAGTGTAAGATTCCATTCCTGGAGTTTTTCCTTGATTTCCTGCAAACTCTTCTTTCCAAAGTTTCTTGTCTTTGCAATGTCATCTTCAGTTTTCTTTGTTAATTCGCCGATTGTACGAATATTTGCATTCTTTAAACAATTTGATGAACGTACAGAAAGTTCCAATTCTTCAACTGGTGTATTAAGCAGTTTCTGGATACTTTCGTCGCCTTCATCACTTTCATCTGTTCCAATTACATCTTTGTCGTTAAAGTTCACAAATACAGCAAAATGATCTTTTGCAATCTTTGCAGCTTCTGCCAAAGCATCTTCTGGAGCAATTGTTCCGTCAGTCCAAATCTCAAGAACCAATTTATCATAGTCATTTCTCTGACCAACACGACAAGGTTCAATAGAATACTTTACTTTTGGAACAGGAGTGAAAATGGCGTCCATAGGAATTGTACCTACAACTTCTATGTAATGTTCATTAGTCTCAGCTGGTACATAACCTCTACCAAGGTCAATCTGGATTTCAATATCCAAATGAGCACCTTCATCCATCGTAAAGATAACCTTATCTTTAGTCATGATTTCGAGCTGACCTTCTTTTGTGAAGTCATCACTTTTTACTACACCAGGTCCCTTAAATTCAAACTGGATTGTATCCTGTTCAACTTCATTAGGAAGACGTAAACGAATCATCTTAAGACTATTGATAATTTCCAATGTATCTTCAGCAACATGTGGAATTGCTTCAAATTCGCTAGAAATTACATGAGAAATTCCATTTTCATCGTAAGATGTAATTCGAATTGATGTAATAGCATATCCCTGAATAGATGACAACAATACTCTTCTCAGAGTATTACCAACTGTTGTACCAAACCCAGTTTCAAATGGATACGCAGTGAACTTACCGTAGTTCGGATTTGTACTAACGTGTTCAAATGAAATGCCTTTAGGCTTTTTAAAACCTTTAAGCAAATTTTTTCGAGCCATCTGAACTCCTTTTTATTATTTAGAATAATATTCAACGATAAGGCTTTCCTTAACTGCATAATCAATATCAGATTTTGTAGCTAAGTTGATAACCTTTCCAGTAAAATTATCTTTGTCTGCTTCAAGCCATCCTGGAACAACTACATCGTTGTTTGCAACGATAAGTTTTTTAATTCCTGAATTTTCTTTTACAGTGATAACGTCTCCAACTTTTACGAGGTAAGATGGAATGTCAACCTTTTTGCCATTAACATTGATGTGACCATGGTTAACCATCTGTCTTGCCTGTTTACGAGTTTTTGCAAAACCCAAACGGTATACAACGTTATCAAGTCTTGATTCAAGAATCTGAAGAAGCATTTCACCTGTAATGCCATCTTTTTTAGTAGCCATTACATAGTATTTATGGAACTGTTTTTCCATAACACCATAGATGAATCTTACCTTCTGCTTTTCATCAAGCTGAAGACCGTATTCAGACTTCTTTCGTCTTACTTCTTTCTGATTTCTTTTAGACTCTTTTGTATATCCCATTACTACTGGGTTGATACCCAAAGATTTACATCTTTTCAAGAGTGGTTGTGTGCTTTTTCCCATAATTAGTCTCCTCTACAGTAATTACATGCGACGTGTCTTACGTGGACGACATCCATTATGAGGAATTGGAGTTACATCAGAAATAGATTTAACTTTTAACCCCATTGCACCAATAGAACGGATAGCGTTTTCACGTCCCATTCCAGGTCCTTTTACATACACGTGTACTTCACGCAAACCATAACTAGCTGCCTTCTGCAATGCAGTTTCAGCTACAGACTGTGCTGCAAATGGAGTAGATTTTTTAGCTCCACGGAAGCCAAGTCCACCAGAAGATGCCCATGACAAAGCATTTCCTTTCATATCTGTTACAGTTACGATAGTGTTATTGAACGTAGCCTGGATATAGATATTTCCTTCGTATACGCTCTTCTTTTCCTTTCGTTTCTTAACGGTAGCCATTATTTATCCTCCGCCTTATGCTTTCTTCTTGTTAGCAACAGTCTTCTTCTTACCCTTACGAGTACGTGCATTAGTACGAGTTCTCTGACCGCGTACTGGAAGACCTCTCTTATGACGAAGACCACGATAGCAACCAATATCCATTAAACGCTTCAAGTTAAGACCGATTTCTGAACGAAGACGACCTTCAGTCTTGTAATTAGCGTCAATGATTTCACGAATTTTTGCCAATTCATCCTGAGTAAGATCGTTTGCCATTTTCAATGGATCAATCTTAGCTTCTTCACAAATCTTCTGTGCTGATGAACGGCCGATACCATAAATATAAGTTAATGCGGTACCAACATGTTTATTAGGGATATCAACTCCCGCAATTCGAGCCATCTGTTTCTCCTTAAGCCTTAGCCCTGTCTCTGTTTATGTTTTGGGTTTGTACAAATGATACGGATAATACCATTTCTCTTTATAACCTTACACTTATCACAGATAGGTTTTACACTGGTTCGTACTTTCATAAAAAGCCCCCATGAGAATTTTTACCGAACTTTAGCACCTCGCAATGAGAGCAATTCGGTAGCTAGTAATATAGCACAAATTCCCATTTCTTTTCTACTGTCAATTCACGAATTTTTACAAATTACGTGATCTAATTTTGCCCTTCTTTGTAAGTCCTTCGTGATGATGCATTTTAAGAAGTGCTTCAACCTGACTCATTGTATCAAGATCAACACCAACCATGATGATTAATGAAGTTCCGCCCATTAACTGACTTATTGACTGTGGGAATCCAAACAACTGTTGAATAATTGTTGGGATAATAGCAATAAATGCAAGGAACAATGAACCTGGTAATATAAGTCTATTTAATATTTTTGTCAGATATTCTTCTGTTTTATCTGTACGAACACCCGGAATGGAGCCGCCGTTTTCACGAATGTTCTTTGCAATTTCTGTAGGGTTCAGGGTTACCTGAGTGTAGAAGTATGCGAAGAAGATAATAAGAACAACCAACAATATATTGTACCAAACACCGTTTGGAGTCAAAAATCTTGAAAGAGATGTTAACCATCTTGCTGAATTCTGACCCTGTGCAAATGAAGATGCAATTGTTAAAGGTAAAGTAAGAATAGAAGAAGCAAAAATCAAAGGAATTACATTTGAAGGATTAACCTTAAATGGAATATATGTGCTTTGTCCGCCATACATTTTTCTTCCTACAACACGTTTTGCGTAATGTACAGGAATTTTTCTCTGACCTGATTCTTCATAAATTACTAAAGCAATGATAGCGATAAACATGATAATCACAAGGATAACAAATACAAGCTGTATTTCCCCTGCACTAACTTTCTGAGCAAGCTCAACAATTGCGTTAGGCAAGCGAGCAACGATACCTGCAAAAATCATCATTGAAATACCATTACCAATACCGCGAGCTGTAATCTGATCACCTAACCAAACAGTAATCATAGATCCAGTTGTAACTGTCAGCATAAAAAGAATCTTAAAAAGAACTTTATTATCAAGAACAATACAACCAGGAATACTATTTGCATAAACAGACATACCCCAAGCCTGGATAAGACATACAACAATTGTACCAATACGTGTGTACTGAGCAATTTTTCTCTGTCCACCATCTTCCTGAGATATGCGTTTAAGTGATGGGAAAATAATCACAGCAAGCTGCATAATAATCTGCATAGAGATATAAGGCATTACACCAAGCATTAAGATTGAGAAGTTAGAGAATGCACCTCCAACAAAAAAGTCCATATAACTTGCAAATGCGTTTTTATTCTGTGCAGCTAAATCGTCAAAGTATTTAAGAAGAACGTTTGCATCAATTCCTGGTACTGTAATAACAGAACCCAAACGGAAAACTGCAAGAATCAAGAATGTAAAAAACAAACGATCTCTAATTTCTTTAACTTTAAACATATTTACGATTGGATTGCTTGCCATGTTTTACTCACCTTATTTTGCTTCAGCTGCTGGTTCTGCAGTTTTTACCGAACCACCTGCTTTTTCAATTTTAGCCTTTGCTGATTCTGAAACTTTAGCAACATCAACTGTCAATTTTTTTGTAATGTTACCATTTCCAAGAATCTTAACAAGAGTTGTTCCTTTTGATGAGATAAAGCCCTTTGTAATCAAAGATGCGTTATCTACGGTTTCACCATCATTAAATTTGGCTTCCAACTGTTCAACGTTAATACAAACATATTCTTTTTTGAAAGGATAGTTTGAAAAACCTTTGTGAGCAATACGTCTGTAAAGTGGCATCTGACCACCTTCAAAACCAACGTAAGTTTTGCCACCTGAACGTGACTGCTGACCTTTGTTACCTTTTCCAGCTGTTGTACCAAGTCCAGAAGATGAACCACGGCCAACACGCTTAGGTTTTTTATTAGCACCCTGAGGAGCACTAAGAATTGGATTGTATTCTGCCATTTTAGATCTCCTCAATCTTTACTAAGTGTGATACAGATGCAGCCATACCACGAACAGCGTCATTATCAGGAAGGATGTTAGAAGAATTAATCTTCTTCAATCCAAGGCTACGTACTGATGCAACTTTATCAGGCTTTTGACCAATAATACTTCTAATTAATGTAACTTTTACTTGTTTTGCTTTAGCCATACATTAACCCCACAACTCATCAAGAGATTTACCTCTGTTGAGAGCAACTTTTTTGGCATCCATCAATTTAGAAATTGCATCAAATGTTGCACGAACAACATTTACAGCTGAGTTAGATCCCAAAGATTTAGACTGAACGTCTGTTGCACCAGCAGCTTCCATGATAGCACGTACTGTACCACCAGCGATAATTCCAGTACCGGAACAAGCTGGTTTCAACAATACTTCAGAACTCTTATACTTTCCAACCATATCATGAGGAATAGTACCATTCTTCATTGGGACAGTAATAAGATTTCTCTTAGCTTTATCAATACTCTTCTTAATTGCTTCAGATACGTCATTAGCTTTTCCAAGTCCGTATCCTACGCGACCTTTTCCATCACCTACAACTGTAAGAGCAGAGAACGACATACGGCGTCCACCTTTTACAGTCTTGCAAGTTCTGTTAAGAGTTACGAGTTTTTCTGAAAACTCTTTCTCTTTAGGTTCTTTATCAAAGTTTTTCTTTGATTCTTTATCAAAGTTTTTCTGATGTTCCATAATAACTCCTAGAATTCGATACCGGCTTTACGGGCACCATCAGCGAAAGCTTTAACAACACCATGGTACAAATAACCATTTCTGTCAAAAACAACCTTAGAGATTTTTTTATCCTTAAGGCGTGCACCTAAAGCTTCACCAAGTTTTGCTGCACCTTCAGTATTTGGCTTAACTGCAGCAAATTCTTTTTCCAAAGTTGAAATTGAAGCTAAAGTTTTACCTTCGTCATCATCAATTACCTGAACTGAAAGGTTCTTATTACTACGTGTAATAGTCATTCTTGGTCTTTCTGCAGTACCATAAATAGACTTACGAATATGAATCTTTCTGTGCAAGCGTTTTCTGTTTTTATCGTTCATTTTCTTAAACATATAGCTTCACCTTATTTAACACCAGTTTTACCGACTTTACGTCTGATAACTTCGTTGTCATAACGTATACCCTTTCCTTTGTAAGGTTCAGGTTTACGTAACTTACGAATCTGTGAACTGAATTCACCAACTAACTGTTTATCAACACCTGTGATAGTCAATTTACCATCAGGAGTAGCTGTTACAGTAAGTCCATCAGGAATGATTGCAATGAAGTCACTTGAATAACCAAGGTTCATAACCAATTCTTTTCCCTTAACTTCAGCACGATAACCAACACCAGTGATAATCAAAGTTTTTGAAAAACCTTCAGTAACACCTTTTACCATGTTAGCAATCAAACTTCTGTAAAGACCATGATAAGCATTTGCCTGCTTAGTTTCATTTTTAGTTGTAAGAAGAACTTCAGTTCCTTCTACCTTTATATCAATATCATCGCTGTGGAATGACTGTTTAAGTTCACCTTTAGGTCCCTTAACTGCAATCACACCATTTGCAGCACTTACAGTTACACCTGCTGGAAGAGCAACAGGAAGTTTACCTACTTTAGACATACCTTCTGCCCCCTATTACCAGATTGTGCAAACCAATTCGCCACCAACCATTTTTTCTGAAGCCTTCTTACCAGTTGTTACACCTGAAGAAGTAGAAACGATGATTGTACCGTATCCATTATAAACACGTGGCAAATCTTTGTAACCAGAATAAACACGACGACCTGGTGTAGAAATTTTCTTAACACCGTGAATTACCGGTTTATTATCATCATCATATTTCAAGAAAATACGAATTGTATTTTTTCCATCTTCCTGAAGTTTTTTGAAGTTTTTGATGTATCCTTCTGTCTTCATAATCTTAACGATTTCAAGCTTAAGTTTTGAAGCAGGAACATCTACTTTTTCGTGGCCGGCCATAGCCGCATTACGAACCTTTGTGAGCATGTCTGCTACTGGATCTGATGCACTCATTTCTATCTCCTACCAACTTGATTTTGTTACGCCAGGAAGCTGGCCTTCACTTGCCAATTTACGGAAGCAAATACGACACATTTTGAACTTTCGTAAATATCCTCTTGGACGACCGCAAATCTGACAGCGGTTATACTGTCGTGTTGAATACTTCTGTTCGCGGGCTGCTTTAATAACCATTGATTTTTTAGCCATACTTCACCTACTTACGGAACGGCATATTGAACTTTGCAAGCAAAGACTTAGCTTCAGCATCAGTTCTTGCACTTGTAACAAATGTGATGTTCATACCAGCAATTTTAACAACTTTATCGAAGTCAATTTCTGGGAAAATCAGCTGTTCAGTAATACCAACAGAGAAATTTCCATGTCCATCAAAACCTGTGGCTTTAATTCCACGGAAATCCTTAATACGTGGGAAGGCAACATTAATCAAACGATCCATAAATTCGTACATAATGTCACCGCGCAATGTAACCATTGCTCCTACTTCATTACCCTCACGAAGTTTGAAGTTAGCAATACTCTTTTTAGCCTTTGTTTTAACAGCCTTCTGACCTGTAATCTGAGTTAAGTCAGCAACTGCGGCGTCAAGGAGTTTCTTATTTGTGAGAGCTTCACCAACACCCATACTTACAACAACCTTTTTTACTGCAGGAATCTGCATTGGAGTTGTGTAATTAAACTCTTTATAAAGAGCAGGGGCGATTTCGTCTTTATAGACTTTCTTAAGCCGAGGTACGTAATTTGCCATTACAGAACATCTCCACATTTACGGCAAACGCGAGTTTTCTTGTCGCCGTCCAATTTATAACCAATTTTTGTAGGACCGCATTTTTTACATACGATTGCTACATTCGAAATATTAAGAGGAGCTTCAACTTCAGCAATACCACCCTGGTCCTGCTGACTTCTCTTCTTCATTGCCTTTTTGACAATGTTTACACCAGATACAATAACTGCATCCTTTTTAAGGATAATGCGAACAACAGTTCCGCGTTTACCTTTATCTTTACCTGCAATTACTTCAACTGTATCGTTCTTACGGATTTTTGATTTTGTTAACATTTCATTTCTCCTTAAAGAACCTCTGGAGCCAAAGATATGATCTTCATAAAGTCCATATCACGAAGCTCACGAGCTACAGGTCCAAAAATACGTTTTCCTTTAGGATTCTTGCTATCGTCAACGATAACACAAGCGTTATCATCAAAACGAATGTAAGTTCCATCTGGACGACGATATTCTTTTGCCTGACGTACGATTACAGCCTTTTCGATTGTACCCTTTTTGATTGTTGATGTAGGAATAGCATCTTTGATAGCTACTACTACGATGTCGCCAATACCAGCATATCTGCGATGTGAACCGCCGATAACTTTAATACACTGAGCAATTTTAGCTCCAGAGTTATCAGCAACTGTCATACAAGATTGCATTTGAATCATAACTTCTAACTCCTTCGCTTATTTAGCACGTTCTACAATTTCTGCAAGACGCCAGCATTTGTTTTTGCTCAAAGGTCTGCATTCAACAATACGAACTGTATCACCTACATGAGCATCATTATTATCATCCTGTGCCATGTATTTCTTAGTTCTAGTAACATATTTCTTGTAAAGACGATCCATTTTCTTTGTTGCAATTGTTACAACAATGGTTTTGTCCATTTTATCGCTAGTTACGAGACCAACGAATGAACGTTTTGCGTTCTTTACAGTCTGAACAGTATTTTCTTCCACGGTTCAGCTCCTACTTATTCTCACCAGCAGATTTTTTCTGCTGAATAAACGTATTCAAACGAGCGATTTCACGACGAAGAGTACGTTTCTGCATTGGGTTATCTACATGAGAAATTACCATCTTAAAACGGAGATCCATGTATTCTTTCTTAAGCTCGTCACGTTTTGCTACGAGTTCATTATAAGACAGTTCTTTATCATTCTTTTTCTTTGAATCAGCCATCTTATTCCTCCTAGTCTCGTGTTGGCTTGTAAGCGATCTTTGTTCTTACTGGAAGTTTATCAGCAGCAAGTTCGAGAGCTCTGTGAGCTAATTCGAGGTCTACACCGCCTACTTCAAACAAAATCATACCTGGTTTAAGTACAGCTGCCCAATGATCTGGAGCACCTTTACCCTTACCCATACGAACTTCAGCTGGTTTTTTTGTGATTGGCTTATCAGGGAAAATACGAATCCATACATTTCCTTTACGATCCAATTTACGGTTGATAGCAACACGGGCTGCTTCGATTACTCTAGCATCCAACCAGTTTGGCTCCATTGCAACTAAAGCAATGTCTCCGAAGTCAATGTTATTATCGCGAGTTGCGAAACCTTTTTCGCGACCACGCTGCACCTTACGGTGAATTACTCTTTTTGGACTAAGTGGCATTACTAACTCCTTGCCTTTTTAGCAGGTTCAGCACCATCAGTCTTTTCAGCAGCCTGACGTGCAGGACGTCTTGGCTTCTTTACAAGCTGACCAGCATCTTCGTTATGATCGATACCATAGTTCATTCCATTGTAAACCCATACTTTAATACCGATTTTTCCGTATGTAGTAAGAGCTGCGAATGTACCATAGTCAATATCAGCACGAAGTGTGTGAAGTGGTACACGTCCTTCCTTGTGTTCTTCAGTACGAGACATATCTGCTCCACCAAGACGACCACTAAGACGAACCTTAATACCCTGAGCACCAGCACGCATAGCGTTACTTACAGCCTGTTTCATTGCCTTACGGAATGAACCACGGCCAACAAGCTGACGACCAATATTCTGAGCAATCAAATTAGCATTCAAATCTGCACGTTTGATTTCCTTAATTTTGATCTGCACTTTCTTTGTAAGCTGTGCCTGAATTTCTGCACTAATCTTTTCGATTGATGCACCTTTTACACCAATAATTACACCAGGACGAGCTGTGTGAATTACAATTGTTACGCGTTGTGGATGGCGTACAATTTCGATTTCAGCTATATCTGCATTTTTACATTCTGGAAGTTCAGAAACCATTTTTCGGATTTTAATATCTTCCAAAACTAAATCTGCATATTCACGTGGAGACGCATACCAGCGTGACTGCCATGTTTTGTTTACGCCCAGGCGCAAACCAATAGGATTAACTTTCTGACCCACTTTATTCCCCCGCCTTCTCGTCAACGATGACGGTAATATGACACATACGTTTAATGAGCTGATCTGCACGACCACGAGCACGGAACCAAACTCTCTTGAGTCTTGGACCTTCATCAACTCTAATTTCTTTTACGTAAAGCATATCTTCATCCAACTTACTGTTCTGGTTAAGTGCATTTGAAGCAGCAGACTTCAAAGTTGCGCTTATCAATGTTGCACCCTTCTGTGGCATGTTTGCCAAGATAGCCATAGCTTCAGTGTAGGATTTCTGATTAATTACATGAGCAACAGGACGAACCTTTGTTGGTGATGCAATCAGGAATTTAGAAGTGGCTACATAACCTTTTTTCTCAGCCATAATATCCACCTATAATTAAGCCTTACCGGCTGTTTTGTCTGTTCCACCATGGCCCTTGAATGTACGAGTTGGTGCAAATTCACCAAGCTTGTGACCAACAAGGTTTTCTGTAATATATACAGGAATCCATGATTTACCATTGTAAACAGAAATAGTGTTTCCAACCATTTCTGGGATAATTGTTGAGCAGCGAGAATATGTTTTAATCATTTTCTTGTCTGCTTCCTTATTCATTGCCTGAACCTTTTTGTAAAGTGATTTTTCTACAAAAGGTCCTTTTTTAACAGATCTTGACACGATTATCTCCTCTGCAACTATTTCTTACGACGACTAACAATGAAATTGCTAGAAGTCTTTCTCTTGTTACGAGTCTGGTAACCTTTACAAGGCTGTCCCCAAGGAGTAACAGGATTGCGTCCTTTACCAGCACCTTCACCACCACCAAGTGGGTGATCAACAGGGTTCATAGCCATACCACGAACTGTAGGGCGGATACCCATCCAGCGTCTGTGACCAGCTTTACCAAGCTTAACATTCATGTGTTCTTCGTTTCCTACAACACCGATTGTAGCATAGCATTTTCCATTGATCTTTCTCATTTCACTTGAAGGCAAGCGAACGATTACATAATCACCTTCGCGACCTGCGATCATTGCACTAGCACCAGCAGAACGAACAAGCTGTCCACCCTGACCAAGTGTCAATTCAATGTTATGAATAGTGAAACCAACTGGAATTGCATTTAGAGGGAGTGCATTTCCAACTGTAGGAGTTGCATTATCACCAGACATAATCTTCTGGCCAACCTGCAAACCTTTAGGAGCGATGATATAACGTTTATCACCGTCTGCATAATAAATCAAAGCGATGTTAGCACTTCTGTTTGGATCATATTCAATTGTTTTAACAGTTCCAGGAATTCCGTGCTTATCACGTTTGAAATCAATATCACGATAACGTCTTTTGTGACCGCCACCCTGATGACGTACAGAAATACGACCACCAGCTCCGCGTCCACCATTAGACTTACGACCTGACACTAAAGTTTTCTCGGGTCTATCAGTTGTCAGTTCGTCACGACGCAAGTCAACACGACCACGTGTACCTGCTGTCATTGGCTTAAATACTTTAAGAGCCATTTTTATCCCCTTAATTAACTACCAGTCTTAGACACCTTCAAAAGCAGCAATTGTTTCGCCTTCAGCGAGACGTACGATTGCTTTTTTGTAAGATGCAGTACGACCTGGTTTACCACGAAGTCGTTTCATTTTACCAAGCACATTCATTGTTGTGCAGTCAACTACTTTTACCTTAAACAAGCGAGTTACAGCTTCTTTAATCTGTGTTTTTGTAGCGTCTGGGCGAACAATAAAAACGTATTTATTCTGTTCGCGCAACATACTTGCTTTTTCAGAAACAACAGGCTTAATAAGAATATCTTCGTAATTCATTATTTAGCCTCCTTATCTTCAGCATAGAAGTCAGACAAGTTTTTTACAGCTGATTCAAGAATGATAACCTTGCGTCCATAATACAAATCATGAGCTTCAAGACGGTTATAAGCTAAGAATGTAAGATTAGGAATGTTACGAGCAGCCTGCTTAATTTTAGCATCATCATCTTTCAAGATTAATACAGTTCTTTCATCTTTAGCAAAGTTACTAAGAATCTTTACTAAATCCTTTGTTTTACCGCTTTCAACAGTAAAATCTTCAACAACTGTAAGTCTGTCACCCTGAGCATGTGAACTCAAAATAGACTTCATAGCGAGTTGTTTTGCTTTTTTAGGAATTGAATAAGAAAAATCTCTTGGTTTTGGTCCAAAAATTGTACCACCACCTACTGTGATAGGAGATTTCTTATCACCACGACGTGCATTACCTGTACCCTTCTGTTTGTAAGGCTTGTTGTTAGAACCATGAACTTCAGAACGAGTTTTTGTACAAGCAGTACCAACACGTTTGTTAGCCAATTCGTTTGTAATTGCGTAATAAATTACATCTTCATTTACTGGAAGACCGAATACTTTATCATCAAGAGTGATTGTACGCAGTTCTTTTCCAGAAGTTGAATATACTTTCTTTTCCATATTCTATCTCCTATTTCTTTACTGCGGCTTTCACGATGAGAGTACAGTCCTTATTTCCAGGAACAGCACCACGAACCATAATTACTTTGAGTTCTGGATCTACTTTTACGATCTTCAAATTCTGTACAGTAATTTTTTTGAAACCCATATGTCCAGGTAATTTAATATTCTTAAAACTGTGTCCTGGTGTTGTACATTCACCTGTACCACCCGGTTCACGATGGAATTTAGAACCATGAGTAGCACGTCCACCATGGAAACCCCATCTCTTCATTACACCCTGGAAACCTTTACCTTTTGATGTAGCAGTTACATCTAAGAAACGTGTACCATCAAAGAGTTCAAGACCAACAACATCTCCAATATTTACTTCTTTTTCGAAGTTACGGAACTCTTTCAAGTGACGTTTTGGATTAATGTTTTCTGGGAATTGTCCGGCATATGCCTTGTTAGCTTTAGAAGCTTTAATATCTTCTAAACCAAGAACAACTGCATCATAACCGCAATTTTCCTTTGTTTTTTTGGCAATAACAACATTAGGCTCGACCTGGATTACAGTAACTGGTGTCAGATTACCGCTTTCATCGAATATCTGTGTCATGCCAACTTTTTTTGCAATCAGACCTTTCATTCTGATATTCTCCTATTTGGGATTTTGTTACTAACTTTCGCAAAACTCCCGATTAATTTAGGCCGCCATCCCAAATCCAGAGGGACCGTACCTTGTATCTAAAAGCATTACGCTTTAATACCCATTGGGTAAACCCTATAAAGGGTCAATTCACTACTGTGTGATTACTACGTCAACACCGGCAGGAAGTTCAAGCTTCATCAAAGAATCCATAACATCTTGTGATGGGTTCATGATGTCAATAAGGCGTTTGTGTGTACGCATTTCAAACTGTTCACGTGATTTTTTATTTACGTGTGGGGAACGCAATACAGTTACCTTATTAATTCTTGTAGGAAGAGGGATAGGTCCTGAAACCTTAGCACCTGCTTTCTGTACAGTCTGCACGATGGCTTTAGCACTCTGGTCGATCAGTTCTACATCAAATGCACGAAGTCTGACACGAATCTTTCCATTAGCCATTTTAATTTAACTCCTTTTTTTCACAACAATGGAGTTGATAAGCAATACCAACTCCACCGTTTGAAAAAAAATTAAAAACTATTCAATAATTTTTGTAACCTGACCAGAAGCGATTGTGTGACCGCCTTCACGGATAGCAAGTTTAAGACCTTCGTCCATAGCGATTGGGTGAATCAAATCACCAATAACTTTTACGTTATCGCCTGGTTTTACCATGTCTGTACCAGCTTCAAGTTCGATAGTTCCTGTAATATCTGTAGTTCTGAAGTAGAACTGTGGGCGATATCCAGTGAAGAATGGAGAGTGACGTCCACCTTCTTCCTTTGAAAGAACGTAGATCTGAGCTTCGAACTTTGTATGTGGAGTAATTGAATTTGGCTTTGCCAAAACCTGTCCACGTACAACATCTTTCTTTTCAACACCACGGAGCAAGATACCAACGTTATCACCAGCCATACCCTGATCAAGAGTCTTCTGGAACATTTCGATACCTGTTACAGTTGTGTCAGCTGTTGGACGAATACCTACAATCTGAACAGCGTCGTTCATATTTACAACACCACGTTCGATTTTACCTGTTACTACAGTACCACGTCCTGAAATTGTGAAGATGTCTTCAATTGGCATCAAGAATGGTTTTTCATCATCACGGATTGGATCATCAAACCATGTATCCATAGCTGTAAGAAGTTCTTCAATACAAGCTGTGTTTTCTGGAGTTGGGTCATTCAAAGCTTTGAATGCAGAACCCTTAATAATTGGTGTATCTTCTGAGAATCCATATTCCTTAAGAGTATCTTTTACTTCTTCAACTACCAATTCAAGAAGATCTGGATCATCAACCTGATCAACTTTGTTCAAGAATACGATAATCTTTGGTACACCTACCTGACGAGCAAGCAA